>CAYZAE010000006.1:21272-77277 GCA_964476125.1 uncultured Verrucomicrobiota bacterium | reverse complement strand
AGCAGCCGCGACGCCGCGGGATCGAGGACCACGTCCTCGTCGATCGAAAGCACCGTGTCCTTCTCCGGCGGTGCGGAAAGCAGCCGAACCTGGAGCCGACCATTCACCCACGCGAACGACGCTTCCACCGATCGGTCGCTGAAAGACTCCATGCCCCCACGGCAGAACCCAAATTTTTTGCAGTCCGCGCTCCGCCGTCCGATCTCCACCCAGATGATTGGGCCCCGCGCCGAGGCATTTACCACGACGTCCCCGTTCGGGTTCGTCGCCGTGTCCACCGCGTATTGGCCCGCCTTCAGGCTGACCTGTTCGTAACCCAGCAGCCGCGACGCAGGAGGATCGAGGACTACGTCCTCGTCGATCGAAAGCACTGCGTCCTTCTCCGGCGGCGCCGACAGCAACCGCACCTGGAGCCGACCGTTCACCCACGCGAACGACGCTTCCACCGATCGGTCACTGAATGACTCCATACCCCCACGGCAGAACCCAAATTTTTTGCAGTCCGCGCTCTTCCGCCCGATCTCCACCCAGATGATCGGCCCACGAGCGGAGGCATTCACCACGACGTCCCCATTCGGGTTCGTCGCCGTGTCCACCGCGTATTGGCCCGCCTTCAGACTGACCTGTTCGTAACCCAGCAACCGCGACGCAGCAGGATCCAGCACAACGTCCTCGTCGATCCCGAGCACCGCCTCCTTCTCCGGCGGTGGTGACAGCAGTCGCACCTGGAGACCGCCGTTCACCCACGCAAACGACGCTTGCACCGATCGATCGCTTATCGACTCCACACCGCCACGGCAGATGCCGAGCTTCCGGCAGTTGAAAGTCCTGCGCCCGATCTCCAGCCAGAGGATCGGTCCCCGCGCGGCGGCATTCACCACGACGTCCCCGTTCGGGTTCGTCGCCGTATCCACCGCGTATTGGCCCGCCTTCAGGCTGACCTCTTGGTAACCGAGCAACCGCGACGCGGCAGGATCGAGAACTACGTCTTCGTCGATCGACAGCACCGCGTCCTTCTCCGGCGGTGCCGACAGCAAACGCACCTGGAGACCGCCGTTCAGCCAGCCAACCGAGGCATGCACGGCACGGTCGCTGGGAAGGTCATAGGCGCCGCCGCGGCAGAATCCGAATTTCTTGCAATCGGCACTCCTGCGACCGATTTCGACCCAGATGACCGGCCCTTTTGCGGAAGCGTCAATCAACACGTCGCCAAAGGGATTGGTCTCGGTGCTGACGGCATATTGCCCCGCACGCAGAATGACCTGTTCATGTCCCAGCAGGTGGGAAGCACCAGGATCGAGCACGACATCCTCATCGATGGAAAGCTGGACGTCCTTTTCAGGGGGCGCGGAAAGCAGCCGCACCCGGACGCGCCCACCCACCCAGTCCACGGCGGCCTGCACAGCACGATCGCTGGCGATTTCCATGCCACCACGGCAGATGCCGAACTTCTTGCAGTCCGCGCTCTTCCTCCCGATCTCCACCCAGATGATGGGCCCACGCGCCACCGTGCCATCCGAGCCAGGACCCGATCCCACTGAGGAGACCGTACCGTCCCCAGGGGTGGAGGCCAGGGTGGGTGTGCCCGGAGACGTTCCGGCGAGGAGCAGGATCGCGAGGGCGGAGAGGAAGCCCCGGACCATCCATCGCCCGAGGGAAAAGGGGCGCTCCACGGGGATACGAAGACAACCGGGTCGAGGGACGAAGGAATCAGGCATAGGTCGATTGGTTTGGGGGAACCAGGAACGGAGACTCGAGACGGATGGGAAGGACTCCCGGTTCAGCGCAGGGCACCCTCCTGGGACGACACATCAGTTCGTGTGTGGTCCGGGCAGAGTGGCTGTGCTTGATGGGGGAGCTTTGCGTTCGTTCCTACAAACCCTGCGTCAGGGGACCGCGCCAGCCGCGGCAAGGAACGCTCGGTCTATGAACTCATTCCAAACTCACTCGGGGGGAATGTCCACTCCGGAGAGTCTCCCAAAGACTACTTAAATTGGCTGAACCAACTCCGTATTCTGATTTACTTATCGTGGTTCGGGAAAGCCCGGGCCTTCGGATCCTTGCTCCCTCGTCCCACTCGCTCCCACCCGCCCGACCGACAATCCGGGGATGCGTCCCCTGCTCCCCCGGGCGCACAGTGGCACTGCGCACAGCGGCACTTGCCTTCGACGCTCAGGTGGCCGTTCGATCAGCGCTGATCTCACCAAGCCCATGCCTACGCCCCGCCCTCACCTTTTTACCTTCGGGTTGGTTTGCGCCCTCGCCCTCTCCCTCGCCCTCACCCTCTCCCTGGCCCGGCCGGCCCGAGCCGCCTCTGTCACTCCACCCGAAGCGCTGAGCTACCGGACTGTCACCAACCTGGCCTACCGCACCGAGGGAGCCACGGATCCCCTGGTGGAGGAACGCTGCCGGCTCGACGTCTATCATCCGGTGGGCGCCGACGGATTCGCGACGGTGGTTTGGTTCCACGGGGGTGGCCTCACCGGCGGAACGCGATCGATCCCCGAGGGACTCCAGGGAAAGGGATTCGCGGTGGTGGGAGCCGGATACCGATTGAATCCCGGCGTGAAGGCGCCCGCCTACGTCGAGGACGCAGCCGCTGCCGTTGCCTGGACGTTCAAGCACATCCAGGAATTTGGCGGTTCCCCGCGTCGGATCTTCGTGAGCGGCCATTCCGCCGGCGGTTACCTCGCCATGCTGGTCGGCCTGGATAAACGCTGGCTCGCAGCCCACGGCATCGATGCGAACCACCTGGCCGGCCTGATCCCCTACAGCGGCCAGTGCATCACCCATTTCACGGTACGCGCCGAACGCGGCCTTCGTGACACCCTCCCGGTCATCGATGATCTCGCCCCGCTGTACCACGTCCGCAAAGACGCTCCTCCGATGCTGCTGATCTCGGGCGACCGGAACCGGGAACTTCTCGGACGCTACGAGGAGAACGCCTACCTCTGGCGGATGATGAAGGAGGTGGGGAACACGAACACCGAGCTGTTTGAACTCCAGGGGTACGACCACGGACAGATGGCCGAACCCGGCCACCCGCTGGCGGTGCGGTTCATCCGATCGATTCTCAAGCGACCCTGAACACCGTCACGGCCGCGGAGTCACCTGCGCCGAACCATCCACGCGCGGGTCGGCCGCGGGTTGGAACGTCCTGCCATCCCAACCGATCGCCTGCGCCGCACCCAGGCTTCGGACCTGCCGCACCCGGTGCCCCCGGGACTCGAGACCCTGGGCCACCCCTGCGTCCCACCCGGCCTCCAACACCACTTCCCGTGGACGCCACTGATGATGCAGCCGCGGCGCCGACAGGGCTTCGACCGGGTCCTTTCCAAAATCCACGAAACGCACGATCGCCAGGACCGCCTGGGAAATGATCGTCGGTCCTCCGGCAGCGCCCACGGTGAACACCGGCCTGCCCTCCCGGAGCACCACGGTCGGGCTCATGCTCGACAGGGGCCGTTTGCCTGGCGCCACGGCGTTCGCCTCGGAGCCCAACAACCCGAAGAAATTGGTCTGACCCGGCTGCGCCGAGAAATCATCCATTTCATTGTTCAGCACCACCCCGGTGCCCGGCACGACAACCTTCGATCCAAACGTGGTGTTCACCGTAGCGGTCAATGCCACCCAGTTGCCCTCGGCGTCGACCGTCGTCAGGTGGGTCGTGTGTTTTCCGAATAGATCCGTCCAGGCCCGCGGCGGAATCCCGGGACCCTGCACCTCCGTGGTGCGGTCCATGCGGATTTCCCCCGCAAGCTCCTCGCCGTAACTGGCGGCGGCGATCCCCCGGGGAACCGCGGTGAAATCGGAGTCCCCCAACCAATGCGCGCGGTCGGCAAAGGCGCGTCCCAGGGCCTCGGCGGTGACATGCGCGAAATCAACCGAGCCGTCCCCCATGGATCGAAGGTCGAAGCGACCCAGAATGTTCAGGATCTGGGCCACGTGAACCCCGCCGGAACTGGGAGGAGGGAAACCGACGATCTCACAATCCCGGTACCGGCTGCGCACTGCCTCGCGAGCCTTGACCCGGTACCTTCCGAAATCGGCCTTGGTGATCAGCCCGCCATTCGCCCGCATCCAGGCGGCCGTCGCCTCCGCGAATCCGCCCCGGTAGAACCAGCGCACCCCGCGTTCCGCCAGGATCCGATACGTCGCGGCAAGCTCCGGCTGACGCAAGGTCTCCCCGGCAGCATAGGGTGTTCCGTCCGCGTGCAGAAAAAGGGCCGCCGCTCCGGGGAACTTCCGCACCTTCGCGGCCTCGTCCATCAACCGCCTGGCGTACGCGGGCGTGACCACGAATCCCTCCTCGGCCACCCGCGCAGCTTCCAAAAGAGCCCGCCGCAGCGGAAGACGACCGTGCCGTCGCGACAACCAGTCCAGGGCCGCAAGCTCCCCGGGAACCCCCACCGCCAGCGCTCCCGCCTGGCTGAGTTCGGGCACGGCCTTGCCGTCCCGAACAAACATGTCGCGCGTGGCCGCCGCCGGAGCCGTCTCCCGCCCGTCCAAGGCCACGAATCTCCCGTTGGCCAACCGGACCAGGGCGAGGCAGCCGCCGCCAATGCCCGAATTCTGACCATCCACCACCCCGAGCATCAGGGCGGCCGAGACCGCCGCATCCACGGCGTTGCCACCCTCCTCCAGCGCCCGGATCGCCGCCTCGGTGGCCCGCGGATGAACCGTGGCCGCCGCCCCACCAACCGCCGGTTTCCCGGTTTTTCGCGGAGCTGAATCCGCCCGGGCGGACATCGGCAACCCCGCTCCTGATCCCAGGGCGATCCCCACCGCAAAGGCCAACCAGGTGCGAAGCCAATCGGGCCGCAGGGACCTCCCCAAGTTCCTGACTCCTCCCTGCCCCAAGGCGCCCTCGCGACGGCCGGGCCGACTGAATCCGTTTCTGTTCATGGGATTTCCGTTCGCCGTTCCGACCGCCAGCAGGCTTTTGCAGGTTCTCCTGCGACTGGCTGGCCTTCCGCCCCACGCCCCTGCGTTTGCTCAACGCTGCACCCGCGCGCCGCCCCCCTTCATCGCCGCCTCAACTTCCTTCAAGGTCGCCATCGAGGTATCGCCCGGGGTGGTCATGGCCAGGGCGCCATGCGCCGCGCCGTAGTTCACCGCCTTCTGCGGATCGCCCGTCATGAGCAGCCCGTAGATCAGGCCACTGGCAAAGCTGTCCCCGCCCCCAACCCGATCGAAGATCTCGAGGTCAGGAAATCCCACCGATTCATGGAACGCGCCACCTGCCCAGCAGATCGCGCCCCAGTCGTTGACGGTCGCGGTTTTGGCCGCCCGCAGGGTGGTGGCCACGACCTTGAAGTTCGGATAGGTCCGGACGGCCGTCTCGATCATCGCCTTGAAGGCCGAGACATCGAGATGCAGGAGATGTTCGTCCGCCCCCTCCACCTGGAATCCCAGGCACGCCGTGAAATCCTCCTCGTTCCCGATCATCACATCGATGAACGGAGCAATCCGCCGGTTCACCTCCTGCGCCTTGGCCTGGCCTCCGATGCTCTTCCAAAGACTGGGACGATAATTCAGGTCGTAGCTGACGATCACCCCGTGACGCTTCGCCGCCTGCACCGCTTCGATCACCAGGTCAGCCGTGGTCGCGCTGAGCGCCGCGAATATGCCGCCCGTATGGAGCCAGCGGCATCCCTCGGCACCGAAGATCCGATCCCAGTCGAAGTCCCCCGGCTTCAGCTGGCTGGCCGCCGTGTGGCCCCGATCCGGAATGCCCACCGCGCCCCGCACCCCGAAGCCGCGCTCCGTGAAATTGAGCCCGTTCCGAACCGTCCGTCCCACGCCGTCGAAGGACCGCCAAAGCACATGATCCGTAGCCACCCCGCCCTGCAGCACGAAATCCTCCAGGAGCCGGCCGACATCATTGTCGGCGAACGCCGTGCAGACCGAGGTCTTCAGCCCGAAACAGCGGCGGAGTCCACGGGCCACGTTGTACTCTCCGCCCCCCTCCCAGACCTTGAATTCGCGGGTGGTTCGGATCCGGCCATCGCCGGGATCCAGGCGAAGCATGATTTCGCCCAGGGCGATCATGTCCCAGCGGGTGGAGCCGGCGGGTTTCGGCGTGAGGTTCAAGGGGCCCATGGAGGGGTGGCTCGGGTGGGGGTGGAGGTGTCGTGCGACGAATTGATTGGATCAGAGGCCCACGGCCTTGAAGCGACGGCCAATCTCCTTGAAGTGGAAATCCACCGAGCAGAGCGACTCGAGTTCGCCCTGGGCGAAGTGGCGTGCGACCTCCGGATCGGACCGGAGTTGGGCCAGGAAATCCGCGTCGTCGCGCCCGGCGTGTTTCGTTTCCCAGGTTTTCATGGCATTGCGCTGCACCAGGTCGTAGGCCTGTTCGCGCGTGAGCCCCTTGCGGATCAGGGCCAGAAGGACCGTCTGCGAGTTCCACATGCCCAGGCTCAACCCCAGGTTCTTCTTCATGTTCTCGGGATAGACATTCAGCCCCTCCATCAGGCGGATGAGCAGGCCGAACATGTAATCCAGCAGGGTGCAGGAATCCGGGAAGATGATCCGCTCCACCGAGCTGTGGCTGATGTCCCGCTCGTGCCAAAGCGCCACGTTCTCCAGGGCCGCCAGAGCGTTGCCGCGCAGCACGCGGGCCAGACCGGTCAGGCGCTCCCAGGTGATCGGGTTCCGCTTGTGCGGCATCGCGCTGCTGCCCTTCTGCCCCGCCTTGAACGGCTCCTCCGCCTCCAGGACTTCCGTCCGCTGGAGATGCCGGAATTCCACCGCCCACCGCTCAATGCTCGCCCCAACCAGCGCCAGCACCTGCATGTACTCGGCATGGATGTCGCGCTGAACCACCTGGGTGGCGATGGGCGCCGGCCTCAGGCCGACCTTCCGGCACACGTAGGCCTCGATCTTCGGCGAGAGATGCGCACTGGTCCCCACGGCACCGCTCAATTTCCCGACCGCCGAGGATTCCCGGATCATCTCCAACCGGCTCAAGGCCCGGCCGAATTCATCGTACATCAGCGCCAGCTTGAGTCCGAAGGTCGTCGGTTCGGCGTGAATGCCGTGGCTGCGGCCAATGCAGGGGGTGGCTCGATGCTGTCGCGCCCGTTTGGCGATGACCTTGCGCAACTCCTTCACATCCGCGACCAGCAGATCCGCGCTCTGGACCATCTGCACCGCGAACGCCGTGTCCACGATGTCGCTGGAGGTGAGCCCGAAGTGAAGCCAGCGACTCGCCGTTCCCTCCACCTTCTCCGCCACGGCGGTGGTGAATCCGATGACGTCGTGGTTGAGGGTCTTCTCCAGCTCCTTCTGCCGTTCCACCAGGCCGGGCAGATTCGCGAACCAATGGTCCGCCCCCGCCTTGAGCCGTTGGAAATCCGCCTTGGGAACCACCCCGTCCTTCGCCAGGGCCTCGCTCGCCAGCAATTCCAGCTCCAGCCAGATGCGAAGCCGGTTCTCGTCCGTCCAGATGCCCCGCATCGCGGGTCGCGAATAGCGCGTAATCACAGAACGATCCTAGGAAACCCGCCGCCGGAGAACCAGCGGGATGGCGAAGGTTCCCCCAAAAAGGGCTCCGCTCCACCGCCGGGACCTAGCGCCCCTTCATCCGTTCCCGCGCCTTCTCCAACGTGCGCCGCTCCCGCTCCGTCAGGCTCTGAATGCCATGGGCGGAAATCTTGTCCAGAATCGGATCCACCTCGCGCCGGATGAATTCCTCAGGATTGTCAGTCTCCGGCGCGCCCGCGACCGGTGCCGAAGAAAACTTGCCGGAGGGTTTTCCCGCCTGCCGGCCGGCTTCCACCGGGACATCGCGAGGGAGCGCGGATCGCCGAGCCACGAGGCGCCTCAACCAAGCCTGGCCCTCCTCCTCCAGAAACAGCTTCACAAAGCCGGCCCCGGCCAGCAGGCCCCCAAGATGCGCGCCGTGAGCCACGTTGCCGGCGGGAAAAACCACCCCGAAAATACTCACCCCAAGCAGGATCCAGAAGAGCGTCATGCTCTGCAGTCGAACCGGGAAAAAGTAAAAGGCGATGTTCATCTCCTGCCCCGCATTCAACAGACAGAAAACACCCACCAACCCCATCACGCAGGCCGAAGCCCCCACCGTCCACGAAACACGATAGGCAGGATGAAACGTCTGGAAAAACAGCTCGAACAACGCCCCCACAAATCCGGCTCCCAGATAGATCTGCCAGAATCGAACCGTCCCCAGGGTTTCAAGCACCGACCGACCGAAGAACCAGAGGGCAAGGCCGTTGAAGATGATGTGAAACGGCAGGGGGGCGTTGTGGAGGAATTCGTAGGTGAAGATCCGCCAATACTCATGGCGCCCCACCGCCTGGGCGCTGAGGCCCAGATAGGTGCCCAGGGAACTGCCCCCGGCATAGACCCGCAGAAAACACTCCACCAGGAAGACCGCCACGAGCACGGCCAACAAACCGACCACCGGCGACCGCCAGCGCGAGCGATCCTCGTCCCGCATGTAGTCGCGGTCGTAAAGCACGGTGGACGCTAGTTTCGATCCGACGCGTTTTCAACGCCCGAGAGCACCCACCGGCACAATACCCGGCCAGCCAGTCCCGCGCGCTGCCCGTCAGGGAGCGGTCCCTTCAACCGACCGCATACCAGACTCCCCCGGTCCCAAGGCCTCCTGCAACGCCCGGACCAGGAGTTCCTTATTGAAGGGCTTGGTCAGGATGTTTCGAACCCCCAGGAATCCGAGTTCCTGCTCCACCCCCGGTTCCAACCGGCCGGTCGAAACCAGGACCGGAATGGAGGGAAGCCATTCGCGAAGCGCCCGTATCAATTTCACGCCTCCCAGACGCGGCATGTTGAGATCCGTCACCACTCCCTGGATCACCGCAAAATGAGCCGCTGCCAGCTCCCGTGCCTCCTCACCGTTTCCCGCCGTCAGCACTCGAAATCCCAACTGCCGCAGAACCACCGAGAGAATTGTCCGGATGTTCAATTCGTCGTCCACCAGCAGCAAGGTCCGGTCCCTGCCGAACGGCCTGCATCCGGTGTTCGCCGGGCCTGCCGTCCGAACCTCCTCGTCATCCTCAGCCGCCGGCAGGAATACGAAAAACCGGGTTCCCCGACCCGGTTGGGACTCAAGCCGGATGAATCCGCCGTGGCCCTTCACGATCCCAAGAACGGTGGACAACCCCAGCCCCGTTCCCTGGTCCGGGGATTTGGTCGTGAAAAACGGGTCAAAAACCTGGTCGACCACTTCCGGAGCAATTCCAACGCCCGTGTCGCTGACCTCGAGAACCACGTGGAGCCCAGGCCGGGCCTCCGCCACCGTCCCGGCGAATTCCTTGTCCACCGTCTGGTTATGCACGGACATGGACAGCACCCCGCCCTCCGGCATCGCATCCCGGGCGTTGACGCAAAGGTTCAACAAGACCTGATGGAGTTGCGTCGGATCCCCCCGTACGACCGACACGTCCGGGGCCGCGGATAGCCGGAGCTCGATATTCTTCGGAAACGTCCCCCGCACAATCCTCGCCATCTCCCGCAGCAAGTCATTCGGTCGCACCAAAACCCGCGCACCGTCCGATCCACGGGCAAAGGTCAGAAGCTGCCGAACCATGTCCGCGCACCGTTCGGTGCATGATTCGACCGTCGCGATGATCTCCCGGCTTTCAGGATGCCGGCCTCGGAGGAGGCTGGAGGCCATGAGGATTGGCGCCAGCGCGTTGTTAAGGTCATGCGCCACACCCCCGGCCAGCTGCCCGATGGCCTCCAGGCGCCGGGTCCGATTCAGTCGCTTTTCAGCCTGCACCCGCTCCGTCACATCGCGGACCGCCACCACCGTCATGGGGCCGTCCACCCCGGCCAGGGAACCCACGCTGATTTCCGCGGGAAATGTTCCTGCCCCGGCCACCGCCCCTCCAGGGCGCGCGCGCCGGACCCCGATCCCGTTTCCTCCCTCGTTCTTAAGGGTCTCGCCCGAACCGGATGGGTTCGCCAGCTGTCCGCCGGTTTCCGGAAGAAGCAACGCCACCGGTTTGCCGACCATCTCCTCGCGCTCCCAGCCGAACATCTCGACGGCCTTTCGGTTCGCCAGCCGGATCATCCAGCCTTGATCCATGAGAATCAGGGCGTCCGGAGCGAACTCAAACAGGCTCTCGAACTGGTGCCTGGTTCGTTCCAGGGCGGCTGTGCGCTCCTCGATACGCCGTTCGAGGCGGGTCGCATGATCCTTGAGCGACTGCTCCGCATCCCGGAGTTGGGTGATGTCCCGCTGGATCGACATGTAGCTCGCCACCCTCCCGTGCTGGTCGAGGATCGCCTGGACCTCAAGGCTCACCCAATAGGTGGAACCGTCCTTCCGGTAATTCAGCAACTCCTCCCGGAATCCGCTGCCAGCAGAAAGGCGTGCCCGCATGCGCCGGACGGTCTCGGGATCGGTGAGCGGCCCCTGGAGAAACGACCCGGGCTTCCGGCCCATCACCTCGGGAAGCGAATAGCCGGTCAGCCGGGTGAATCCCTCGTTGATCCACGCCACCCGCCCCGTTGCATCCGTGAGCACCACCGCGTTGTCGGTCAGCGAGGCAATCAGAGCCAGTCGCCGAATCTCGGCCTCCTTCCGGAGATCCTCCGTGACATCCCGAAAAATACCCCGGGTGTGCTGGGGCTTCCCCTGCTCCCAGCGGACACTGACATGTCCCTCCGCTTCCACCCGCCGGCCATCGAGGGCGAGGAATGTCACGTGAAACAATCCAACATCCTCGCCCTGCATCAGCCGGCCAAACAAGGTCTGGCAGTGCTCCCGGCATTCGGGCGCCAGAAAACCAAAGATGTTTCGACCGCAGAAATCAGTCCCCGACACTCCAAGCGCCTCCCGCCAGGACCGATTCGCATAAAGCAGCACACCGTCCGGAGCAATGATCTGGATCAGGTCCTTCGAGTTCTCAACGAAGTCCCGCAACTGCTCCACCGTCTCCTTCCACTCGTACGGCATGGCCTGGATTCGGGTCCCGGAACCCCACCGGGACACCGGTTGAATTAGCCGAAATAAGGTCGGAGAACATTGCCCGCCACACACAACGCCCGCTGCCGGCCCTCCAGAGTCTTGCCGAAGGTGTCGTCCTCCACCTCGATGCACACCGGCCCCCGATAACTCGTCTCCATCAGCGCCCCCAGAAACCGGCCCCAGTCCATCTCCCCGTACCCGGGAATCCTCGGCTGATGCCACTCCAGGGGATGCGCAAACACCCCCACCTCGTTGAGACGATCCCGCCGGATCTTCACGTCCTTGGCGTGAAAGTGGAACAACTTGTCCTGGAACTCCTTCAACGGACTCGTGGGATCCATCTGCTGCAGCACGAAATGCGAGGGATCGTAATTCAACCCGAAATGGTCGGAGGGAATGTCATGGAACATCCGACGCCAGATCACCGGCGAGGTGGCCAGGTTCTTCCCGCCCGGCCATTCATCCTTCGTGAAGGACATCGGACAGTTCTCGATCCCCACCTTCACCCCATGGTCCTCCGCGTGCCGGATGATCGGCTTCCACACCTTCAGGAACCGGGGCCAGTTGTCGTCCACGCTCTTCGTCCAGTCCCTCCCCACAAACGTGTTCACCTGCGACAACCCCAGCTTCGGCGCCGCCGCGATCACCTTCTTGAGATGGTCCACGCACCGCTTCGACACCTCGGGATCCGGATCCAGGGGATTCGGATAATACCCCAGGGCCGTCAGGGACACGCCATGGCGCGAGCACGATTCCTGAATGTCCTCCAGGTGCGACCGATCCAGCGCCCCGACGTCCACATGCGTCACGCCCGCAAACCGGCGCTCCGCCTTGCCCACGGGCCAGCACATGGCTTCCACACACGAAAAACCCCGTGCCGCAGCGAAGGCGAGCACCTGGTCGAGGTTGAGTTCGGGAAGAATCGCGGAGACGAAACCGAGTTTCATGGTAGGTGGCCGGACATTGCCGGCTTCGCGCTTCCAAGAGAATCCTGAATCCGGGGAATCCAGCGCTCACCGCCATCCCTCGGCCACGGCCACATCGGCCAGGCGGCTTGCCGGAAGAGTCTCGAGCCGCTCCCAACGCCCGGCACGAAGACTGCCCTCAACGCGCGTCTGGCCCGCGGCATAAAGGCGGAAATCAACGTCCCAACCCTTCGGCCACGCCGGGAGCAGCCGGATCCGTCGTCCCTCGTTCTGCAACAGCATGGTCTGAAGCGCCATCATGGCGTTCGCACCGTGGTCCTGGTCCGGGATCCAGTCGAAATTGGGCCCCCAAAACGCCGGAAAACGGCTCTCAGGATGCTTCCGGGAAACGCGTCGCACCAACCCGGCCCGCGCCTCCTCCGCCAATCCCAGAAACGCCGCCTGGATCTCGTCCTGCTGCCAGCCCACGTTGCCCTTGAATTGACGCCGGCGGAACGTCTCGACGCCGACCTCAAGATCCGGCCGGCCCACCCCGAACACACGGAACGGAAACACGGCATAGAGTTCCGCGTTCTCCATGTTTTTCTGGGTGCGAAAGGCCTCCGCCGGCAGCACGAAAGTGCGTCCCTCCTCGGTCCGGCGCGGCACGGGGGGAAGTTCCGACCGAAGCTTTTGCCACGCCTTCCGGCGGACCTCACCCACCACCTCCGCAGGGAGATCGAGCAGGGAACCCAGCACAAAATGAAGCCCTGCCACCTCCGGCGTCGGATTCTCCGTCTCCCACCACGTTTCCAGGGCCTGGGAAGGGACAAACAGAATCCGACCATCGGGCTGGCGCGGGTAGTGGCTGGAGTAGAACTCCAGCACCGCCTCCGCATGAGGCAGGAGGAACTCCCGCAAAAAGTCGTCATCCGGAGCGAAGGCATGACGCTCCAGCATCATCGCCAGCAACTCGATCCCGCTCGACCAATGAAAACGCACGTACGGGTTCGAGGCCCGGTTCGGAGGTTCGTTGGTCCGATCCCACCCCCACCCCATGCCCCCGTTGTGCCACGCGCCCCAGAAATGCATGGTCTCGCAAAAATACGCCCCGCCATGATCGAAATGGATCCGGGTCCTCGCCTTGGCCAGCGGAAGCGCATCCCGATACATCCGGAAGAGAGGCTCCATGAGATCGAAATCCCCGCTGCCCAGCATCGGCCAATACGGAAGCCGGGTGTTCTGGAACCAGTAACAACCACCCCACTGCCGGTAGTCCGCATCCTTCCCCGGCTCCGGAGGAGGCACCGTAAACAGGGAACCGTTGAACTTGATCGGATACGCCCCTCTCCCCGCACACGCCTGAAGGAATCGCTGCAGCACGTAAGCCCGATTCACCCCCCGGACATCCTCCTCGGACGACGCCTGCGCCGCCCGGACCCGCACCCAGCTTCTGTCCCAGAACTCAGACCACCACCGACGGTGCCCCACTCTCGCCGCATCCGCATCGACCGCCAGAACCCGCCCCACCTGCTGCCCCATCCGCCTCAGCCAATCCTCCGCCGTCGGAGTCTGTGCCGTCAGGGCGTGCACACGCACTTCAAAGGCCCGCACCGGCCTGGACAACACCAGTGATTTGGACCCTTCACGCCGGAAGCCTTCCCCCTCCACCCATCCGCCGAAGGTCAGCTTCAGCAAGGGATCCCGCCCCTCCGGAATCCAACGCCCCATGCCCTGGTGCCGCAGGGTCGCCTCCCAAACCGAGCTTGGATTGCGGTGATACCACACCACCGCCTCCGGCCGGAAATCAACCACCGTGTCGGGATGGGAAATGACCGGGGCATCCTTGGAAAAGGTTTCCGCCACCGACGCCTCTTCGGTGGGAATCACCCGGGGAAACGTGCGCCAGGGTTCCAAGTCACAGCGCACCGTGACCGGCCGCACACTCTCGCCTTCCACGCGGATCACCGGATCCCGGGCATCCACCCGCAGCCGCAACCGCACGGAACGGTCCGACGCGCCCGCCTCGATGACCATCTCCCCCTCGCGCAATCGCAGTTCCTGGCGGAAGGGCTCCCCGGACTTGAACGGATTGGGGGTGAGGGCCAGCCGGATGAGTCCGAGCTTCAACAGCCGGGCGTGGGAATCCCAGGCATCGGATTTTCCAATGTAGAACCGAAGATCCCCACCCGCCTCCACCCACGCGTTCACCGAGATGTCCCCGTTGCCCAGGGGCATGGTGCCCCAGAGGTTTGTGCTCGGCTCCGTCCAGACGACGTTGTGCTCGTCCACCGGGTGGGGCGCAGTCGCCGCGCCGCGCGCCGACCCCACGGACGCAAGGCAGATCACCCCGGCCAGCCGCACGACCCTCCGCGTCGCACTCCCAACCCAGGCCATGAAATTTCGGTTCATCGTCCCTCGGCTCTCCTTCGATACATGCGCAAGCCCACCTCACGGACCGCTTCGACGGTCTCTCGATAAGGCGTGTCCGCAATGTCGACCAGCCCGATCTGGTAATTCTCCTCGTCCCAGGCCCGGCCGGTCGTGGGCTCGTCCTGCCACTGAAACCAATGCGTGCCCACAAACTGCGGATGCCCCAGCGCACCCTCGACGTACTCCCGGTACGCCCGCGCCCGTGCAGCCTGGTCCGTGACCGGAACCAACCCGGTGTGGAACAACCCCCGGTCCAGGGCCCCGAAATGGAACTCGCCCACAATCAATGGAACGTCCGCCCCCCCGTTGAAGACGAACTCCGCAATGCTCCGCTGGTACAGATTGTAGCTGACCACATCGCAGAACTTCGCCGCCGCCGCCGCCGCCCGCGCATTGACCCAGGCAAACCGACAACCCAGGTAAAGCTGTCCGGGCGCGCCTTCCCGGATCGCGTCCCGCACGCCACGGAAATACGTCTCCGCCGTCCGCGTATAAAACAGCTCCAAATCCAACCGCGCCCGCTCGCGGTCCGGCACCTCACGGCTGACCCGCAGCGCCTCCCAGGACCCGTGCGAGGTTCCCCACCGGGCGTTGAGTTTTTCAACCTCGCCATACCGGGCCTCAAGATCCGCGACAAACGCCCTCTTGGCTGGCTGGTCAGCCGGAGAACGAAGCGCCGCCAGCGCCAGGGACAGCTCATCCCCCCAGGACATCTCGTTGTCGGAAAAATAACCGAGGCACCAGGGATCCCCCGCCGAACCGCCCCTTCGGGCCGCCATCTGACGCTTCAATCCCAACTCGAACTGGGGATCGAAAACGTCAGGAAACTTCCCCCAGTACCCCTCGCTTCCTTCAATCCTGCGAACGCCCTCCGAATGGACGCTGTCGGTGTAGGGCGTCCTCCGCAGCCTCGCCACCTCCGCGTCCGACCAATTCGCGATCGTGTTCATGCCCCAGCTTCGCAGACGTCGATGCACGCGATCCGCCGACGCCGCCTTCCAGCCGGCTCCATACTTGCGCTCAAAATTGGCCCCCGCGAAGGAGAAGCATCGGACAGTCCGGCCCGCGTAATGGCCCTTGAGCACCTTCGCCCGCACCGAATGGCGCCCAGACAGTTCAGAAACCCATTCCCCAAAACCCTCGAACCAGCCCTCCCGCTCCTCCACCGGCGTGCTGTCCAGCGATCGGACACAATCCACCCCGTGCGACCAGAAAAGACGCCCCTCCGGATCCACCAGCCACCATCGGCCGTCGTACTTCTGCACCCGGAAAAAGCCGGTGGCTTCCAGTTTCGGCCCCGCCGCCCAACCGCCAAAGCGATCCCATTCCGGCGAACCAGGCTTCTCCTCCAACTCCCTCGCCTCCGCCTCGCGCCGTTCCTGAAGATCCTCAAGGCTCGACACCTTCCCCGGCCAGGGCTTGTGACGATACTGGCCAAACCGATCAAGGAGAGGAAGGTAGGGACGCGCATCCTCCACCGAAGCGGTCGGATCAACAAAGTCCCCTTCCGCGGTCACTCCCTCCACCTCGAACCGGTGTTCCGTCCGGGGGTGGTCCACAAACAACAGCAACTGGGTAATCCGCGAAGGATCCACCGTGCCGACCCCACCCCGCGCCACAGGATATCCCCGCATCCCAAAAAGCAGACCGTCGAGCGTGCTTCCCGAACTGCGTTTCAAATCCACCCGCAAACGCCCCCCGCCCCCCGCAGCCAGGGTGATGTCCGCCGTGACACAGTTCCTCACGCCATCCGCACCCGCGTTGTCCACGCGGGCAAAAACCTTCACCGCGTTGGTTCCCCCATTGCGCAACCGAATCACCAAGGTCGCGTGGGCCGAAAGATCCCAGCCCCCTGCCGGAGCCGGCAGCGTCACCCCCGGCCAGGATTCGCGAACACCCGTCACCACACGCATCGACTTCACTTCCGCGCCGCCCACCGGCTCCACCACCGCATCGGATGCGCGCCACCGGAATTCCTCCTTCCGCCCCTGTAACGCCGGATCCCACAGGATGCGCTCCGGACTCGCTGCCTCCGCCACCGCCCGCCCGAGTCCGACACCCAACCAAAGCGCCGCAAAGAACACCAACGTCGTGGATCGGGTCGCCATGGCAGAATCCTAACCCGTCAACCGCCCGCAGCCCAACGACCGTTGGCTTTCCCTCCCCCGATCTTGCCCCGGTCCTAGGCCGCCGCCGCATGCTTGCGTGCCGACTCCAGGAATTCGCGGATCACCGCCAGCTCTTCCTCGCCGGCGATGGTGTGTTCCTTCGCAAACTCCCGCCAGGTGATGTTCAGACCCGCCGCCTTCAACCGCTCGATCTGCCCACGCACCGGCCCCAGCGGAATGAGCGGATCCGCATCCCCATGGGTGACAAGAAACCGCTGGTCGCGGGCAACGGGAGACAGGGAGTTCAGCAAACGGTCCGGTTCGTGCACGTACCCGCTGATACCCACACACCCCGCCAGTCGACGTGGGTAACGGGCCCCCACCTCGAGGGTCATCAGGCAACCCTGGGAGAAACCAAGAACAAAGGTGCGCTCCGACGGAATGCCCTCCGCCACCTGACGTTCCAGGAGATCCACCAAAAGACCCCGGCTACGTTCGACACCCGGTCCCGGGTTCCCCGCGAAGTCATACCAGGAATAGCCTCCGAAATAATGGTCGGGAGCGTTCACCAGACGATACCCAAGCCACGGCAGGCCAAGGGCCTCCGGCAACCATCGGTAGCCGGCAAGGCTGTCCCCCAAACCATGGAGCACCACCATCGTCCACGATGAATTCCTCTCCTGGGCTGGCACCGTCAGCGATTCGAGCATGCCCAAGGTTGACCCGTCTCCCCTGATTCGTGCAACTGCTTCGGCGCGAACGGACCCCAGGCCACCCCAACCCACCTAATCAATCCCCGTAATCCCTTCGATCCAGCCATTTTCCCCCATTTGCGGAATGCCTGGTTTTCGGCTAGAAAGGCGGCGGTATGAATGCGATCGACCCCAAGGCGCTGCGCCGGGGAAATCGTGGTACGGTCCGAAAGTCGAATCCAAGACCCCAGGATCGTGAACTCGTGCGGCTCAAGGGACGTCTGCTCCGTCGTCTGACGGCGGAATCAAACAACCCCGTGCTGCTCACCCGGCTCCAACAGGCGGCTGCCGAAGCCGAGTCACTCGCGTGGCTCAGCCCGTTTCCCCTGTTGGTCCTGCCGGCGTTGCTCGAGGAAAAGGTTCGTGTGGCCAGGCTCCATGCCGCAAGGCAGGCCCAGCTTCGCGAAACCAGCCGAGAGTGGCTCTGCCTGTCCGAATAGGACCGGCGTCCGGCGCAGCATTCAGTCAGTTAACCATGGAAATTGTCACGGGCCCGGGGGCAACCCCAGGCCCGTTTTTTCTTTCCCCTCCTCCCCTCTCCCTCCTCCCCTCTCCAAACTCCCCACCCCCGGCCCCCCACCCCCTCAGCCGCCTTCCACTTCCACAACCGGGGCAGGAAGTTCCCGCGCGATTTCAGCCAATCGATACCCGAAGCCGCTCCCGCGAACCGTGCAGAGATCCACCCGCCCGCCTCGGCGTCGATAACACCCGGGATGCACGTGCTCCTCCGGCTCCGAAACCGCCGGGTAGAACTGCATGCCATTGGTCTCCACCCCCATGATCGTCCCGGCATGCGCGGCCAACTGGAGATGCGGCAACTGCGCGAGCATCGGATTGGTCAGGTCCTGCACCATCAGGGTCATCCCATGAGCCCGCGCCCAGCACAGGCTCAGAAGCGCGCCCGACTGGGTCTTGCAGGTCTTCAAGGCCACCCCCGTCCATCCCAGTTCGCGCCCCAGCCGCACCACCCGCCAATCGTGGGCGCTCTCATCCAAAAACAGCGGCTTCCGGGCGGACACACTCCGGACATCGACGCGGTGGGAGTCCAATTCGTAGGCAAAGGGCTGCTCGACGTACAACAGCATGCCGTACAGGCGCGGATGCTCGTCCCTCAACCGGTCGAGGATCTCGTTCACGTAGTCCGGTTCGCGGACGGTGCAGTTGAAATCCGCGGTCAACCATTCGACCCCCCTCGGAACCGCCAGCTCCCCCACCCCCACCAACCGAGCGTAATCCCAGGCCGGGTCGTTCCCGCGAAGTTTGATCTTCAGGCAGGTCAACCCATCCCGCCGAATCCAGTCCTCCAACAGAATCGGATGTCCGTCCCTGGGTTCGTCGCCGCGCAAATCCTCCTTCGCAATCGGATCCAGACCGCCCACGAGATGCCAGGCCCGCAGCTGTTCCTGCCTCGGCTTCAGGAAATCGACGGGATGCCGCCCCCGGAAATCCACCCCACTGCCGGGAACGGCCTCGAGAAAGGAGGACAGGTCGCGGGAGAGGTGCTCCGGGCCGTACAAGTCGTAGACCGGCCGTCCCAGCAGGTTCCCATAGGCGTCGTGCAGCGCCAGGTCGAAGGCCGAGGCACAAATCAACATCGCCAGCCACGGCATGGGTTCCTCGGTGCCAAACCCTCCCAGGCCTTGCAGGCGCCCCTCCACAAAATCCCACCCCAGCTCCAGGGGATGACCGTACTGCCCCATGTTCGCCCACGCCCCCGCCAATCTTCGACATAACTCCAGCATGGCCTCGAGCCGGGGTTCGTACGGGGTCTTCGACGGCCACCCCCACTGAACACCCAACGGCGTCTCCCCCCACCCCTCCGCCGTCCGCCCCGCCCGATCCATCACCCGCATCCAAACCCGGACGCACGTGACGTGGTGAACCGTCTCCGCCCCGAACTTGAGCGGCACCCGCATCGGCGCCGGCAGCAGATGAAGTCGCACCCCCACCACGCGGACGTCCGTCGGCTTGCTCATGCCCGGAATCGTGTCCGCCCCCCGCGCTCCAGCGAAGCCAAAATCCTCCGCTCCACCCCGGACTGGCGCGACGGAGCCCGCCCGCTACCCTCGCCGCCATGCGCCTCTTCCGCCCCCTGGCCGCGGCTTGCCTGATTCTCGGTCGCGTTCTCGCAGCCACACCGCCAGCCCCGCTCCCCCAGGCCCATTCGCACAACGACTACG
Source organism: uncultured Verrucomicrobiota bacterium (assembly GCA_964476125.1). Classification (GTDB taxonomy): domain Bacteria; phylum Verrucomicrobiota; class Verrucomicrobiia; order Limisphaerales; family CAIMTB01; genus CAIMTB01. The sequence goes on along the minus strand of CAYZAE010000006.1, from coordinate 57,939 downwards.
AGCACACGCGTCCACTTCTGGACGCCCTCGACCAGGGATTTTGCAGCATCGAGGCCGATATCTACCTCGTCGATGGCCAGCTCCTCGTGGCGCACGACCGACCCAAGGTCAAACCCGAGCGCACCCTCCAGGCCCTCTACCTCGACCCGCTCCGGGATCGGGTCCGCACCCACGCCGGACGCGTTTACCCCGGCGGTCCTCCGGTCACCCTGCTCATCGATCTCAAAACGTCGGGCGCCGCAACCTACGCCAGGCTTCGCGAAGTGCTGGCCGATTACCGCGAGATGCTCTCCGTCTTTCGCCCCGGGAAAATCGAAACCCGCGCCGTCACCATCATCCTGTCCGGCGACCGCCCCTTCGAGGTGCTCGCCGCCGAAACGGAACGGCTCGCGGGTCTCGACGGCCGGATGTCGGACCTGGACCGGGTTCCCGCCCCTTCCATCGACCTCGTCCCACTCGTCAGCGACAACTGGCGGACCCATTTCCGATGGGACGGCCTGGGCGACATGCCCGAGGCGGAAAAAGCGAAGCTCGCCAGCCTGGTCCTGAAGGCCCACCAGCAGGGACGGCGCATCCGCTTCTGGGGCGCCGCCGATCGTTCCGGGATGTGGAAAGCCCAGTCGGAAGCCGGGGTCGATCTGGTCAACACGGATCGACTCGCTGAGCTCGCCGCCTTCCTGCGCGCCAACCGTCCGCCCGGCGTCGTAAAGCCCTGACCGCCGGGAACCGCGGCCGGAGCGGATCAGATCCGGACCCCGAACAGCCGCTGGTGATCCTGAAGTGCGAATCGGTCGGTCATGCCGGCGAGATAATCGCAGATCCCCCGATGGAGCCCCTCGATCCGGGAGCGCTTCCTCGCCCCGGCACTCAGCGACTCGGGATGTTCGAGGTAATGGAGGAAAAGCGCCTCCAGCATGCGCACCGCCCGCAGGTTGGGCACCTGGACGGCGGGATGATGGTAGAGGTTTTGGTACAGATACTTCCGAAGCGCCAGATTCTCCCGGCGCCGAACGGGACTGTACCGCACGAGGGGCCGGGCCAACCGGCGGACATCATCCGGGCAACGAACCCCCGAGGTCTGGATGTTCAGTTCGGTGGTTCGGACAACATCCTTCACCTGTTCATCCAGAATGGTCCGGATGGTGAAGAATCTGCGCACCTCGTCGGGAAGCCGCCCGTGTTCCCGTCGCACCAGAGCGGCGGCATCACGCCACACCGAGACGTCCCGCAACAACTGCTTCTCGGTCAGCAACCCCGCATCCAGGCCGTCGTCGAGATCGTGGCCGTAATAGGTGATCTCGTCGGCCAGATTGGCCACCTGGGCCTCCAGCGAGGGGGAGCGGTTCAGAAAGTCAGGTCGCGGTCCGGCCAGGGAGGCGAGGTCCGCATGCTTCATCAAGCCTTCCCGCACCTCCCAGGTCAGGTTCAGCCCGGGAAATCCCGGATACTTCTGCTCGATCTCGTCGACGATCCGGAGGCTCTGCCGGTTGTGCTCGAATCCACCGTGCCCCTTCATCAACCGGTTGAGCACAACCTCCCCGGAATGCCCGAAGGGCGAGTGCCCCAGGTCATGCGCCAGGGCGATCGTCTCCGAGAGTTCTTCGTTCAACCGCAGCGCCCGCGCGATGTTCCGCGAAATCCCCGCCACCTCCATGGTGTGGGTAAGCCGGGTGCGGAGATGATCCCCGGTGCCGTTGAGAAAGACCTGGGTTTTATACTCCAACCGCCGGAAGGCCCGGCTGTGGATCACCCGATCCCGGTCACGCTGGAAATGCGTCCGCCATTCGGGGGGGCTCTCCTCATGGATTCGACCGCGCGTCAACGCGCTCAACTGCGCCCAGGGCGCCAGCCACGAAGCCTCGCGTTCCTCGAGTTCGGATCGTGTGACGGGCATCCGATTCCCGGATTAAGCCGGTGCCAGAACCGGGAGCGCCACGCCCTTCAACTCGAACAACCTCTCGATGACCTCCTCGATCAGGTTGTTCGGACAACTCGCCCCCGCCGTCACCCCCACCGTCACCGAACCAGCCGGGAGCCAGTCGGAAGTCTCCACTTCCTCACGCCGATGCTGGTCCCAGTGCTGGATCCGCTGGGGCGAAACCATCTTGCCCGCATTCTTGATGAAAAAGGTCGGCAACTTGGCCTCCCCCATCTCGGCGAGATGCGAAGTGTTCGAGGAATTGTAACCACCAATGACGATAAGCAGATCCGGCGGCGTCTGGAGCATCTTCTCCAGCGCGTCCTGCCGCTCCTGGGTCGCCCCGCAAATGGTGTCGAAGAACCGGAAATGATTCGGAAGATCGTCGACCCCAAACCGCTTGCCCATCGCAGCCCGCAAACGGCGCTGAACCTCCTCGGTCTCCCCGCGCAGCATCGTCGTCTGGTTCGCCACCCCGATCGCGTTCAAATGAAGATCCGGATCGAACCCGCTCGAATAGGCGCCTTTGAATTTCTCAAGGAAGGCATGCTTGTCCCCGCCGTTCAGAATGTAGTCACAAACGTAGTCGGTCTCCGCCAGGCTGAACACCACCAGATAATGACCGCTGCCGTTGGCCCGCGCCTGCGAACTGGTCGCCAAGGTCTCCTCGTGCCACGCCTTTCCGTGAATGATGCTGGTCACCGATTCCTTCGAATACTGGCGCACCCGCTTCCAGACACTCATCACGTCCCCGCACGTTGTGTCCACAAACGTGCACCCGCGCGCCTCCAGCTTCTGCCGCGTCGACACCTCGGTGCCGAACGCCGGTATGATCACGATGTCCTCGGCAGAAATCGTCGCGATCTGGTCGTCCTCCGGCCGGCTCGCGATGGTCACAATGCCCATCCGCCGGATCTGATCGTTGACCTCCGGATTGTGGATGATCTCCCCGAGCAGGAAAATCCGGCGGTCCGGAAACGCCTTGCGAGCCGCGTACGCCATGTCGATGGCCCGCTCCACGCCGTAACAGAACCCAAATTCCTTCGCCAGGCTCACCGTCAACACCCCGGGCGCCGAAATGGCATGTCCGTTCCGACGGATCCGCTCCACCAATTCGCTGCGATAGTGCGAAAGCACCTGCGCCTGGACCTCCGTCATGATGTCGGGTCGGCGAAGGTTCACTTTCGGAATCGGGGGCGCCTTCGGCGCGGCCGTTGTCATGAGCCGACCCTAGCCGCATTCCATTCCGAACGCGAGTCCCGCATTCGCACCCGGGGGAACAGCCCCGCATCCGGATTGAAAATGCCATTGGCACCCCAAATGCCATCGCTACAGTCCCGCGCGGTCCCCCGGCCAGCAGCATGAGACGGCACCCAACCGTCCGCATGCGGTTCGCCCCCGGAACCCCAGCCCATCAAGCCATCATGAATGCCCCAGCCGCCTCCGCCGCACTCGCGCTCGCCGTCACCCTGCCCCTCGCCGCCACCGCCCAGGAGCGGTCCGGCCAGGCCGCCGCCCTCCAGCAACTCGCCAAAATGCAGGTCCACGAAGGGCTCGAAGTGAAACTGTTCGCCTCCGAACCCATGGTCCGCAACCCGGCCAACATGGACATCGATGCCCGGGGCCGCGTCTGGTGCACCGAAGGCGTCAACTACCGGACCTGGCAGAAGTGGGGCAAACTCCAGCCCGAAGGCGACCGGATCACCATCCTTGAGGACACCAACGGCGACGGGGAGGCGGACGTCCAAAAAACCTTCTACCAGGGCAACGAGGTCAACACCGCCCTCGGTATCTGCGTCCTCGGGGACCGCATCCTCGTGTCCTGCTCGCCCAACGTCCTGGTCTTCGAGGACCGGAATCACGACGACAAGGCCGACGGTCCTCCGGTGAAAATGTTCACCGGAATCAAGGGCGTCGACCACGACCACGGCATGCACGCGTTCGTCTTCGGACCCGACGGGCGCCTCTACTTCAACTTCGGCAACGAAGGACGAAACCTCAACGACGCCCAGGGCAAACCCATCACCGACCTCGCCGGCAACGTCATCAACAACACCGGCAAACCCTACCGCCAGGGCATGGTCTTCCGCTCCCAACCCGACGGCTCCCGCATCGAAACGCTCGGCTGGAATTTCCGGAACAATTACGAAATCTCCGTCGATTCCTTCGGCTCGCTCTGGCAGTCCGACAACGACGACGACGGCAACCAGGGTGTCCGCATCAACTTCGTCATGGAGTTCGGCAACTACGGTTACACCGGTGAACTGACCGGATCCGGCTGGGGTCAGCGCCGATCCAACCAGGAACCCGAGGTTCCCCGCCGCCATTGGCACCTGAACGACCCCGGCGTCGTCCCCAACCTTCTCCAGACCGGAGCCGGCTCCCCCACCGGCATCACCGTCTACGAAGGCGACCTGCTTCCTGAACCGTTCCGCGGCCAGATGATCCACTGCGACGCCGGCCCGCGCGTGGTCCGGGCCTATCCCGTCGAAAAGGACGGCGCGGGGTACAAGGGCACCCTCGTCAATCTTCTCACCAGCACCGACGACTGGTACCGGCCCAGCGACGTCTGTGTCGCCCCGGACGGCGCGGTGTTCATCGCCGACTGGAACGATGCCGGCGTGGGGGGCCATTACATGGCCGATCAAAAGGCCGAACTCATGACCGGCCGCGTCTATCGGGTCGCCCCGAAGAATCACAAGTCCAGCGTCCCGGCGCTGGATCTGACCTCGCCGAAGGGCGCCGTCGCCGCCCTGCTCTCCCCGAACCTCGCCACCCGGCATCTCGCTTGGAACGCTCTGCAGGGACTCGGTTCCGCCGCCGACGCGGAACTCGCCAAAGTCTGGACCGAAAACTCCAATCCCCGGTTCCGCGCCCGCGCCCTTCACGTACTTGCCCGGCGGCCCGGACAGGAACTGGCCCGCGTGAATGAGGCCCTCGGGAATTCCGACAGCGACCTGCGGATCACCGGACTCCGAATTGCCCGGGAACGCGGACTCGACCTCATCCCGCTTCTCGCGCGTCTGGTCGATGACCCGAGCGCCCAGGTCCGTCGCGAATGCGCCATCGCCCTGCGCCACCACAAATCCCCCGAAGCCCCCAAACTCTGGGCCCGTCTCGCACGCAAGCATGACGGCAAGGATCGCTGGTACCTGGAAGCCCTCGGGATTGGCGCCGACCTGCAGTGGGACGCCTGCCTCGCTGCCTACCTCGCGGAGGCGGGCAATGACGCCACCCAAACCCCGGCCGGCCGCGACATCCTCTGGCGCTCGCGGGCCAAACAAACGCCCGCCCTGCTCGCGAAACTGATCAAGGACCCCGCTGCCACGGAAGCCGACAAGGCCCGTTACTTCCGCGCTTTCGACTTCCAATCCGGCCCCGAGAAGGACGCCGCACTCGTGGAACTGCTGAGCGCGTCGGCCAAATAGCCAACGAGACCGGGTCAACGCTTGGGCTGCCGTCCACCCGGGTTGGACTCGTGCCATTCGCGGCTCATCTGCTGCTTACGTTCCATCTCGCGAACCTGATGGGAGTAGCCCGCCATCGGGTCGGGCCTCGCCCGGCCCGCGTTGGAATTGTCTCCCGCGCATCCCCAACCCGGGAAGAGAACAGACAGCAGCAAAACGGTGCGCGAGAGCACCCGTGGCAAGTGGGACTTGGACATGGGAGCGTATCAAAACGCTCCTCCCTCGACGGGTCAATCAGCCCCTGGAGAACCAGTGCCGGTGGCTGAGCAGGGACAGGCCACCGGTAACTCCGTGCGTTGGGCATTCTGAATGCGCTCAAGCCTCGACCGCCGCGCTTCACGACATTTCAGGCAGGTTGAGAACCGGTCGAAGTCCCAGACATCCGCAAAGACCCGCGCCCGTCCCCCAGCCACCTCCAGCGAGGCATCCAGCGCCCGCTCCAGGGTGTCGAGCGTCGGCTGCCGGAATTCCCCCAACCGCTCCAGCTCCGTCAGGACGGATGTTCCGGATCGCACGGGAATCAAACTGACGGCACAGGCCCCGCAATCGATGGCAAACTCGACGGATCGGCAGGCCCATTCCACCGCTTCGCCGGGCCCTTCGTAGGGAGGTTGCACGAGCACAAACGCCCGAAGATCGACACCCGCCGCCCTGAGGCGGTCCGAGGCTCGACGGAATCCCTCCAGGGTGACCCCCTTCCCCAGCCGTGGCAGCACCCCGGGATTGACCGTTTCCAACCCCATGGCGACTTCGAGCCGGATTCCCCGTCCCCCTCCCCCGCCGGGCAAGGCCCGCTCGGAAGCCCGGCGCAGGAATTCAAAAAACCGGCCCACCGGTGCCCCCACCAGGGCGGGATGGCATTCCACGATCACCCGTTCAAACCCACCCAGGAGATCCGCGATCGATTCGTGATCCCCGGGCGGAATGGCCCGTGGATCAAAGAAACTCCCCGCATTGTACAATTTGATCTGCCGCGGGGTCGCCCCCTGCCTCCTGACCGCTTCAAGGGCACCCAGGAGCTGCGCGGGAATGTCCCCTGCCTGCACCTCCCGGGGGAGCGTGTACTGATGGAGATCACAAAAAACACAACGCCACGGGCATTCGCGGTTGACCAGAAAGACGGTCAGGACCGGAACCAATTCGCCCGTGGCGTCGCGCTCCGCCTCCAAAAGCCAGCCCCAGGGCCGGCGCGGGTCAAGTCGCTCCCGCACGGTGCCCGCCTGCGAATAGTCCGCCAGCGGTGTCACCGGAGCCGTTCAGATGAACTCGTTGTAGATCGCCTCAAGCAGCTCCTGACGACCCGACTCGAGGCCCGTCACTTCACCCAGCTTGAGCGCATGCTTTTCGCAATCAGCGAACGTCGCTTTCCCCGCCTCAATCTTCGCGCCGATGCCGGTGTCCCAGGAGCGGTAACGGTCCTTCACGAACTTGTCCAACCGGCCGTCCTTGCGGATCGCCGCAGCGATCTTCAACCCGCGCGCGAAGGCGTCCATGCCCGCAATATGCGCGAGGAACAAATCATCCGGCTTGAAGCTTTCCCGGCGAACCTTGGCGTCGAAGTTGGTGCCGCCGGTCGTGAACCCCCCGTACTTCAGGACCGAGAGCATGATCTGGCTCGTCAGATAGAGATCGGTCGGGAACTGGTCGGTGTCCCAACCCAGGAGCAGATCCCCCGTGTTCGCATCAATGCTGCCGAGCGCGCCGGCCGCCCCGGCAACCTCCAGCTCGTGCTGCATGGTATGACCGGCCAAGGTCGCGTGATTGGTCTCGAGGTTCAGCTTGAAGTGCTCCAGCAGACCGTACTCACGCAGGAAATTCAGGCAGGCCGCCGCGTCGGAATCGTACTGGTGCTTGGTCGGCTCCTTCGGCTTGGGCTCGATGTAAAACGGCCCCTTGAACCCGAGCTTCTTCTTGTAGTCGACCGCCATGTGCATGAAGCGGCCCAGATGATCCATCTCCCGCTTGAGATCCGTGTTCAACAGCGTGCTGTAACCCTCGCGTCCGCCCCAGAATACATATCCCTCGCCCTTCAACTCATGGGTCCATTCCAGCGCCTTCTTCACCTGCGCCGCCGCGAAGCAGAAAACGTCGGCGTTGCAGCTCGTCGCCGCGCCATGCATGTACCGCGGATGAACGAAGTTCTGCGCGGTTCCCCAAAGGAGCCGGATGCCCGTGTCGTCCTGCAGCTTCTTCAGCTCCCGCCCCACCACATCGAAATTCTTGTTGGATTCCTCCAGCGTTTTTCCATGCGGCGCCACATCCCGGTCGTGCCAGCAATAGAAGGGAGCTCCAAGCTTCTCCACGAACTCGAACATCGCGTGAGCCCGGCCCACCGCCTCCTTCACCGTCCCCTCCCCCGTCTGCCAGGTCCGCTCCGCCGTCCCCCATCCGAACATGTCCCCCCCCGCCCCGCGCATCGTGTGCCAGTAAACCACCGCGAATCGCAGGTGCTCCCGCATCGTGCGCCCCTCCACCAACTCCTCCGCGTTGTAGTGTTTGAACGCGAGCGGATTCTTCGAATCGCGACCCTCGAACTGAATGCGGGAAATCCCGGGAAAATACTGCTTGGCCATGGTGTTTTTGTTCGCCGCGAATTTACGGATCGCCCGCTCCCTGTCGAGACGCGTCCATGGCTCCCCTCCGCCCTCAGCGTCCCCGGGTCAGCGACGCCTGCCGATCCGCCCGCACCAGGGTCGTGCCCGCGATCCGGTCATGCCACGACTGGCACTCGGCATCCCACGCCACCCAGAAGAATCCCAATCCCAGGGGCAGCATCGAAACCACGCACCCCAGCAGGCGGTAGGCACAGGTCTGCCAGTCCAGCGCACGCCCATCGATCCGGATCAGGCGCAATCCAAGAATCGATCCGCCCAGCGTCGTGCCTTTCCAGGACCACATCACCAGATGATACCCGGCCAGAAGCAACCAAAGCGCCTTCCCCGTCTGGAAGGTCATCGCGTTCACGAAAGCCACCACCGTGAGGTCGATCAGCATCGCCGCAAATCTCAGCCAGAATCCCGCCCGCGGCATCGCCGCCAACTCGATTGGATTCAATCCCCCCCCAGGCAGCCCCCCCCCCTTCAACGGAGGCGTCGACGGACCGCTGCCCGCCACCCCTGGCGCTCCCATTCCCATGCCGCCGGCCTGCCCCAACCCGGGCCCGGGCACCACGGAACCGGGATCGTCCACCAGAGTCTGCGTGGCCGGCCCCGGACTGCCCGAGGCAATCGCCTGTGCGGCAGCCCCCGCGGGACCGGAACCTCCCGGCGCCATCCCCGGCGCGAATCCTGCGCTGCCGGAAACACCCGGCGGGATGGATCCGCGGGTCTCGCGCCGAAGGGATTCCCCGAGACGAATCAGCACCGCCCCCACCCCCCAGGGCAGCACGATCCAATACACGCAGAAACCCAAAACCGGCACCATGTAACTGGCATAGAAAAGCAGCGACCCCACCAGCACCGAAAGAAAGGGACTCAAGGTCTCACCCCGGAGCCGCAGCGCACCCGCACCTGCCGCGCCGTACACCGCAACCCTCCCGAAAACACAGAGCAGCAGGTAGGCGAGCCAGATCAGCGGGACCGCCACCACCGTGAAACTCAGAAGGACCGAGAGGGGCCCCACCAACACGCAGGTGAGCAACCCCACCAGGAACGACCGCGCCGGCCGCTCCCGCAGGGTTTCGATCGCCCCCCGCACCGCACCGCCGAACAGCACCGAGATCAAGAGGTGGAAGGCGAGAAACATCGCCGCCACGGTCCAAACCCACCCCACGCCAGGAGGAAACGGCCGCAGCATGAACACCCCCTGGAACAGATACTCCTTGGCCCGGTCCACATAGCCCACCAAAGGCCCGAGATTCACAATCTCCGGTCGTCCGCGAACCTTCGCCCCCGATTCGATCACGGGCGGAACCCCAACGGCTGCCGTGTGGCCACGGATATTGGCCTTCGGCCCCAGCCGACCCCGGGTCAGGACCATCGCCAAATCCCCGCGCACCTCCCCGTCGATGTCGGCATCGCCCATCACCACCACCACATCCCCACGAACTTTGCCGGTCACCTTCAACCGCCCCAGAACGACAACCACATCCCCGTCCACATCGCCCTCAATCTCGGCATCCCCCCGAACCACCACGACACCCTCCGCCACCTGGTCACGGGCCACCCGCGCATCACCGCCCACAGAAACCACCTGGTCGATACGGATCGTCTCACGGCCTGCCGGTCGGTTGACTTCATCGCCGGGGTGATCCTGGGCCGGCTCGGCAGCCTCGACGCCACTCGCAGCCCCAGCAGCCAAGGCAGAGGGACTCTCCTCGTGCGCCTTCACCGCCCCCGGATCGCCCTGCCCGGAAGCCCACCGGCCGAGCAGGACACCTCCCACCAGCAAGGCGACCCTCAAGAATTTCAGCATCCCCATTTTGGAATTCATCAGCCCCTCCTTCGTTTCAGATCCGCGACGACGCGAGCCGGTAGCAATACGTGCCGAGTGCCAGGGTTGTCAGATACGACATCCCCACGATTCCCGCGACGGTCCAGGGCAGCCAGGGACCCGCCGATTTACCCAGCGCCACCAGGGCGCCGCCAAGCGAACCGGCGATCGAGCGGACCGCCGAGAATCGTTCCGTGAAGAGGGCGACCTCCCCGGAGAGCGACTCGAAGGGAAGTCCGATGCTGACACCCCACGTAAAGTAGACCGCCAATCCGCAGAGCGCGGTGGTCATGGCCAGGAAGAGACAGCGGGCCATCCAGGGCCAGTGCACAAAGGACTTCTGCCACCAGGGACGCCGGCCTCGCTCCATCGCCAGTTCAAGCACCCGTGGCAGGAGATCCTCGGGCGCGCGGAGTTCAGGCAAACCGCGCAATTCGCGGTCGATCGCCTGCTCCAGGTCGGATTCGGGGTTGGGCCTCATGAAGAGTGGGGGACGAATGATTTTCATGACGTGGCGGCGGCCCGGGCTTCGTCCTGGAATTCCGTCCGGTTCACGCCGATTTGAAGTTTTTTGCGGAGCGCCTCGCGGCCCCGATGAATGTCGGTCTTCAGTTTGCTGAGCGAGATGTGCAGGCGGGCCGCGATCTCCTCGTAGCTCAAATCCTCGAAATGATAGAGCACCAGGGGCACGCGCTGGCTGGAAGGAAGCTTCTGCAACGCCTGTTCAAGCAATTCACGCCGATCCACCGCGCTCGCCTCCACCACGGTCGTGTCCTCCACCGGAATGTCCCAGGCCCGGTCGTCCTTCTCATCATCGTCCCGATGCATCTCGGAGAAGAACCGCCAGCGCGCCCGATACCGGGTCAGGTGATTCAGGCAGAGATTCCGGGTCACGGTCTTCAGCCATCCGCCCGCCGTCGGGCTGCCTCCAAGCTCGGCGAATCGATCAAACGCCCGCAGAAACACCTCCTGCGCGACATCCTTGGCCTCGGCATCACTGGCCAAAAGACGCATGGCGGTCGAGTAGACCATGTTCTGATAGGACCGCATGAAGTCCTCGAAGTTGTTTGTTGATGTCGTCACCTGACCCAACCCAGCTCGGGCGCCTGCGGCAGGAACACCCGCCCGGCAGCGGGCAGGTTGCACCTCATTTCCCAAACCTGGGAGAACCCGCCTTCGGCACGCCCGGTCCTCCGCCTGAACAGCGTCCCCCCCGGATTCAACCGCCCTTTCCCTCAAACCAGGCGTCAGCAAGGCGATTCACCAAGGCCAGGTCCGGCGTGCCATCGAAGGCCATCACCCGGTAGCGCAACACCACAGGCTTCCCCGCCTCCCAACGCACCGCCCCACCCGCCGTGATGCTGGGATTGATCAATCCAATCTCGGGAACGACATGCCAGGTGGAGGCGGGATTTGTCACTCGCCCCACCACCACCACCGTCGCCCGCTTGCCATCCGGGAAGGACAACTGGAGTCCGTACCAACGGGACTCCGGCCAGTTCGACGCCGGCTCGGTATGCTTAGGAGCCGGAAGACCCACCCCGCCCGCAGGCCCCAAACCCTTGGCAGCCCCCTCCTTGCGGCAACGGACCGCAAATCCCCCAAAGGCCCACCGGGCCAGGGTCAAGTCGGCCTCCACCTCGTACCGCGACGACACATCCAGCACCGTCGCCCCTTCCCGCAACGCCACCCCCATGCGGGTATCCTCCGTCAGGAGCTTTGAATTCCCTGCCATCCAGTGGTTTACAGCTCGAAACCGGGCAAAACCGAGTTCCGGACGAGGAGATTCCACAAGGGTGTTTACGATCCGCCGATCCTGGGTGGGAGCATGCTCCCCCCACCCCCAAAAATCCGCTTCAGCGGCTCCACGCATCTCCACCCAGCCGCAGAACAAACCCCGATGGTGGCGATGATCGTCCGGCCCCACTTCGGTCACAACCAGTCCCGAAGGAGTGCAGAGCGGATGCACGTAGCAGGCGCTCTCCGACGACGCCCCACCCAGCCCTGGACGCTTCAACTGATACCGAAGCACCGTCCGGGGCCCCAGGGTGAGATTCAACGAATCGGAGGATCGCGCGAACGCCAGCTCGGCAGGTTTACCGCCCTCGGCCCCCCAGGAGCGCCTCCCACCAAGCATCACCCCTGCACTCGTGGTCGCCAACCCAACAAGAAACCGACGACGCCTTGTCGCTCCGACTGCCGTGGAGGGATCGGGAGAAGAATGCATGGCCAAGGGTTAATGAGCCGAACCCTGAATCGCAACCCGCCATTCCTGCCCTGCGCCCCATATCCAAGACCGGACGCAGCCCCCCCTGGGGACAGGTCCCTTTGCTCCCCGCGGAAATCTGTGGGGACAGGCTCTTCCCAGTGCTCCCCAACCCCCTTGGATTCCCAGGGGACAGGCGCTCCCCGCCGTTCCACGACTCCAGCCATCCCCCAAGGGACAGGCTCCTTCCTACCGCATGCCATGCAGTCGAGATTCGAGTTTGATTTTGCAAAATGCCCCGCGAAGCCTAGCAGAGTGATCCTCACCGTCCGGTCGCGAGGCCCAGCCCATGGTCAGATCGAAATGGGTGGCTTCACCCTGATCGAACTGCTCGTGGTCATCGCAATCATCGCAATTCTGGCGTCCTTGCTCGCCCCAAGCCTGGCGCGATCGAAGGAGATGGGACGAAGGATGCATTGCACGGGCAACCTCCGTCAGATCGGGATCGGCATCCGCCTCTACCAGGACGACAACCGCGAGCGTCCCCCTCTTTTCCTCGTCTATCCCGGACACAACTCAGGCGTCAGCGGCGCAATCGCGAGCAACTACCTCGAAGGGGCCCAGTACCTGGGCACAACCAATGTCTTTATCTGCCTCTCCGACCGCACCAAAGGGCGCATCCCGATCAATCTCGGATGGGAATACTTCGGGGCTCCCGGGGAGTTCACCACCAGCTACGCCTATCACATGGGACCGTGGCAGCAGCTGAACGAGGACGGAAAACGCTGGCTTGAGGATCAACTTCGGCGTTGGGGTCCGCGTTTCATCGTCGCCGCCTGCCCGTGGCATCGACATCTCTTCAGTGGTTGGTTCGGCAAGCAGGCGACCTTCACCCGCAGGACCAACATCCGGGACCTCGCCCTGCGATACGACGGCGCGGTCGACAATTTCTTCTGGCCGGCAAGCAATTGGGAAGAGGAGCCTTACACCCGAACGCGGCCTCCCTGATCCGGATCCGCCTCCCCATGACATCGTCCTCCATTCCTCCCCTTCTGCTGGCCAATCTTCTCGTTGGAACCGCCATGCTCCTGTTCGGGAGGAAGCTGTTCTGGGTGTTTGTCGCCGGCACGGGATTCTGCGTCGGCGCCCTGCTCGCGGCCGAGGGATTGGGGCCACGGGGGGATTGGCAGGCCGTGGCGGTGGCGCTGGTGGCGGGACTCGCTGGAGCCGCGGTCGCCCTCTACGCGCAAAAACTTGCCGTTGGGATTGCCGGGATTCTTGCGGGTGCCTACCTCGGCTACATTCTCGGAACCGCAGCCCAGTTCGACATCGCGCCTTGGATCGCGGCTGTCGCTGGAGGAATCGTCGGGGGCCTGGTCCTGTCGGCCCTGTTCAACTGGGCGCTGATGGCTCTCTCGTCCTTGGTGGGTGCGGCGGTGATCGCCCAAACCCTGCCCCTCGCAAGACCCTGGCCCACGCTCGTTTTCGTGGTGCTTCTTGGCGTTGGGATCGTGCTCCAGGCCAGGCAACACCGACGCAATCCTCCGGCACCCGCCAAGAAGGAGCGCTGACGCGGTCTTCCGCGTTGGTTAATCCGCTTCGAGAGTGAACAGGCGCTTCGGCGCAGCCCGCCGGATCTCCACGTGGGTGTCCACAAAGACCCCGTTGGCGCGCCCCTTGCCCTTCTTCGGACCAGCGACACCCCGGTCGGTCTCCGTGCTTTTCTCGTTTCCGCCACTGTGCCGGTAGCAGACATTGGCACCCGTTTCAGAATCCGGATACAGACAGGAATCCCAGCCGTCGGTGTCCGCGAAAAGCAGGGTGCCTGGAACGTCCTTCACCTCCCGGGAACCAATATCGCGCCTGCCGTTGTTGATCTGGCTGTTCTGCGCGTAGGAAAGAAATCCCCAAAAACCGCCCTCGCGCAGGGCTCGCGCCAGTTTTTCGTTGGGCTGGGCGCGCTGAAGGCTGGCCGGACAAATGAAGACGCCGCCGCCTGAAACGTTGGTGGCCCGACCCAGATAAGGCTGCAACTGACGGTACCAGATCGGTGGCAGGGCCTGGTTCAAAAGATCAGCCGAAGGCCAGCCGATGGGATAGACGAGATGATCCTCGTCATAAAGAAAGGCGGCCATTCCCAACTGCCTCAAATTGCTCGTGCACTTTGCCGATTTCCCCTTGTCCTTCGCGCTCGAAAGGGCGGGGAGGAGCATGGACGCCAGAATCGCGATGATTGCAATCACCACAAGCAACTCAATCAGGGTGAAGGCTTTGGAAGCGGATTGTGCTGGGTTTTTCATGGCAGGATTCCCTGGGCCGACCGTTCTCCCGAGGCCGCGCCTCAGAACGACAACCGAAGTCTCGACAGAAATCGCCGCCGGGTCAAAGCGCCAGGATTCTTTCCGACTTTCTCCTTGTCGGTGGAACGACCCCGGCGTAATTGCTCGTCATGTTCTTTGAAGGATCGGAGTGATCCGGTCCGTCACCGGCAGATGTTCGGGAACCCCGTGAGATTCGGGGACGGTAGCGCCACTGTATCGGGCAACAGACCCCCAATAGCCACTGGTCAAAGGACTGGGAAGGCGGGGGCGAGGTTCGAAGCCCGGAGTCAGGAGACCGGTCGCCGGTGCTCGTCGGTTCCGACGTGTTGTCATCGGAACACTTCTCCGCCCAAGAGAAGGATGAGGCCAGTTGTCCGGCCTGTCTGCCGTCCGACTTCGTGGAATGCCTTCATTCTCCGAGGAGCGGGGCGCGTGCGCATTCCTTTTTGCGCTTCGTCCCTGCACTGGTCTCGCAAGTCAAAACCCGCGCCTGGGCGCGCGGGCTCGCGAAGGCCAGATGAAATTGATCCCGTCCCCCGCGACGTTGGCGACTCTTGTCGCTGCGTCGCTGGCATTGCCGTCCACCCAGGCAGCCAATCATGCCGCCTGGGTTATCAACTATCAGTCCGGCGCTGGCACCCCGGACACCTACCGCACCCCAGCCGCCGTCCTCGGTGTTCCTTCCCGGGAAACCCCCGGCGAATTCGGCGGACCCGTCGACCCGTTCAACGCTCCCTGGAAACCGGAGCAACTCCTGTCCGTCGGCGCAGGCGGCTCGCTGACCGTACGATTCCTGGCCCCGGTTTTCGACCTGGCCACAAATCCGTTCGGCCTCGATTTCGCCCTCTTCTCCAGCAGCGCCTTCGTCATCACCAACGGCGACTACAGCGGCGGAGGCATCACCGACGGTTCCCTGTTCGGTGACAACCCCGGCTCAACCCGGGTTTCCGTCAGCGCCGACGGCTTGAACTTCTTCACCCTCGACCCGCTCCATGCCCCCAAGGTCGACGGCCTTTTCCCCACCGACGGTCAGGGCGACTTCAGCCTTCCCGTGGATCCCACGCTATCCGGCGATGATTTTGCCGGTCTTGCGCTCGACGGAATTCGCTCGAAATACGCCGGTTCAGGAGGCGGCACCGGTTACGACATCGCCTGGGCCAGGCACTCCGACGGCACACCTGCCCGGCTCGGGCAAATCGAGTTTGTCCGGGTCGATGTGCTCTCGGGCCGGGCGGATATCGACGCCTTTTCAGCCGTACCCGAACCCTCGTCCCTGGCACTGCTGACTGCCGGCACAGCGATTCTCACCCTCCAGCGACGTCGCCTGGCCCGAACGGGTGGCCGGCTCCCCAGCGATCCCTCGTCGCAATGAACGAGCCACGCGGATATCCAACCGCTGCGCGACAGTGGAGCGCGAGGGTGCTCCCCATGGCTCTCGGGTTGCTCAGCAGTGCCGCAACCGAATGGCACGAGACGTTCGGCTCCGACCCCGCCACCCGGGGATGGTCCATCCGTGGGGATTCCTCCCTTTTCGCCTGGGACGCCGCCCGCGGTCATCTCGCGGCGACTTGGGATTCCTCACGAACCAACACCTACTTCTATCGCCCCCTGGGAACCGTGCTCTCGCGATCCGATCCGTTCCGGTTCGCGTTCCGGATCCAGCTCGATGAAATCCGCACCGCCGCCGAGTCGGGCACCTTTCAACTGGCGGTGGGATTTCTCCGCCGGGATCGCGCATTCCAGGGGAATTTCCTTCGCGGCTCCGGTGTTCATCCAACCACCGGCCCCAGGGATCTCGTCGAGTTCAACTATTTCCCAGGAGCGGGGGCCATTTCCCCGACGTTCGCAGCCGTAGCGATCGGGACCAACAACCTGCGGTGGACCACCCTCCATGTCTTCCCGGTTGAGCTGACGACAGGCCGGCCTTACGACGTTTCCGTCGCATTCGACCCGGTCGATCAGTCCCTCCAACTCCGGGCCTCCCGGGACCTCGAGATCGTCGCAGCCGAGTCCGTGCCCCTCCATGCGGGGTTCTCGGATTTTCGAGTCGATGCCTTCTCCGTCACCAGCTTCAGCGGGGCGGGCCAGCCCGCCAATTACGCCGGATCGCTGCTGGCCCGGGGATGGGTGGATGACATCGTGGTCACATTCCCGGAACCGCCCCGCCCCGCACTCCAAAGTGCTGGGCGCGGAACCGTCAAACTCCCCAACCATGCCGCCGCGAACGGATGGATTCCCTTTCTGGAGCGGGCCAAGGGCGATGCGCCCCGTTCCTGGGAAACCATCCCATCCACCCTCCGGATGGAGGGTTCGCAGTGGATTCTGGAGGATTCACATCCCCCCGCGGACCAGGGTCTGTACCAGGTCCGATTGGAGCGCCCATGAGGTGCCCGATGATCCAGAGCGCGAGGCCCGGCGCCGTAGGTTTCCGTTCGGCCTGCGCACCGCCCGGCCGCCGGCGTCCCGGCTCAGCCGATCCCGAGGCACGAGGCTTCACCCTGGCCGAACTCCTCGTGGTGGGGGCGATCATCGCCATCCTGGCAACCCTCCTTCTCCCCGCCTTGAGCAAAGCCCGCAGCGGAGCAGGCACGGCTCTCTGTGCCGGAAATCTTCGGCAGTTCGCACTTGCCGTTCAGATGTACTGGGATGACCACGACGGCGCCGCCTTTCCCTACCGCGGAGCGGCCACCGCCGATGGGGATTTCTTCTGGTTTGGCTGGCTCCAACGCGGGGAGGAAGGACAGCGCCGGTTCGACCCGACCGCGGGCGTCCTTTGGCCCTATCTCGCCAGCCGTCGAGTGCAGATTTGTCCCGCCTTGAGACGGTATGGACAGGAATTCAAGCCGAAGGCTGGCGAGGCCACGGGCGGCTACGGATACAATTTGACCCTCTCCTCCACCCCGGATCACCCCCCGGTCCGGGTTACTTCCATTGTCCGACCTGCGGAGCTCGCTTCTTTTGCGGATGCCGCCCAAGTCAACGACTTCCAGGCTCCCGCCAGCCCGGATCACCCCATGCTTGAAGAGTTCTATTACGTGAACCACAGGGAGCCGACGGCGCACTTCCGACATGCACGGCGGGCCGAGGCTTCGTTCATTGATGGGCACGTGACCCGCGAGCAACCCGTTCCTGGAAGCTCGGATCCCCGGCTCCCTCAAGAATCCCTGGGTCGGCTCCGCGACTCGATTCTCCTGCTCCCCTAGCAGTCGTCCTTCTCGAAGCCCACCCCTGGTCCTCTCCGTCCCCCGTGAACCGATCCTCCGCCAGGCGGAGGCATTGGCAGACCGCGGACGCGCAGGGGCAATTCGAAGCAGTCTGTCCCTCGACGCCCGCCACGACACTGGGGAGCTGGACGATTCAAAGGAAAGGGCCCCCGGGAACGCCGGGAGCCCTGAAGCCTGAAAACCTTTACCGCGACCGAGTTGATGCCAGAGGCAGGACTCTCCGCCAAGGAGCAGCCCGGCCTCGAGCGAACCGGGGCACGGCCTAGTCGCCGCCGCCGCCGCCGTCCTTGCTCACGTCACCCACGCCTTCGATCAGCTTGATCAAGGGAAGGAACAGGGCGATGACGATGCTGCCGACGACCACGGCCAGAAACACGATCATGATCGGTTCCAAAAGCGAGGTCATGGCGGACACGGCGTTATCGACTTCGTCGTCGAAGGTGTCCGCAATCTTCATGAGCATTTCCGGGAGGGCACCGGTTTGCTCACCGACGTCCACCATGGAAATCACCATGGGCGGGAAGACGTTGGCCGCCTCAAGCGGCTGGGTAATGGTCTCACCTTCCTTCACGCTTTCGTGAATCTTGGTGACGGCGTTTCCGACAATCACGTTGCCGGAGGTTTCGCGGACGATCGTGAGGGCTTGCAGGATGGGAACACCGGAACTGACCAGGGTTCCCAGCGTTCGGCTGAAACGCGAGATGGCGACCTTGGTAAAGACAGGTCCAAGGACCGGCATGCGCAACTTGATCTTGTCCAGGACCTTCGTCCCAAACTTGGTGCGGGCGAATATCTTGAAGGCGATGACGAACGCGATGATTCCAAGAATCACCGGGCCCGGCATGGGAAAGCCGCCGGCCCACTCCGGAAAAACGATGGTGTAATTTTTAATCGCCTCGCTGATCTCGAGCACGAACGCCGTGAATCCTGGCAGCTGGGCTCCATCCATCATGTCGCCGAAGATCTGCTTGAACTTCGGCACCACAAAAATCATGAGGACCGCCAGAATGATCACGGCCACGGTCATGACCGCCACGGGATAGAACATCGCCGCGATGACCTTGCCCTTGATCTTCTGGGCCTTCTCCATGAACTCGGCAAGGCGGTTCAAAACCACCTCCAGCACACCACCAAGTTCGCCCGCTTTCACCATCGAGACGAACAACCGATTGAAGACCTTTGGATGCTGCGCCAGCGCCTCGGAAAACGTGCTGCCACCTTCGATCGACATCGCCAACTGCCCCAGCGTGTCCTTGAGCGTCTGATTCCTCTCCTGTTTCGCCAGCACCCGAAGACCGCGCAACAACGGCAGACCGGCATCCACCAGCGTCGCCAACTGACGGGTAAACGTGGTCAACTGCTTGGTTTTGACCCCGCCGAAACCGGGGATCTTGATATTGAGCGACTTCTTGGCCCCACCCGGCTTCGGACCAGCCTTGACCGTCTTCTTGGCGTCCTTGGCAGGAGTCTGGGCCTGCTCAACCTTTGTGGGGAAATACCCCATCTCCTTGAGCCGGCTGATCGCCTCATTCTGGCTCCCGACCTCCAGGCTCCCCTTGGTCTCCTTGCCACGGGAGTCCATGGCAACGTAATTGAACTTGGGCATGGGTTGAGCTCCAGTCAGGTGTACTTCAGAACTTCTTCAATCGTGGTGGACCCGTCGAAGATACCGCGCAGGCCATCCTCCCGCAAGGATACCATTCCCATCTCGATCGCCTTCTGTCGGAGCACAACCGTAGGCGCCCGCTCAATGATGAGCTGCCGGATGACCTCGTTGACGATCAACAACTCGAAGATGCCCTTTCGTCCCTTGTACCCGGTGTCGTTGCACGCCCCGCAGCCGCGTCCGTAGTAGAACACCTTGTCGCCCAGGTCGTGGGGCGAGAGGTTCAGCAGGGAAAGCTGCGAATCCGTCGGTTCGAACGACGTCTTGCACGATTTGCAGACCTTGCGGACCAGGCGTTGCGCCAGCACGCACTGCATCGTGGACGCAACCAGGAAGGGTTCGACCCCCATGTCGATGAGCCGCGTCACCGCGCCCGGCGCGTCGTTGGTGTGCAGCGTGGTGAGCACCAAGTGACCGGTCAGCGACGCCTGGATCGCAATCTGGGAGGTCTCGATGTCGCGCATCTCACCCACCATGATCACGTCGGGATCCTGACGCAGGAAGGAGCGGAGCGCCTTGCCGAAGGTCATGCCCACCGCCTCGTTGATGGCGACCTGCATGATGCCTTCGATGTCGTATTCGACGGGATCCTCGGCCGTCAGAAGTTTCGCATCGATGGTGTTGATGCGGCGAAGGCAGGAATAGAGGGTGGTCGTCTTCCCGGAGCCCGTGGGTCCCGTCACGATCACGATGCCATTGGGCTGCTGCACGACCTCGTGCATGAAGTCGAAGACATCCTTGGGCAGGCCGAGAACCTCAAGGTCAAGCTTGGTCGCCTCGCGGTCCAGAACGCGAAGCACCACAGACTCGCCGAACTGGGTCGGCAGCGTGGAGATACGAAGGTCGATCTGACGACCCAACAAGGTCAGCGAAATGCGGCCGTCCTGCGGCAGCCGGCGTTCCGAAATGTCCAGGTTCGCCATGACCTTCAAGCGGGAGGTCACAGGAAGGGAAAGATGCTTGGGCGGAGGCGCCATCTCATAGAGCGCGCCGTCGACACGGTACCGGATCTTGAACTCAGTCTCGAACGGTTCGAAATGGATGTCGGACGCGCGATCCTGAATCGCCTGCCCAAGCACCAGGTTCACGAACTTGACGATCGGAACCTCATTGGCGAGGTCGTTGAGATCCCCGGCCCCCGCAGCCGCCTCGGCCGCCTCCTTCTCGATCTCCGCATCCGCTCCCAGCTCCTTGAGGATCTGGGCCATGGTGTCGCTGCCATCCACCCCACCCGCTGCGCCGCCGCCGTAGTGCTTGTCGATCGCCTGGGCCACGGACTTCGGATCCGCCACCACCGGAACAATCTCGAAACTGATGGAGAACCCGAGTTCGTCCAGAATCGTCGGATTGAGCGGGTCGCCGAGGGCCAGCTGAAGGGTGGTGCCGTGGAGCGCGTACGGAAAGCACTGGTAATTCTTCGCCGTGGCCGCGGGTACGGCCTTGAGCGTCTCCGGGTCGGGCGTCACGGACCGGAGATCCACGACCTCGGTTCCCAGATGCTCGGCGATGATCTGCAGCTGGGAATCCTGATCCAGGAGGCCGAAGTCAGCGAGAATATCGGCGATCGGCTTGCCGCTGCGCTGGGCCTCCTGGGTGACCTCTTCGAACTGGAGGTCGTCGAGAAGTCCGCGTTCACGGACCATCGAGAGGAGCGGATGGGAGTGGAGGTCGGACATAGGCATTACCGGGAGACGGCGGCAGCCGCCTGGGCGGCTTCGAGTTCCTGGAGCTTCTGAAGGATCGTCGTGGGGTCCTGGGACTTCATGATGACTTCCTCCCGGGCGATCATGCCCTGCTGATACTTGTCCAGCAGGAACCCATCGAGGGTCACCATGCCGTACTTCGCGCCGGTCTGAATGTCGGATTGGATACGGAACGTCTTGTTGTCTCGGATGAGCGCCGCAATCGAGGGCGTGTTCACCATGATCTCGAATGCCGCCACGCGTCCCGGCTTGTCCGACCGCGGGAGCAGGAGCTGGGAAATCACCGCCTGGAGCACCGTGGACAGCTGGATGCGGATCATTTCCTGCTGATTCACCGGGAAGGCGTTGACGATACGATCGATGGTCTTGGCAGCGCCGGTGGTGTGCAGGGTTCCAAAGACCAAGTGACCCGTTTCGGCCGCGGTGATGGCGGCCTCGATGGTCTCGAGATCGCGCATTTCACCGACCAGGATGATGTCGGGATCCTGCCGCAGCGCTCGTCGGATGGCTTCGGCGAAGCTCGGAACATCCACGTTCACCTCGCGCTGCGTCACCACCGCCTTCTTGTGCTTGTGGTAGTACTCGATGGGATCCTCGATCGTGATGAGGTGCGCATCGTCCCGCTCCTCGTTCATGATGTTCAGCATCGAGGCCAGCGTGGTGGTCTTGCCCGAACCCGTCGGGCCGGTGACAAGCACCAGACCACGAGGCTTGTAGAGAAGTTCGCGGACCGACGGCGGAATGCCGATCTGTTCGAGCGTCAGGAGCTTCGTGGGAATCTGACGAAGCACCATGCCGAAATTGCCCTTTTCCTTGAAGACGCTGACCCGGAAACGCGCCATCTCGCCGAACGCGAAACCAAAGTCCGCCCCTCCCCGCTCGCGCACACTTCGGATCTGGTCCTCCGAGGTGATCGAGCGCATCAACTCCTCCGTGTCCTCGGGACGAAGGATCGGTCCTTCCACACGATGGAGGACGCCGTGAACACGGAGCACGGGCGAGGTTCCCACGCGGAGATGCAGATCGGCGGCGTTCTCGGACACCACCAACTGCAGAAGATCGGACATCGAGTAAGCCATGATCGGAAACGGTAAGGATCGGAAGGGTTGATCGGACGGGCGGTCGTCGAAGCGGTGGTTGGGCTTGTGTTGGCGCTGGTTCGAAAGGGGACGGGGTTCAGTCGACGTCGCCCACGGTGGCCCGAATGACTTCCTCGGCGGTGGTGAGTCCGCCGATGGCCTTGCGTCGTCCATCCTCGCGCAGGGTGCGCATGCCAGCCTCCCGGGCGCGGATCCGAAGCACGTTGGAACTGACCTTTTCGTAGATCAGCTTCCGGGCTTCATCGTCGATCAGGAAGATTTCAAAAATCCCCATTCGCCCGCGGCATCCGGTCTTGTTGCAGTCGGGACACCCGCGACCCTTGGTGAACTTGGCACTGGCCGCCGCCGCGGCATCGATCTGGAGCGCCTTCAACTCGCTCTCGGTCGGCATGTAGGGTCCGCCGCACTTCTTGCAGATCTTGCGGACCAACCGCTGCGCGATCAGGGCCCGGGCCGAGGAGGCAACGAGGAACGGCTTGATTCCGATGTCGATCAAGCGGGTGACGGCGCTGGGGGCATCGTTGGTGTGCAGGGTCGAGAAGACGAGATGGCCGGTGAGGGAGGCGTTGATCGCGATGGTCGCGGTCTCCATGTCACGGATTTCCCCCAGCATCACGATGTTCGGCGCCTGACGAAGCATCGAGCGGAGGGCGGCGGCGAAGGTGAATCCGATGACTTCGCTGACCTGCACCTGGTTGATGCCGGACATCTGGTACTCGACCGGGTCCTCGACCGTGATGATCTTTCGGTCAGGCCGGTTGATGTAATTGAGACAGGAATACAGGGTCGTGGTCTTGCCGGAACCCGTCGGCCCCGTGACCAGGAGAATCCCGTCGGGAAGGCTGATCAGCCGTTCAAAGGTCTGCTGGTCGTCGGTGAAAAAGCCCAGTTCCCCAAGACCGAGCTTCAGTCCTTCCTTGTCCAGAATACGCATCACGATGCTCTCACCGTGATTCGTCGGCAGGCAGGAAACACGAAGGTCGATGACCTTGTTCCCGACGTTGCACTGAATACGTCCGTCCTGCGGAATGCGCCGTTCCGCGATGGACATGTTGGACATGATCTTGAGGCGCGAGATGATCGAAGGCTGCAGCCGCTTGGGCGGCGACTTCATCTCATGGCACATGCCGTCGATCCGGTACCGGACCCGGAAGCGTTTCTCCAGCGGCTCCAGATGAATATCGGAAGCCCGCATCCGATAGGCCTCGATGATCATCCCGTTCACCAGCTTGATGATCGGCGCATCGGACTCGACGGTCTCCCCACCCTCCGAGTCCTCCATCTTCCCGAGGGTCGCGATCTCCACCTCACCCTCGGTGATGTCCTGGATCATCTTGGACACCGAGTCGTCCGCCCGACCGTAATAGCGGTTAAGCGCCGCTTCGATGTCGTCGGGACTGGCCACCAGCACGGTGACGTTTCGATTCAGCACGTGCTGCAACGAATCGATGGTCTCAAGATCGGAAGGGTCCGAAAGAGCCAGCGACACACCGTCCTCCGAGGAATAAACCGGGACGGTGTTGTACTTCTTGGCGACGTTTCGGGGAACGCTCGAAAGCACATCATCCGCGAGCCGCATTTCCGCGAGGTTGATGAACTCCGCGTTGAAATGGGCCGCCTTCGCCTGGGCCAGTTGGGAGCGCGTAAGCGACTTCTCCTCCACCAGCAGGTCGATCAGACCCTCGCCGGTTTCGTCGGCCTTCGGTCGCACGTTCTCCACCTGGTCGCGGGTCACAAAACCCATGTCGACCACGTGATCGATCAAATAATCGTCGCTGGCTGCCACAGTATAAGGAGAAACCCTCGGCGTGGTTTCGCGCCGCCGGCTTCCTGGGCCGGCATGCTACGGAGCGCGGAGGTCAAGTCAACGGCGGTAACGCGATTGCGTACAGTTGTGGGCCAACCCCTCGCGTGGCGTCGCCCCCCGCCCGGCACCCTCAGTACCCCCCCCGACCCAGCCCACCCCCCGTGCCCGCCGACATCGGACCTGCGCCACCGGACTCCGCAGCCTCCCGCCTCCGGTACTCGTCCAACATGGCGGCGGTGGCCGTTGCCCCGCAGCGCGTCGCCCCCAGGTCCCGCACGCGGATCAGACCGTCCAGGTCCCTGACCCCGCCCGCCGCCTTCACCTCGACCCGCTCCGAGCAACTGGCCCGCATGAGTTCCAGATCATGTTCCGTGGCGCCCCGGTAATTGTAGCTCCCGTCCGGCTGCTTCACGAAACCGTACCCGGTGGAGGTCTTGACCCAATCGGCCCCGGCCCGTTCGCAGACCTCGCACAAACGTCGCTTGAACGCGTCCCCATCCAACCCGGCCCCTCCCTGCCCCAGATAGTCGTTCTCGAAGATCACCTTGACCCGGGCCCCGTGGCGATGGGCCTCGTCACAAACGGCCTTCACGTCGGCCTCGACATAAGCCCAGTCCCCGGACAGCGCCTTCCCCAAATTCACCACCATGTCGATCTCCACGGCCCCATCCCGGCAGGCCAGTCCGGTCTCGAAGCGCTTCGATTCCGTGGCGCTGTTGCCATGGGGAAACCCAATCACGCAGCCCACCGCCACCCCGCTGCCGGCAAGCAGCTCCTTCGCCCGACGTACGGCGTAGGGTTTGATGCAAACCGAAGCCACGCCGTATTTTGCCGCCAGCCGGCATCCCGCTTCCAGGTCCTGGTCGGTCAGGGTGGGGTGCAGCAGCGAATGATCGATGGTCTTCGCCAGTTGCTCGTAGGTGTATTTCATGATGTCCGGCCGTCGAAGGCCTTCCAAATCTGGGCCCACCCAACGTCAGCCCGCAACCCTTCTCCCAGGCCCCCTGGGGCGGACGGCTCGTGAACGCTCCGGAGCCAACGGTCAGGGTTGGACTCCGGCCCTGAGCCGCCCGCACAGGACCTCCAGGGCCTGTCGCATCGAATCAAACGCCAGTTCGGCGGGGTCGAGCTCCGTCAAGGGATCCTTCCAGGCAAGCGCTTCCACATCGTCCAGGGCCCGGGCCCGTTCCGGCTCCCGCGCAGTGGCGACGAAAAACAGGTCGAGCACAGGGTAGGTGATGTTCCGGAACAGGTATCGGTTGGTGAAAGAGGTCAGAAACTCCGGAGGGTCAATTTCCAAACCCACCTCCTCCCGCAGTTCCCGTCGCAACGCCTCCTCGGCCCGCTCCCCGATGTCGATGAACCCACCCGGCAGCGCCAGCAGGCCTTTGCCGGGATCCTTCGATCTCCGAATGAACAGCATTCGTGCGTCGGGTCGCTTGAGAAAAGCCGCCGTTCCGATGGCAGCACTGAAATAGTAGGTGAAGCCGCAGCCGGCACACTCAAAGGGCGAAGCACCCGCCTCCCGGGCACTGGACGCGCCACAGGCAGGGCAAAAGCGGAAATGGGCGGACGGTAGCATGATCTTCGGCCGCAAGGGCGGATGCGATCCTCCAAAATCCCCCCCTCCCAGGCCACTACGAATCCAGCGCCTTCCTGGCTTCCCGCCCCAATCTACGGGCCGCGGCCACGGCCCCCTTCCAGGGGACCCGGACCTCCTTGCGCCACACCCGTTCTCCGTCGAAGGCCACCGCCCGGAATCGAGCTCCCCTGCCCGCGCCCTCGGCGTAAGCCGCCACCGGACTGTGGCAGCCGCCCCCGAAACCGGAAAGAAAGGCGCGCTCCATCTGAACGCAGGCCAGCGTGTCGGCATGATTCAACTTCCGGCAGATGGCCGCCGTCAGTGGATCCCGCGACCGGCACTCGAGCCCAATGGCTGCCTGCCCCACCGCGGGAAGCACGGCCCCAATGTCCAAAGGGCTGCCGCGCATCGAGGGAATCGGGTCCGCCAGCTTCGGGTCGGGCGGAATCCGCAGCCGTCCATCCTCGCCCCAGGTCACCCCCAACCGCTTCAGACCGGCCACGGCCAGAACGGTGGCCGCAAGCGAAGGGTCGGCCCCCAGCTTGCGCACGCGGGTGTGAACATTGCCCCGTATCTCGACGAATCGCAGATCAGGCCGCTGCTCCCTCAACTGCGCAACCCTTCGCGTGCTGCTCGTCGCCACGATCGCCCCCTCCGCCAACCCATCCAACCCCACGCGCCGGGCCGACGCCTTCCCTCCCCGCGTGCCCTGGGCCCGCGTCACGAGCAGGTCCCGCGGATCCTCCCGCTCCAAAACCGCTGCGAGCCGGAGCCCCTCCGGAAGTTCAGTCGGAAGGTCCTTCAGGCTGTGGACCGCGAAATCCGCCTCCCCCGAAAGCAGCGCAACCTCGAGTTCCTTGGTGAACAAACCCTTGGGCAGCTTGCCCGAGGCGTCGGAGAGCGATGCCTTCTGCATTCGGTCTCCCGTCGTCTTGAAGACGCGCAACTCAAACACCCGTTGTGGAAAGGCCAATCGGCAAGCCGCCAAAACCTGGTTCGCCTGCGCCAAAGCCAAAAGGCTGCCCCGCGTTGCGATCCGAATCGGCCGCAGCATCCTCTCAGCCCCCACCCCCGCGGGCTTCCCACTCGTTGAAGTTTTTCGCGTTGCCATGAAATCTGTGGCGATGACACCCCTGGCGCCAGTCCATGGCCGGCTGTCAGCTCCCCTCGTCCAGGATCCAAGGGCCCTGCCCTGCCCTGCCGCCGGCATCGGCGCTGAACCAGGAACGGATTACGAATTACGGATTACGCCGTCGAGGGGGAAGGCCCCGAGAACGCACCGGGCCGCCCGGCCGGAGGCGCCACCAGGGCCTGAACCTTCTCCCGGATGATCGCCTCGCAACGAACCGCCTCGGCCTCGCGTTGCTGAAGATGATGTTGGGCAATCATGGAAAGGTCGTCGACGTTGTACAAAAAGACGCCCGGCAACTGCACCACCGAGGGATCAATGTCCCGCGGCACCGCCAAATCAATCAGCAGCAGGGTCCGGTTCCTCCGGGTCTTCACCAGCGGCTCCAGGCGCGGAACATCAATCACAAACTCCGGGGTCGAGGTGCTGCTGATGATCACGTCCACCTGCGGCGACTCCTTCACCCAGTCGGCACAGGCCCTCGCGGAATCCCCCAGGGATTGTGCGAGCAGGGCCGCCTTTTCAGGCGACCGATTGTGGATCAGCACGTTTCCGATTCCCCGCGAAAGCAGGGCCTTGGCCACCTTCTCCCCCGTGTCGCCAGCGCCCAGCAGCAAGGCCCGCCGCCCCTCGAAACTCTCGAACAATCGCTCCGCCAGCTCGACCGAGACCGAAGCCACGGAAATCCCGCCCCGCTGAATCGCGGTGTTGGTCCGGATGTGCTTGGCGACATTGAAGGCCCGTTGAAACGCCTTGTTCAGCCTCGCCCCCGTATGACCGTGCTGCATCGCCAGATCGTACGCCTTCTTCATCTGCCCCAGGATCTCCGTCTCCCCCAGCACCATGGAATCCAGCCCCGAGGCCACCCGAAACAAATGCTCGAGACTGTGCGGCTCGGAGTGCATGTAGAACCGCCCTTCCGCCAGAAGATCCGGCGTTCCCCGGCCATGCTCCAGCAGCCAGTCCCTCAACGCCTCCGCCCTCTCGGGGGAGGCCGCGACATAAACCTCCACCCGATTGCAGGTCGAGAGCCACACCGCCTCCGCCGCCAACCCCGCCGAACGCAATTCCCCCAGCATCCGCGGCGTCGCGTCCGCGGTAAGCGCGAACCGCTCCCGGACTGCCACGGGGGCGGTTCGATGGCTGCGGCCAAGACAATAAACTCGCATGCGACGAACTCAGGACTGGTGCATCGGCGAGAGCAGATTCGTCCCCCAGAACGTCAGGATGACGAACGCGAACAGCCCCACGGAACTCCACGCAAGCCACCGCGCCCCGCGGTTGTAGGCCACCCGGATGATGAGCACCGACAGATAGGCCACCCAGACCATCAGCGACCACACCACCTTGGGATCCCCCCGGACCACCGGCTTGGCCGAGCCCAGAACCAGCCAGATGCTCAGCGACAACCCCAGCGAGAGCAGGACCAATCCAGCAAACAGCGCCTGGGCAACCACCTTCTCCGAACGCTCCATCGAGGGCAGCCGCGACAGGACCGCCCGCAACTTGTGGAATCGCATGTCCCGCTCCTGCATCAAATACATCACCGACGACGCCGCGCTCAGCCCAAACGTTCCATACGCAAGCAGGATCAGGGCGGCATGCAGGCTCACCACCCCCTTCGCAAAATCCGCCGACGGTCCCGGACCGTCCAATTGCCGGTTCAAACCGAAAATCCCCAACCCAAGCAGCAGGGGCGCGGCAAACGCCGAAATGAACCGAAGCCGGGGCCACGCACCAATCACCAGGTGGCACAACAGCAGCGCCCAGGTCGTGAACATCGTCGCCTCGTAGAGGTTGTTCACCGGACAGCGCTGCAACGAAAACCCCCGCGCCAGCATCGCCCCCGTGTGCGGCACCATCGCCAGCGCCAGCAGGCAGTAACACCAAAGGTCGTCCCGGGAAAAACCTCGGCGCCAATGAAAGACGGCATAGCCGGTCGCCGCCGCAAACAACAGCAGCGCCAACGAAAACAACCCGCGATCGGTCATCAACCAATCCACGGCCGCAAACCTATCCCCTCCACCCGCGGGGTGGCCATGCAAAAGCCAGCCCCGCCAATCCGGACTTCCCCTGCCCCTCACCCGCCGGAATAGTCCTCCCATTCCGTCCCGCGCCCCGAGGCCGGACGCAGCCATCCCAGACGCCGTGCCATCCCCCTCGCCCACCCTGCCCCCCACGCCCGGGCCGCTTTCGTCCAGGGACAGGTTTTTCCTCGCCGCCACCTGCCAACCCGTCGATCGCACCCCCGTCTGGCTTATGCGCCAGGCCGGCCGCGTGCTCCCCGAATACCGTGCCCTCAAGGAACGCTATTCGTTCCTCGAACTGGTCCGCACCCCCGACCTCGCCGCCGAAGTCACGCTCCAACCCATCCGCCGCTTCGGGTTCGATGCCGCCATCATCTTCAGCGACATCCTCGTCATCCCCGAAGCCATGGGCCTCCCCTACCGGTTTCGCGACACCGGAGGCGTTTCCATGGACGCCGCCCTGCGCACCCCCGCCGACCTCGAACGTCTCACCGTCGACAATGTCGAAAACCACCTCGCCTACGTCGCCGACGCCCTCCGTCTCGTGAAACGCGAACTCGCCGGCCGCACCGCCCTGATCGGGTTCGCCGGTTCCCCCTGGACCCTCGCGAACTTCATGATCGAAGGAGGCAGCAGCCACGACTTCCGCCGCGCTCACGAACTCTTCCGCACCGACCGCCCGGTCTACCACCGCCTCGCCGAACGCCTTACCGCCGCCACCGTCCGCTACCTCCGGATGCAGATCGATGCCGGGGCCGAGATCGTCCAGCTGTTCGACACACTGGGCGGTCTTCTTCCGGCCTCCGACTTCGAGGACGCCTCGGGCCGATGGCTGCGCGAAATCGTCCAGGGACTCGACGGACGGGTTCCCGTGATCGTGTTCGCCAAGGGCGCCCACGCCGAATGGCGCTCGCTCGCCGCCACCGGAGCCAGGGTGCTCGGGTTCGATGCGTCGGCTGATCTCGCCACCTTCCGCGACTGCCTTCCCCCCGACGTCGCCATCCAGGGCAACCTCGACCCCGCCGTTCTTCTTTCGACCCCGGACCTGGTTCGGACCGAAACGCACCGGATCCTCCAAACTCTCCGGGGCCGGCCCGGGCACATCTTCAACCTCGGCCATGGTGTCCCTCCGGAGGCGCCGCTGGAAAACATCCACGCCATGATGGCCGCCATCACCCACTTCTCATGAGCGGACTGCACGTCGATCTCGGCCTGATCCAGAAGTACAACGTCGCCGGCCCCCGGTACACGTCCTACCCGCCGGCCACCCAGTTCCGCGACACCTTCACCCCCGACGACGCCCACCGCGAACTGGCCGCCACCAGCCAGCCGCCCCGCGGGATCTCGCTCTATTACCATCTCCCGTTCTGCGAGACACTCTGCTGGTTCTGCGGGTGCACCACCGCCATCACCCTCGATCACAACCGCGGCCTGTCCTACGTCGGACATCTCGACCGCGAAATGGCCCTGGTCGCCGACCAGCTCCAACCCGGCCGCCAGGTGGTCCAGATCCACTGGGGCGGCGGAACCCCCACCTTTCTCCGACCCGACGAAATCCGCCGTCTCGGCACCGCCATCCGGTCCCGGTTCACCTTCGATGCCGACGTCGAGGCGTCCGTCGAAATCGACCCCCGCCGGCTCACCGCCGACCACGTGGCCGCCCTCCAGGAAGCCGGATTCAATCGCGCCTCCCTCGGCGTCCAGGACTTCGATCCGGAAGTCCAGCAGGCCATCCACCGCATCCAATCCCGCGAACTCACCGCCCAGGCCATCGACTGGCTCCGCGCCTCCGGGTTCCGGTCGATCAACGTCGATCTCATCTACGGACTGCCCCACCAGTCGCCCGCCTCCTTCGAGCGCACCCTGGATACCGTGCTCGAACTGCAGCCCGACCGCTTCGCCGTGTTCAACTACGCCCACGTGCCGTGGATGAAACCGCAGCAGAAAATCTTCGACAAACGGGCCGTGCTTCCGTCCCCGGAAACGAAGCTCGACGTGCTCAAACTGGTCACCGAACGGCTCACCGGCGAGGCCGGGTATATCTACATCGGCATGGACCACTTCGCCCGGTCCACCGACGAACTCGCGGTCGCCCAGGCCAACCGCACGCTCCAGCGCAATTTCCAGGGCTACAGCACCCGCGGCGGCGCCGACATCCTGGGCTTCGGCATGTCCGCCATCTCCCAGACCGAGGACGCCTACTGGCAGAACCACAAGGAACTGCCCGCCTACACCCGGTCGGTCGACGAAGGCCGGCTCCCGGTGGCGCGCGGCTGCCGGCTGACCGCCGACGACCAGATCCGACGCTCCGTGGTGATGGAGCTCATGTGCAACCTCGGACTGGATTACGCCAAGTTGGGAACCCGTCTCGGCATCCAGGTGGAGGAACGCTTCGCCGCCGAGATCGCCGGGTTGACGGACATGGAGGACGACGGATTGCTCCGCCGTTCGACTTCGGGCATCGAGATCACCGACCTGGGCCGGTTGCTCGTGCGCAACATCGCCATGCGCTTCGACGCCTACCTGCCGGCAGCCGGCGAACGCCGGTTCTCGCGGACCATCTGAAGCCTGTCCCCACGCCATGAGCACCGTCGCCATTCTCGGGGCCGGCATCACCGGACTGACCGCCGCCTGGCATCTCCAGAAGGCCGGGATCCCGTTCGCCCTCTACGAAGCCTCGGCGCGCACGGGCGGCGTGATCTGCAGCCGCCGCGACGGCCCCTGGCTCGCCGAGGGAGGCCCCAACACGATTCTCGAAACCTCCCTCAGGGTGAAGGAATACGTCGAGGCTCTCGGCCTGGCCGAACGGCGCCAATACTCCGACCCCGCCGCCTCCGCCCGCTTCATCGCCCGCAATGGCAAACCGCTCCAACTACCCGGGTCCGGACCTGAGTTCTTTCTCAAGCCCGCCTTCTCCGTCGGCGCCAAACTGCGCCTGCTCCGCGAACCCTTCATCGGCCGGGCCGACCACG
Organism: uncultured Verrucomicrobiota bacterium; assembly: GCA_964476125.1. GTDB lineage: Bacteria > Verrucomicrobiota > Verrucomicrobiia > Limisphaerales > CAIMTB01 > CAIMTB01. The sequence continues at coordinate 26,386 of CAYZAE010000006.1, read as the reverse complement.
AGGAAAGCGTCGCGGAATTCGTCTTCCGCCGGCTCGGCCAGGAATTCCTGGACTACGCCATCGACCCGCTCGTCACCGGCATCTACGCCGGCGACCCGGCCAAGCTCTCCATCCGCCACGCCTTCCCGAAAATCCACGCCCTCGAGGCGAAGTACGGCTCGCTGATCCGCGGCCAGATTCTCGGCGCCCGGGAACGAAAACGCCGCGGTGAAGTCTCCAAGGCCACCGCCCGCAAGTTCTCCTTCGACAACGGTCTCCAGGTGCTGCCCGACACCGCCTTCGCCGCTGTGCGGACCCAGGTGCATCTTGAAACCCGCGTGGAAGGCCTCTCCCGGCAGGCCGACGGCTGGCGGTTGACACTGCGCCACCGCGACGCGATCTCACACGCCGACCACCGGATCGTCCTGCTGTGCGGCAATGCCCACACCCTCGCCCGGCTCCAACTCAACGGTCCCAATCTGCCCTCCCTCGCGCCCCTCGCCGAAATCCAGCACCCCCCCGTGACCAGCGTGGTGCTCGGGTTCCGCCGCAGCGAGGTCGCCCATCCCTGCCTCGGTTTCGGCCTGCTCATCCCCCACAAGGAACGGTTCAACAGCCTGGGCACACTCTTTTCCTCCGCCCTCTTCCCCGGACGCGCCCCCTCCGATCACGTCACCCTCACCACCTACGTCGGCGGCGTGCGGAACCCCGACGCCGCGGCCCTCGCCGACGGCCCGCTCGTCGATTCCGTCGTGCGCGATCTCGACCGTCTGTTCGGGATCTCCGGCCGCCCCGTCTTCACCGCCATCACCCGCTGGCCGCGGGCGATTCCCCAGTACGATGTCGGCTACGGCCGCTTCAAGGCGCTGCTCGACGATCTCGAAATCCGCGGCCCAGGCCTGTTCACCGCCGGCCACTACCGCGACGGCGTGGCACTCAGCGACTCCATCCTCACCGGCATCCGGGCCGCCGACCGCATCCGCGACTTCCTCGCCAGCCCCGCCCCCTCGCCCAAACCTGCTCCCGCGCATTCATGAGCCAGCAAGGCATCCTCCTCATCAACCTGGGTTCCCCCGACTCGACCTCCGTCCGGGATGTCCGGCGTTACCTCGGCGAATTCCTCATGGATCCCAAGGTGATCGATGTCGCCTGGCCCCTCCGCACCCTCATCGTGCGCGGCTTCATCCTCCCCTTCCGCCCCCGGAAATCCGCCGAGGCCTACGAACAGATCTGGACCCCCGCCGGCTCCCCGCTCGTGGTCACCGGACGACGTGTCCGCGAAAAACTCGAAACCCTCACCCGGCTCCCGGTCGAACTGGCCATGCGCTACCGCCTGCCCACGCCGGCGGACGCCTTGCTCGGCCTGCAAAAACGGGGCGTCACCGAAGCCGCCCTGGTTCCCTTGTTCCCGCATTTCGCCATGTCCAGCTTCGAGACGGCCGTGGAGCACGTCCAGGAATGGCAGAAGAAGGTCACGCCCGGACTTCGTCTCAAGGTCGCCGCCCCATATTTCGAGGACCCAGGCTACATCCAGGCCCTCGCCGCCAGCACCGCGGCGCACCTGGTCGAACCCTACGACCACCTGCTGTTCAGCTTCCATGGCGTGCCCGAACGGCACCTCCGCAAAAGCGATCCCACCGGGAAACATTGCCTCGCCTCGGCGGACTGCTGCCGCGGACAACATCCCGCCCACGCCACCTGCTACCGGGCCCAATGTCTTCGAACGGCCGACGCCGTCGCCGCCCGCTGCCAGCCGCGCTCCTGGTCCGTCGCCTTCCAATCACGCCTGGGCCGCGATCCCTGGCTCACGCCGTTCACCGACCAGGAAATCGTCCGGCTGGCAAAGTCCGGGGTCAAACGTCTGCTCGTCATCTGCCCGGCGTTCGTCGCCGACTGCCTCGAAACGCTTGAGGAAATCGGGATGCGCGGCCGGGAACTGTTCCTGGAGGCGGGAGGCACGTCCTTTGGCCTGATCCCGTGTCTCAACGAACGCCCCGACTGGATCGAAGCCCTGGCCGGGATCGCCCGACGCACGCTCGCCGGGAAACCGGACAAGGTCGCCGCCTGACGGGCCCCGCTCCCCCTCTCAAGCTGTTCCCGTCCTACGATTCTCCTTCCACCCCCGCTTCCGCCATCGCCTGACCGGCGATCCAACCGGTCGTCCATGCCGCCTGAAAGTTGAAGCCGCCCGTGATGCCATCGATGTCGAGAAGCTCCCCCGCGAAGTGCAGCCCCGGGCAGACCCGGCTCTCCATCCGCTTGAAGTGAATCTCGGCCAACCTCACGCCGCCACAGGTCACAAACTCATCCTGGTTCAGGCTTTTCCCGTCCACCGCCACTTCCGTCGACCGCAACTGTCGGGTCAGCCTCTCCCGCGCCTCCCGGGTCAACGCCGCCCAGCGGGCTTCCCGCGGCAGTCCGGACGCAGCCACCAACCGCTCCCATAGTCTTCCGGTCAGGGGCGCAATCGGGCCGTTGGCCACCAATCGAGCGCCTTGTTCCTGCCGCCGCTGCTCGAAGGCGGCAATCAAACCCGCGTCGTCCAGGCCGGCCAGCCAGTCGATCCTCAGCGGAAACTTGTACCCCATTCCGGAAAGCTCCCGCGCCCCCCAGGCGGACAACCGCAACACCGCCGGCCCGCTCAAGCCCCGGTGGGTGATCAACAGCGGCCCCCGTTCCTTCAACGTCGTCCCAGGCACCGTGACCTGGACCGGATCCACCGCCACCCCGGCCAACTCCTTCATCCAGCCGCCCGCGGCCACATCGAAGGCAAACAAGGAAGGGACAGGCGGCTCCAAGGTGTGCCCCAGTCCCGCCGCCAGCCGCCCAAGCGCCACCGTGCGACAACCGCCCGTCGCCAGCATCAACCGGTCGCAATTCACCGTGGATCCATCCGAAAGCCCCACCTCGAATCCGCCCGCCGCGCGCCGCTCCGCCTTGACCACACCGCGCCCCGGAAACAACCGCACCCCCGCCGCAGCCGCCGCGCGCATGAGGCAGTCCACGATGGTGGCCGACGAATCCGTGGTCGGAAACATCCGCCCATCCGGCTCCGTCTTCAGCTCCACCCCCCGCGCCGCGAACCAAGCCACCGTGTCCCGGGGCTGGAACCGATTCAACGGACCGATCAACGCCTGCCCCCCGCGTGGATACCGGCGAACCAGATCACGGACCTCGAAGCAGGAATGGGTCACATTGCAGCGCCCGCCCCCGGAGATCCGGACCTTGGAGAGAAACTGCGCCCCCTGTTCGTAGAGGGAAACCTCGACGCCCGGACGGGACTCCGCCGCCGTAATGGCCGCGAAAAATCCCGCCGCTCCGCCGCCCACAATGACAATGCGAACCGCTGACACGCCGCGAGTGTTCCAGAAGCGGCGTCCGCCGTCGCCATCGGGTTATGGCGCCCCAACTCCAGAGCCCTGGCCCGCACCGCCCACGTTCGCGTCGATCCAATCCAGATAGCGCCGGCTTCCGCCCTCGATCGGAATCACGATGAACTCCGGCGTGTCGTAGGGGTGATGAGCCCTCACCACCTGCTCCAGGGCGTCCAACTGCACCGTGGTCGTCTTCAGGATCAAGAGGAGTTCCTGCGAACACTCCAGCCGCCCCTGCCAGCGATAGTGCGACTCCAACCCCGGCACGATGTTCACGCACGCCGCCGTCCCCGACTCGAGAACCGCCCCGGCGATGGTGCGGCCGACCGCAAGGTCCGGGACCGTCACCATCACCATCCGATGCGTCCGGGTCGGGTCCATGCTCAGGCTCCCACGCGTTGCCGGGTGATCCAGCCTCCGCCCACCACCAAATCGTCCTGATAGAAGACACACGCCTGCCCCGGCGTCACCGCCCGCTGCGGTTGATGGAGCCTGATACGGGCGCGCCCTCCTTCCAGCGGTTCGATCGTGGCCGGGGTTCCGGGATGATTGTACCGGATTTTCACCAACGCCTCGACCTGTGCCGGGGGCACCTCGAAGGGAATCCAGTTGCAACGTTCCACCTCGAAGCTCTCGCGCTCCAGAGCCGCTTCGTCCCCCACGATCACCCGGTTCGACACGGGATCGAGGTCCACGACGTACCACGGCTTTGGCGCCGAAATCCCCAGGCCACGCCGCTGGCCAATGGTGAAAAACTCGATGCCATCGTGGTGTCCGAGCACACGCCCGGCGAGATCCACAATCTCCCCCCGATGCCGGCTCACCAGCTTCGCCTGCTCCAGAAACCGGCCGTAATCGTTGTCCGGCACGAAGCAGATCTCCATGCTCTCCTCCTTGTCCGCGGTCTTCAGCGCGGCCTCCCGCGCGATGTCCCGGGTCTCCGGCTTCGTCAGTTCGCCCAAGGGAAAAATCGTCCGGGCCAGCTGATCCTGTCGGAGGGAGAACAGAAAATAACTCTGATCCTTGCGCGGATCCCGGCCGCGCTTGAGCAGATGTCGTCCCCCCGCGGCATCGTGTTCCACCCGGGCGTAATGCCCGGTGGCCACGAACTCCGCCCCCAACTGCCGGGCCCGACGCAGCAACGTTCCGAACTTCAGCTTCTCGTTGCACATCACGCACGGATTCGGGGTCCGGCCGGCACGGTACTCCTCGGCAAAGTACGCAATGACCTCCTTCTGAAAGTCCGCCGCCTCGTCCACGAGGTAAAAGGGGATGCCCAGCCGGTGACACACGGAACGAGCGTCCGAAACCGCCTGCGGTCCGCAGCACTTGTCCTCCGCCCTCGAAACGCAGTCCTGCGGCCACAGCTTCAAGGTGATCCCGATGACCTCCCACCCTTCCTGCATCAACCGGGCCGCCGCCGCCGAGGAGTCCACCCCGCCGCTCATTCCAATCACCACCCGCCTGCTGTTCGCCGGATCCGACATGGCCGGCCAAAGTAGAAGTGCCTCTCCCTCATGTAAAGCGGGCCGCCTGGCCTGTCACCATGCCGTTCGATGGCCCGCCACCCGACTCGGCGCCTTAACCAGCCCACAGCAACCGTGAACCACTTGGGCCGATGCCTGACCCCATGATCCTTCGAACAGCCCGTCCCTCGGGCCAAACAAGCCAAATGACCTGTCCCCCGCCGGACTTCCGACTCCAACACCAACCAAGAAGCCTGGCCCTAAACCGTGTTCTCCTGACGGAGACGGAGACGGA
>CAYZAE010000006.1:0-21172 GCA_964476125.1 uncultured Verrucomicrobiota bacterium | reverse complement strand
GACGGAGACGGAGACGGAAGGGGGTGAAATCCCCACCCACGATTCAGCGGGGTCGAAAAGAACAGGGACAGGCCCCGGACACCTTGGAAATGCATTCGACCTCCCGGGGCATGCCGACAGCCCGCTCTCCATCCCCTCGCACCCGCCCGCAGTCGTCCAGGGGTCAGGCTTTGCTTTTTAAAAAATCTGTAAGGCTCCCGACTCTGTTCGCGTTCTCCAGTCATGAGGAAACACCGGTGGCTGGCTCCCAGCGATCAACCCAGCGCCTTTTACCACTGCCTGTCCCGCGTGGTGGATCGGCAATACATCCTTGGCGATTTGGAAAAGGATCGCTTTCGGGCCCTGCTCGCCGAACTCGCGGAGTTCTGTCAGGTACGAGTGCTGACCTTCTGCATCATGTCGAATCACTTCCACCTGCTTCTCGAAGTCCCACGGCCCCCGGATCCTTTGCCTTCCTCCGAAGAGACGCTCGCTGCACTCGCACGTCTTTCGGGGTCGCAGGATGTTCAAGCTGCGCGGCGCCACCTGGCACGCCTGCGGGAATCCGGCGGTCCTGAGGCGGAATCGGCTTGGCTCGCCCGGTACCACGCCCGTCGATGGAATCTGTCGAACTTCCTGAAGCTTCTCAAGCAACGGTTCAGCGCTGAATACAACCGGCGCATGGGACGCAAGGGAACGCTGTGGGAGGACCGCTTCCGAAGCGTGCTCGTCGAGGGCATGGGAAAGTCGCTCGTCACCGTCGCTGCCTACATCGACTTGAATCCCATCCGCGCAAAGATGGTACAGGACCCAAAGGACTACCGTTGGTGCGGTTACGGCGAGGCCTGCGTGAATCCGCGGCTTGCCATGGCAGGCATCCAACGGATCGTTTGCACCCTCCTTCAAGGCGAGAAAATCGAAGGTGAGGCCGCCATGGCCGAGTACCGTCGGCACCTTTTTCTCGAAGGATCGGAGGAACGGGAAAAAATCGCAGAGGACGGACGCCCGGTTCGAGGCGCCTTCTCCAGGGAAGCCGTGCTGCAAGTTTTGGAGCAGGGAGGACGACTCCCCTTGAAGGACTACCTCAGATGCCAGATCAGGTACTTTTGTGACGGCGTTGTCTTCGGGAGCCGGGGCTTCGTCGAATCAATGTTCAGAGCCCGGCAAACTAAACTTGGCCCACGCCAGAAGGCGATGGCGAATCCACTCAAGGGTCTGGATGAGGATTGGCCATTCACCAGCAACGCACTTCGCTCCAAAGTTTTTGGCTAGGGACCCAACCCCTTCCGTCGCCCAAGGCAGCCCCAGCCAAGAGCGCCCCGATGGAAAGGATGCCGGCAAACCGCCGGATTGCCGCCCTTCCGGCACCGGTCCAGGATCCGGCTTTGGGAACGCCGCGAACACTCGCTGCCCCATAATCCTATGCCCGCCGCACTGGCCATCGCCGCCCACCCTGACGACATCGAATTCCTGATGGCAGGAACCCTGATCCTTCTCCGCCAGGCGGGATGGGAGATCCACTACCAAAACCTCAGCACCGGCAATTGCGGCTCGGCAACCCTCGGCCCCGCCCGCCTCCGAACCATGCGGCGTCGCGAAGCCCAGGCTGCCGCGGCGATTCTCGGCGCGACCTGGCACCCCCCCATCACGGATGACCTGGAGATTTTTTACGAAGACCGGCTGCTCCGAAAAGTGGCTGCCACGATCCGCAGGGTGCAGCCGTCGGTCGTCCTGACCCACCCGCCGGTCGACTACATGGAGGATCATGTGAACACCTGCCGGCTCGCCGTCACGGCGGCCTTCGCCCGCGGCATGCCAAACTACAGGACATCCCCCCGGGTCGCCCCCTTCCCGGGCGGCACTACCGTTTATCACTCCATGCCCCACGGGCTTTGCGACCCGCTCGGCCAGCCCGTGACCGCCACGGCCTGGGTGGACACCTCGGAAGTGCAGGAACAGAAACGCGAAGCCCTGGCCGCCCACACCAGCCAGCGGGCCTGGCTCGACGAAAGCCAGAAGATGGACTCCTACCTGGTGGCCATGGAGGACTTCGGACGCCGGGTGGGCGCTCAATCGGGAAAATTCAGGTTCGCCGAGGGATGGCGGAAGCATACGCATCTCGGCTTCTGCGAGGCGGGCGACAACCCCCTCCGCGACGTCCTGGGGCCCAAGTACTGGGAAGCAGGTCAACGCCGGGCAACTGCGCGATCAACCTCCAAAAGCCCCGCTCGACGCTGAGACGAACCTGCCCCATCCCGTTGATCCTGTTCATCCTGTCCAAAAGGGACCGATCCTGTCCCTGGACTTCGTAAGCGGCCGTGGCAGCCGTCTTGTCCGCCGGTGGCAGGACTGGCTTTTGCGCGTGAGGTGATTTGTAGTTCCCTGCCCGAATCGATGCTCTCAACCGCTTCGAAGCCCAAGTACGCCCTCGTCATTCACGGCGGAGCCGGCGTGGTCTCCCGCGCCTCGCTCCTGCCGGATCAGGAAACCCTGATCCGCTCCGGTCTTTCGACCGCCCTGACCGCCGGGGAACGGATCCTCCAGGAGGGAGGTTCCGCACTGGATGCGGTCGTTGCTTCCGTCACGTCCCTCGAGGACTGCCCCTGGTTCAACGCGGGCCGGGGATCCGTGCTCAACCGCAACGGAATCTGCGAGATGGACGCTGCGGTCATGGAGGGTCATCAACATCGCGCCGGCGCGGTCGCTTCCGTCCACCGGATTCGCAACCCGATCCAGGGCGCGCGCGCGGTCATGGAGCGGTCGCCCCACGTCCTTCTGTGCGGTGAAGGCGCCGATCAGTTGGCCGCCGACTCCGGACTGGCCCTGGAACCCACCTCCTATTTCGTCACCGAGGGGCGCCGGAAGCAGTGGGAGCGGATCACCGGGCAGTTGAACCAAAAGCTTCCGTCACCGGAGTCGTCGCTTTGGTCCCTGGAACGTAAAACGGATGCCTTCGGCACGGTGGGAGCCGTCGCTCTCGATGCCGCAGGCAATCTGGCTGCCGCCACCTCAACCGGCGGCCTGGCCGGCAAGACCCCCGGCCGGGTCGGTGATTCCCCGCTGATTGGGGCAGGCACCTACGCCGACAATGCGACCTGCGCCATCTCAGGCACCGGCCATGGGGAGCACTTCATTCGCCAGGTCCTGGCCCACGACGTTGCGGCCCGCATCCGCTATGCCGGGCAACCACTCCAGCAAGCCGCCCACGAAGCCATCCACCAGGAACTGTCCCGGCGCGGCGGCGATGGCGGCCTGATCGGGGTCAACGTCCAGGGGGAGATCGTGATGCCCTTCAACACCTCCGGCATGTATCGTGCCTGGGTCCGGCAGGGCGAACCCGCCAGGTCCGCGATCTACCCCGATTAGCCCCCTTTTCCCAAACATGTCCGAAGCGACGCATCATGAATCCGGGGCTCAACAGCCCGCTTCCCCACCCAGCTTCCAGGAACTTCTCCAAGTCACCGAATGCCTGGAACAATTGGCCGGTGACCGGGCCTTGCTGGCCAAACTTTCCGTGGAACAACGCACCCGGCTCCTGCGTGCTGCCGGGGAACTTTACTGCCCCGACACCGCCTCCAGGCGCCGGCTGGTCAAAGCCAGGATCCGCGAACGAAAGGCCGATCGCCAAAAGCGCGACGAATCGGTCCTCGAAACCACCGGGATCCGCCAACTCCGCCGCAAACCCGTCTTCACGACCCCCAACTATCCACCCCCCAACCCGGCCAGCAAAAGTCTGGCCCTTGGCGGGGACAACGAAGGGGAGAGTCCCTCCGCCGCCCCGAACACTCCCTCTTCCCGACCGAATCCTGCGGATTCGAACAGCAGCAGCCTGTCCCCGGAACCACAACAGTCCCCAGGGCCTGTCCCCACGCCCACTCCGATTCAAACCCAGGAACCCCAGGGGCCAGCTTTCACCGACACGTCAGGTACCCACGAGCCTTCCGTCGGCGACCCCAGGAATTGCTACATCTGCAAGCGCGACTTCACCCGGCTTCATCACTTCTACGACCAACTCTGCCCCGAGTGCGCCGACCTGAACTTCCTGAAGCGCAGTGAAACGGCCGATCTGCGGGGACGGGTGGCGCTCCTGACCGGGGGGCGCGTGAAAATCGGTTACCAGGCCGGCATCAAACTGCTCCGGGCCGGAGCCCAGGTCATCGTGAGCACCCGGTTTCCGCGCGACGCCTCGATGCGTTACGCGGCGGAACCGGACTTCCCGGACTGGCAGGACCGCCTCGAAATCTTCGGCCTCGATCTGCGCCACACCCCGAGTGTCGAAGCCTTCTGCCGGCACCTCCAAAACACCCGGTCCCGCCTCGATTTCATCATCAGCAACGCCTGCCAGACCGTTCGTCGGCCTCCCGCGTTCTATCGGCACATGATGGAACAGGAGGCGATCTCCTGGAAGGACCTCCCCCCGGAGGCCCGGAAGCTCCTGGGCTCCTACGAGGAATTGCGGGGACAGGAATCCGGCGGCGCCTCCACCGCCTCCGCCGCCGCGCGATTGGACTCGTCGGGACCGGACCTCGCCGGTCTGACCCACGCGGCCCAGCTTTCGCAACTGGCCCTGCTTCCCGGTGAGGTGGAAGTGGGACGCGAACTCTTCCCCGAGGGCCGGCTCGATCAGGATCTTCAGCAGGTGGATCTGCGTGACCGCAATTCCTGGCGACTTCTGCTCGCCGAGGTTTCGACCGTGGAACTGCTCGAAGTGCAGCTGGTGAACGCCATCGCCCCGTTCGTGCTGAACGCGCGCCTCAAACCCCTGATGCTCCGAACGCCCGAGCGCGACAAACACATCGTCAACGTCTCAGCGGTGGAGGGTCAGTTCTACCGGAAGTTCAAAACCACCCGGCATCCCCACACCAACATGGCCAAGGCGGCGCTCAACATGATGACCCGCACCTCCGCCGCCGAGTACCACGCCGATGGCATTCACATGAACTCCGTCGACACCGGCTGGGTCACCGACGAAGACCCGGCGGAAATCGCTTCGCGGAAGCGCCAGGACCATCGGTTCCATCCGCCGCTCGACATCGTGGACGGCGCCGCCCGGATCGTGGATCCCATCATCGCGGGCTTCAACACGGGCACCCATGTCTGGGGCCAGTTCCTGAAGGACTACAAACCCACGGATTGGTGATTTGTTTGGACGGTGATTCGTTTGGATTGACCGGTGACCGGGGTTCCCGCATTACGCCCGGACCATGCCGCGCAAACCGAGTTCGATCTCCCCGGATTGGTGGGATTACACCACACTCGACAAGGACCTCCTCACCGAGGTCGCCCGCCTCAAGGCTCGGGATCTTCCGCGGCTCTCCCGCCCGGGGTTCAAGGTGGTGATCCACCCGACCCTGGAGGAGTTCTACCTGGCCGAGGCGCTGGAATACATCGAAGCCTGGCGCGCCAGCACCGAGGACAATCCCGTCGGCATCTGCGGCCCCATCGGCCCCACCGAACAACTCCCCCTCGTCGCCCGCATCGTCAACGCACTCGGCCTCGACGTCCGCTCGGCCCACTTCTGGGGCATGGATGAATGGGTCGACGCATCGACCGGCAAGGAGGTCCCCGCCACCCACCCGCTGAGTTTCGAAAAGTGCGACCGCGACCTGTGCTTCGACAGGATCCAGAAAAACCTGCGCATGCCCGATGCGAACCTGCATTTCCCCAAGGCCGACACCGCCGCCTACCGGAAATCCTGGGATGCCGGGGTCCGGTGCGCCGTCATGCAGGGCGGACAGGGCGACATCAAGCACTGGGCCTTCAATGATCCCCTGCCCCGAAAGGGCAAATGGCGCGACGAACCCCCGTCTCCCGCCGAATACCGAAAGCTCACCACCCGGGTGGTGGATCTTCACCCTCTGACGCTCGCCCAGAACGCCCGCACCAGCGCCGGCGGAAACCTGTCCCTCGTTCCCACCCGGGCGGTCACCGTGGGCCCGGCAGAGACGTGGAAGGCCGACAAGGTTTCCATCTGGCACCCCGGCCACCACGACAACCCGTTCGGCATGCGCCTCACCGCGTTCATGATCTCGAAGGGCATCGCGGATTCCGCCGTCCCCATGTCGCTGCTCGCCGATCATCCGAACGTGCAGTTCAACTATTTTGCCGGCGCAATCGGCTCCTGCGAGATCGAGATGCACTGACTCGTGATCACGCGCCCCACGGACTGCCTGGCGCTCCTGGGAGCCGGCCTCCTCGCGATGGCAGCCGGGGCGAACGAGGCTCCCACCACGAACGCGCCCCCACGCTGGGGCAGTTTCGTGGAGCCAGGCTACCCCTTCTTCTCGTCCGTTCTCGACGCCCGCGGGCTGGGCGGCCCCCTCGCCGCAGACAATCTGACGTCTCGAGGCCTGATTCTGGCCCTGGGCGATGGGCTTTGGGCCTGTTTCGATACCGAACTGCTCCGCGTCGCAGCCGTCTGGCAGGGAGCCGGAGTCAGCCCGGTTTCCATGGCCCAGGGGTCCTACCACGAACCCGGCAGAAAGGCCCCCGAAGGCGAGGCCAACCTACCCACCCTCGAGGGCACCCCCTGGCTCATTGGCGGTCTCTTTCCCGGATGGCAAAGGGGGACCGCCATCGAGCGATCGGATCCGCGTAACAAAGAACCGGATCCTGCGGAACTGGGGCGCGGTCCGTTACCAAAAGCCGATGGCCGGTTCCTGTCGATTCACCCTGCGGGAAGTGGCCTTCGACTTGAGTACGAGATCGATACTGTCCGAATTTTGGAAACGTGGTCCCTCGTCGGAAGCCCAGGCGAGCCGACGGTCCGGCGTCGCCTCGAAGTGGCCCCGCACCGACGTCCCCTCGCCGTCAACCTGGGGCGCGCTGCCGGTTCCAACGTGATTCTGCGTGCGTTCACAGAATCAGGGACAGGCCCTGGCGCCCAGACGACGCGCCCCGACCCCGAAGGTTGGCTGGAGATGCGCCTGGATCCGGCCGATCGACCGGTTGTCCTCCTTTGCGACATCGGGTTAGCCACCCATCCGCCACCATCCACCGCGGGAAAGTCCGAGAAGCCTGACCCCAAACTCAGGACCAGAGACCAAGAGCCTGTCCCCAGCCCCGAGTTGAAGCCTGACCCTCTGGCTCCGGCTCAGCCGGGCAAGGAACCTGTCCCCGGAAGGCTCCCGGCCGCCCGTTGGCCCGAAATCATTCCCACCCAGGCCACCCCCGGTCCCGGAGACCGCGCCTTCACCCTGGATAACCTGTCCCTGCCGCTCGACAACCCCTGGCACCGCAACGTCCGCGTCGCGGACCTGGCATTCTTCAGGGACGGCCGGGCCGCCACGGTGACCTTCGATGGGGACGTCTGGATCGTCGACGGTCTCGACGGCGCGCTGCAATCAGTCACCTGGCGTCGGTTCGCCTCCGGCCTGCACGAACCCCTCGGCATCGCCATTCGCGACGACGAAGTGTTTGTCCACGACCGCAACGGACTCTGGAAGCTGCGGGACACGGATCGGAACGAGGAAGCGGACATTCACGAATTGTTCTCGAACGCCTTCACCCAAACCTCGGAAACCCGGGAATTCGCCGCGGGTCTGCGTCTGGCTCCCGACGGGTCGTTCGTGATCGCGCATGGAGGCCAGCGGGGATCCACCCTCGCCAGGAACAGCGGCTCGGTGATGCGGGTGAGTGCGGACGGGGAAAGCGTCGAGACGCTGGGCTGGGGATTCCGGCAACCCTTCCTCGGGGTGCATCCGGGGACAGGCCTCGTCTCGGTCAGTGACCAGCAGGGGCACTACGTGCCTGCCACCCCCCTGCATTTCCTGGGCAAGCCCGCCTACCACGGCTTCCTTCCCGTCTACCGCCCCCGAGGGGAGTACCCGGCCCCGATCGCGGAACCCGCAACTTGGATCCCCCACCCCATCAACCCCTCGGGCGCGGGGCAGGTCTGGCTGGTGGGGGCCCGGATGGGTCCCTTGAACGATGCGCTGATCCACCTGGGCTATTACCGGCCGGAGATCTTTCGGGTGCTCATGGCTTCCCGATCCGGAAAGACCCAGGTGGCCGTGGTCAGCCTGATGCGCGATCTCCCGTTCGCCCCCCTCGCCGGTGCGGTGAACCCACGGGACGGACAACTTTACCTCGCTGGATTTCAAATCTTTGGAAGCACCGCCCCCCAGGTGAGCGGCCTCGCCCGATTGCGGTACACAGGCCAACCCTCCCCCCTGCCCCGGGAACTCCTGGCCACGGAGCAGGGAATTCTGCTCCGGTTTGATTCCGAATTGGCCCCGGCTTCCGCGGTCAAAGCCGACAACTTTTCCGCGGAACGCTGGGAGTACCGGCGCACGCCCGAGTACGGTTCACCCCACTTCAAGCTCGATGGCTCCAAGGGTCAGGAAACGCTGTTTTCCTCAAGCGCCTACCTGTCCCTCGACCAACGTGCCGTCTTCGTCGGCCTCCCGAAGATGCAGCGCGTCATGCAGATGCGGTTCGGATGGTCCCTCGTCACCTCGGACGGCCAAACCCTCACCCAAAACGCCTACTTCAGCCCCCGCGAACTGGTTCCGTTTCAGCCGGAAGCGGAAGGATTCGGGAAGATCGAGATCGATTTGCGCGAACGAACAACAAGCCCTTCGTCCCTCTCCTCGGACACGACTGTCCCGCTTACCCCCGGCGAAGGACGTCGCCTCGCCGAGTTGATGGGCTGCGTCGCGTGCCATTCCCAGGATGGCACCACGCTGGGTCGGGTTGGCCCCACCTGGAAGGGGCTCGCCAGTTCCCGACGGGAGTTCGCCGACGGCTCCGTCCGGGTCGCGGACCGGGACTACCTCCGGGAATCGATCCGCGAACCCGCAAAGCGCGTGGTGAAGGGTTTCGAGAAGTCAGACACCGGAATGCCTAGCTATGAAGGAGTCCTGTCCGAGAGCCAGATCGAGGCGCTTGTGCTTTTCCTCCAGACCCTGCGCTAGCCAATAAACCGGCTTGAACCACGCCCCAACCGACGACAGGTTGACCGCCCATGACGCAACCGGCGGATTCGGACCTTCCCGTACCGAGCCTGTGCGGCGAGCCCCGGACCTGCTCGCTCGCCCAGGCCAAGGCGGGCGCGTGTCTGACGGTGCGTGAACTGAAGGCTCCGGCCGACGTCGCGATCCGGTTGCGGGAACTTGGATTCTGCGAACAGCAGCGTGTCCGCCTCCTGAGCAAGCACACCAACGTCATCTGCCAGGTCTGCAACGTCCGTCTCGGCATCAGCAAGGATCTCGCCAGCATGATCGTCGTGGAACCCACCCAACCGAACGGCAAGGCGCGCCCCCAATGAGCCAGGCTCCAACTCCCCCCTCACCGCCGACGACGCCCCCCGCTCAACCGCTGACCTCCCTGCCGATCGGTGCCAAGGGTCGCGTGGCCGAACTCCGCATCCCCGCCCAGGACAAACCCCGGCTGATGGAAATGGGCCTCCTTGTCGGCACCCCGGTGGAACTGATCCGCTTCGCCCCACTCGGCGATCCCGTCGAAATCAAAGTCCGCGGCTACCACCTCACCCTCCGGCGCCACGAAGCCGAGCAAATCCTGGTCCGACCTTCCTGAACCGGGCTCCCCGGTGGACAACCTGCCGACAATGAACCGCAATCCATCGCAAGCCTGCGCTCTGGCTGCCGGCGAGATTGCCCGCATCTGATGGCAGCCGAGCCCGTCGTCCCCAATCGCACCCCCGCGGGCAGCGCCTCCGAACCCCGCGAGTGCCTCGTCGCACTCACCGGGAATCCCAATTGCGGGAAGACCACGCTCTTCAACGCCCTCACCGGACTCCGCGGCAAGGTCGGGAACTACGCCGGGGTCACCGTCGAACGTAAGGAAGGTCGTCTCCGCGGCACCCCACCCCACCTGCGGTTCACCCTCCTCGACCTCCCGGGCTCCTACAGCCTGAGCCCCCAGTCCCTCGACGAATCAGTCGCCTCCGATGTCCTCTTCCGACGGCAGCCAGACGTCCCAGCCCCGGGAGCCGTCGTGGTCGTCGTCGACGCCTCGAACCTCGAACGGAATCTCTACTTCGCCACCCAGGTCATCGAACTCGGGTATCCCACCGTCGTCGCCCTCAACATGGTCGATGTGGCCCGGGACAACGGGACGGAAATCGACGCCCCGGAATTGTCCCGCCTGCTCGGAGTTCCGGTCGTCCCGCTCGTCGCCAACCGCAACGAAGGCATCGACCGGCTCCGCGCGGAAATCCTCCGTCTCGCCCTTCACCCCGCCGACGAAACCCGCCCCAGGAAGAACCGATTCGTCGAACTTCCCGAGGCTTTCGCAAAGGAACACCGCGAACTCGCCGCGCTCCTCCGGGAACGGGGGCACGGACGCGACAGCGCCGCCGCCGCCGAACCGGAAGCCCTCCTGTTGTTGGGCGACGATAAAGCCCTCCAGAATGCCGGGTCCCGACTGGGCATTCCCGACCTCGAAAACCGGGTTCGCGACGCACGCCAGCGACTGGAATCCGCCGGCGTCGAATGGTCGGTCGCCTCGATCGAAGCCCGTTATGCGGAGGCTTCAGGAATCCATGCCGCCGTCACCACCGAAGCAGGCCTTCCCGGAGAAACGTTCAGCGACAAAATCGACGGCTTCGTCACGCACCGGATCTGGGGACCGCTGATCTTCGTCGGGCTGATGTTCGCGATGTTCCAGGGCATCTTCACCTTCGCCTCGGTGCCCATGGACTGGATCGAATCGGCTGTGGGCTGGCTGGGCGGACAGGTTCAAGGCGCCCTTCCACCCGGCGATCTAAGGGACCTGCTCGCCGATGGCGTCATTGCCGGGGTGGGCGCCGTGCTCGTCTTCCTTCCGCAGATCCTCCTCCTTTTCCTGTTCATCGGACTGCTGGAGGACACCGGATACATGGCCCGGGCGGCCTTCCTGATGGACCGACTCATGAGCAAGGTCGGACTCCATGGGAAGAGCTTCATCCCGCTGCTCAGCTCCTTCGCCTGCGCCATCCCGGGCATCATGGCAACGCGGACCATCGAGACACCCAAGGATCGACTGGTCACCATCCTGGTCGCCCCCTTGATGAGCTGCTCCGCGCGGCTCCCGGTCTACACGGTCCTCATCGCCGCCTGCATCCCCAACATCGTCGTCCTGGGCTTCATCAAACTCTCGGCGCTCACGATGCTCGGGATGTACCTGCTGGGCATCGTCGTCGCGCTCGCAATGGCGTGGCTGTTCAAGCGGACCCTGCTTAAAGGCCACGCCCCCATGCTGATCATGGAGCTGCCGCCCTACAAACGGCCCAGCCTCCGGACCGTGGCCCGTCACATGTGGGACCGCTCGATGTTGTTCGTCAAAAGAGCCGGCACCGTGATCCTGGTGATCAACATGGTTCTCTGGGTCCTCGCCACCTACCCGCGCAACACCCAGGGCGACGCCGCCATCGCCGCCCGCCAGGCAGCACTCGAGGCATCCCCGGAAAGCCCGGAAAAGGCCGAACAACTCCGTCGTCTCGACCGTGAACTCGCCGGCGAACGGCTGCGACACAGCTTCGCCGGCAGGCTGGGCCAGGGCATCGAACCGCTCATCCGACCGCTCGGCTTCGATTGGAAGATCGGCATCGGAATCGTCTCCTCGTTCGCCGCCCGCGAGGTGTTCGTCAGCACGATGTCCACGGTCTACAACGTCGGCGATGCCGAAGGCACCGACGAAGGCGAGGGCGGGCTCACCTCGGTGATGCGCATGCAGCGCCGCGACAATGGCAGTCCGCTCTACACCCCCCTCACCGGCATCACCCTGATGGTCTTCTACGTGTTCGCCCTGCAATGCGTCAGCACCATCGCGGTCGTCCGCCGCGAAACCAACGCCTGGAAATGGCCGCTGTTCCAACTGGCCTACATGACCGGTCTCGCCTGGGTGCTCGCCTTTGCCGTCTACCAGGGCGGAAGGTTGATGGGTTGGCAGTAATCCGCTGAAGCCCCACGCCCCCACGCCCCCACGCCCGCCATCCCCCTGTGAACCTTCGATCCCGCATCCTTCTGTTGGTCGCCGTCCTGGCCCTGATCGGTGCTGGTACGATGATCCTTCGGTTGCGGGAACCTTCGAAGGTTTCCCCACCTTCAGCTCCCCCACCTCGCGAGGCCCTGCTCAAGGAACTCGAGCGACGCGACGGCCGGCTGTTCGCCCAGGGAGAATCCAACGCCTTCACCGGCCTCGTGCTTGAGCGCTACGACGCCGGTTCCGTTCGCAGCCGCTCCGAAATGCAGGAAGGGGTCCTGCACGGGATTTCGGAAGGCTGGTACACCAACGGCGTCCTCCAGATCCAGGAGCACTTCACCAACGGGGTCTCCCACGGTCTTCGACGTAAATACCACGAGAACGGCAGCCTTCAGTCCGAAGGCACCGTCGCGGGCGGCCGGATGGAAGGCACCTTCCGCCGCTGGCATACCAACGGAGCCCTGGCCGAGGAAATCCCCATGGTCGCCGGCGAAGCCCATGGCGAAGCCCGCTCCTTCCATCCCGACGGCTCCCCCAAGGCGCGCGCGCTCATCGACCACGGAAAACTGGTCGAGCGTAAGGATCTCTCCCCGTCGAATCCCGCCCCCTAGCCGGTCACCCGAACATTTCCATCTGGGTCCCGCCCGGCCTTCGGAAGGCCGCCGCGGACAATTCAGGCGCTCGCTCGGCCAACCCGTTCTTTCTTCGCAAGGCATGGAAGAGCCGGGCGATCTGTTCCGCAAAGAGTCCCTCGCCACGCATGCGCGTCCCGAATCTTGCATCGTTCAGACTCCCGCCACGAATGGCCTCGATTTTCGAGAGGACCTTGGCTTTTCGATCCGGGAAATGGCGCTCCAACCAGTCCACGAACAACTCCTTCACGGCGTAAGGCAGTCGAAGAATGGTGAAGGTGGCAAACTCCGCCCCGGCCTCGCGGGCCGCCTTCAGAAGGGCCGCGATCTCAGGCTCGTTGATGTCGGGAATGATCGGCGCCACCAGCACCCCCACAGGCACTCCCGCTCTGCGCAAGGCCCGGATCGCCGCCAGGCGC
The DNA here is from genome assembly GCA_964476125.1 of uncultured Verrucomicrobiota bacterium. Lineage (GTDB taxonomy): Bacteria > Verrucomicrobiota > Verrucomicrobiia > Limisphaerales > CAIMTB01 > CAIMTB01. The sequence goes on along the minus strand of CAYZAE010000006.1, from coordinate 8,217 downwards.
GCCGACGGCGGTGAGGTCCGCGGCTCAAGAATTCTTCGCAAATCGGGATCCAACGTCGTCAGGGAAATGGCCACCGAAGCCGCCCCGTGCCGGGCCAGTTCGCCCAGGAGATCCACATCACGCGCCACCAGGCCGTTCTTGGTCACGATCCCCACCGGTTGCCGGAATTCCGCCAGGACCTCAAGGCACCGCCGCGTGATCCGGAGCTTCCGCTCCACGGTCTGGTAGGGATCGGTCACCCCGCTCAACGCCATCCAGGTCCGCTCCCATCCGGGCTTCGACAACTCCGCCCGCAACAACTCCGGCGCCCGTTCCTTCACCAGGATCCGGGTTTCAAAATCGAGTCCCGCCGAAAACCCCAGGTACTCGTGGGTGGGCCGCGCGTAACAGTACACGCACCCGTGCTCGCAACCCCGATACGGGTTCAAACTGACCCGGAACGGAATGTCCGGGCTGTCGTTCCGGCTGATCACACTCACCGAAAGGTCGCGAAGAAACTGCGTGGGCCGGGCTGGTGTCTCCGACGGGTCGAGGTCCGAATCCGGATCGGGTTCGTAGGCGATGGTTTCGAATCGATTGGTGGGAGCGAGCCCGGTTCCGCGTGAGGTGGATCGCGACGCGGGCGGACCTGGTTTGGGCTCGATGTCCATGGGGTCAGGCTCCCGCAGGGGGCTGGACATCCGCAGTCCGACCCTCCACCAACCGCCCCACCAACCAACCCAGGGCCGCGCCATAACCGATCCCATGGCAAACGCCCCACATCACCATGCCCACCGGCCCCCCAATCGCCGTGTTCAAGGCATCCCCCGCGAAGTATCCCAGCCCGTGGCCCACCGACATCACGAGGGAACCGCGGAGGATCTCCCGGACCTGGCGGAATCCGACGCACAGGACGCACGCGAACAATGCCGGCCCAATCACCGACGCCAGGATCTCCCCGGGCTTGTTGCGCAACGGAAAGTAGGCCGCCACCCATCCCAGCGAATAGGCCACGAACCCCAGCACGAACAGCATTCCAAACCGGCGCCGCCCACCGGCCGGTACCAGCAACCGCCCCATCAGCCACGGAGCTCCCACCAGGTACAACGCCGCCCAGAACGCGTAGGCCCCGGGCTCCGTCAGGTTTCGGTACAACCAGCGGCCCGCGAAGGCCACCGTGCCGTAGACGACAATGCTCACGGCCCCGAAAGCGATCGCCCCGCGAACCGCCGCGTGGCCAGCACCGGAAGGAGAAGAGTTGGGATTCATGGCTTCAAGAGAGGGGGAGGAGTAACGAGGAACGAAAAATCCACCAACTTCTGGATCACCAACCGAAGTTCCACCGGCCCCTCGGCCGGCAACGAATCGAGACCGCACACAAACAACCGCCCACCACTGCTGCTCCAGTTCTGGTTCGCCCGATGCCGGCCCTTTTCGTCCACCACCACCAATTGCCAGTGATGATCGGAGGTCAGCCCGTCCAACTCCAGAACCACCCACGGTTTGTCCGAGACGGTCTCGACCCAGTCCTGGGTGCCGTCGTTGCTTGAGCTCATGCTGTTCCCCATCTCTCCCGGCGGACGGTTGGTCACCGAGGCGACATGCCAGCCACCCAACGACTCAAGCCGGACCTTCCCCGCACCTCCCACTCCAACCCACCGGGCCTTCACTCCTTCCATCGTTCGAGCCGCCTCACCGAACTCCACCGCCTCGCCCGCCTTGGGAATCTCCCCCGAAAACGCCGCCCACGAATTCTCCGCAGCCAGCTTTGATTCCGTGCGCCGACCAAACCGGCCCGTCACCCGCCAGGCCGGCTCCAACCGGCAAAGTTGCGGCGACTGGGAACGGTTGCCGGTCACGTCCTCGAACCAGGTAAGATAGGGCGTCCATTCATCGCCTGTCTGCCCGGCTTCCTCGACGCGGAACTTGAGCTGCGGCCAGCGCGCGTCCCCGCCCCAACCCTCGAAATGGACACGCAGGGTCTCGTTGGTCGCAAGCGCCGGCACCGATTGCGGACGCCATTCGGTGCCTTGCCAGGGAAGCGGATTCCTGAACCGGAAGCGGACCTCGTTCGTGCCCCGTTCGTTGCCGTCGAAGCGCACCAACACCATCGATTCCCGGCGCGGAAAAACTTCCATCTGCTGGTCGTGGATATTGGTCCCGCGAAAACGTTGGGTGCCCCTGGATTGGAAGGATCCGAGTACACACCCGTGCTCGTCCACGCAGTGTCTGGCCCAGAAAGGATGGGGGTTCTCCATGCCATTCGACAGCACACCGGAGTAAAACAGGTAAAACACCTCATTCCCGGACCGCCGTTCCATCCGTTCGGTGATGGGGCCCAGGAAATTGGTCAACCAGGGCCGCCGCCCCCGCCAGGAATCGAGTTCCGGCCAACGGCCATACACCAGGGAATGGTTCGTCCCCAGGCTCGCCTTCCAAACGATCAATCGCCCCCCGTCCGCAAGCACCGCCTCCATCGCCCCGGATCGCGCGCGGGGCAATGCCTGGGCCCATCGCAACGCCACCGCCCCGACCACGAACACCACCAGCAAAAACCCAAGATAGAATCGACGGCTCATGATCGGTACGTGATCACCTTCCCCGGACCCGGCCCCCGGCGCAATGCGGATGGTCGGGCGTGTCGCCCAAGTTGCGGTCCCCGCCCCGCATTCCCTTCGTGCCTTCGTGGTGCGATCCGGATTTCCGAAGGTCCTTTACGCAGGGATCGGGAGAACCGCCGCGTGCTTGATTCCAGACCTTCTATGGCCGTGGATTCCCGGGACAGGTCCCTGCCCTCCGCCCGCGCCGATGAACCCAACCTCCCGCCGCGACATTCCCTCCGTCGACCGGCTGCTCGCGGCCCTCGCCCCGTCAGTGATCCCACGCCCCCTGATCGTTGATCACGTGCGCCGGTTCCTGGCCGAGATCCGCCAAAACAACTCCTCCGTAGTTCCCGATTTCGACAGCCTGGTGGCCCGCATCGACGATGACCTCCGGGCCCTTTCCCGAACCCGGCTCCAGCCGGTCATCAACGCCACCGGCATCCTGGCCCACACCAATCTCGGCCGGGCCCCGCTTGGCTCCGACGCGGTGTCCACCCTGCTCGCCATCGCCCGCGGCTACTCCAACCTCGAACTGGATCTCGAGTCCGGGGATCGCGGTCGACGCGGAGCCTATCTCGAAACCGCCCTCGCCCACCTTTGCCAGGCCGAGGCAGCAACCGTGGTCAATAACTGCGCCGCCGCCCTGGTCCTGATCCTCCGCCACTTCGCCAAGCCACCGCGCCTCGAGGTCGTCATCTCCCGGGGCGAGCTGATCCAGATCGGAGGCGGCTTCCGCATCCCCGACATTCTCGAATCCTCCGGCGCCCGACTGCGCGAAGTGGGCACAACCAATCGGACCACCATCGACGACTACGCCCGCGCGCTCGGCCCGCAGACCGCCCTCGTGCTCAAGGTCCACCGAAGCAACTTCCACATGGAAGGCTTCGTCGAATCCCCCACCACCCAGGAGCTCGCCACGCTGACCCGCGAGCACGGGGTCCCGTTCGTCGAGGATCTCGGCAGCGGAGCCCTGGTCGACATCGCCCGGCTGGCCGCCGTGGATTCAGAGCCGCGCCCGCAGGAGTCCTTGGAGAAAGGCGCCGACCTCGTCTGCTTCAGCGGCGACAAACTCCTGGGGGGCCCCCAGGCGGGTCTTATCGTGGGCCGACAACCCTTGATCGAGGCCCTCCGCCGCGACCCCTTCTTCCGCGCCCTGCGCTGTGACAAACTGGTCTTCGCCGCACTTCAATCGACCCTCGAGAGCTACCTCCGCACAGGCGATCGTCCCGACCCACGTTCCGCACCCGAAGTGCCCATGCTCGCCCTCCTCCGGGAACCGGTTTCCAACCTCGAGCCCCGCGCCCTCGCCCTCGTGAAACAACTCGCCGGACTGCCCGTGGACGCCCGGACCGGGACCGGCAACGCCCAGATCGGCGGCGGCGTCTGCCCACGCTCTTCGATCCCTTCGGTCACGGTTCGTTTGCGACCGGAACGGTGCTCCGTGGACGAACTCGCCCGGCGTCTCCGCACCGCAACGCCGCCCATTCTCGGTTTCATCGCCGACGGCTGCCTCCAACTCGATCTTCGCACCGTCTTCCCCGACCAGGACCCCCAACTCCTGGCAACACTCCACCACGCCCTCAATCACTAACCGCATTCTCCCAACTCCGATCCCCCAACTCCGATCTCCGAACTCCCCTCTCCCAACTCCACCCGTGCGCGTTCAACCCTTCATCCTGGCCACAGCCGGCCACGTCGACCACGGGAAGAGTTCCCTGGTGAAGGCGCTCACCGGCACGGACCCCGATCGGTTGCCGGAGGAAAAGGCGCGAGGGATCACCATCGATCTCGGGTTTGCGCACCTCGAACTCACCGCTCCCCCGGGGAACCCGCATCAAGCCGACCGTTACTCCTGCGGGATCGTCGACGTTCCCGGGCACGAGGATTTTGTGCGCAACATGGTCGCCGGGGTGGGCTCCATCGATCTTGCCCTGCTGGTGGTGGCCGCCGACGACGGCTGGATGCCGCAGACCGAGGAGCACCTCCAGATCCTGCTCTACCTCGGGGTCACCCGGGCGGTGGTCGCCCTGACCAAGTCCGACCTCGCGCCAGCTCCCGAGACGGTCGCGGAGGCAGTTCGGAGTCGCCTCGCCGGCACTCCCTTCGCCGAAGCCCCGATCGTTCCCACCTCCATCACCGCGGGAACGGGCTTCGAGGAACTGCGACAAGCCCTGGCCTCGCAGCTCGACACCGCCCCTTCCCCCGCCGACCTCGGCCGGCCCCGTCTGTGGGTCGACCGCGTGTTCGTCCTGCGGGGGATCGGAACGGTGGTGACCGGAACCCTGACCGGCGGCTGCCTCGAACGCGGCCAGTCCGTGGTGGCCCAGCCCGGATCCAGACCCGGCCGCATCCGCTCCTGTCAGTCCCATGGTCGCGAAGCGGAACGGCTCGAACCCGGCACGCGCGCCGCCCTGAATCTTTCGGATCTGGCCATGGCCGCGAATGATTCGGAAACGGGCCTGCGCCGGGGCGACGTCATCACCACCGAATCCGCCGGTCCCGCGGTGGAGACGCTGGACGTCGAGATCGAGCGCTCGCCCCGACTGATCGCCTCCAGTCTTCCTGCCTCGAAACCCCTCCGAAACGGCGCCCGGGTCCACCTGCATCTGGGCAGCGTGCACATCCCCGCCCGGGTCCAACTCCTCGCGGGCAATGAACTCGGCCCCGGCCAACGGGGCCCCGCCCAACTCCGGCTGGATCATCCCGCGTTCGCCTTCGCCGGCGACCGATTCATCCTGCGCGACCCGGCCCAGCAATCGACCCTGGCCGGCGGCACGATTCTGGATCCCGACGCCCGCCAATCCCGGTCCCGCGAACCCGAGCGCGTTGCCCTTCTTCAAGCCTGCGCCATCACCACCCACGATCCCGGTCCATTCATCCAACTGGGCCTTCATCGCGAGGGCGTGCTGGCTTCCTCGACGCTCCTGCTCCGCTCGCGATTCCCCTCCCGCCTCATCGTCGGCGCCCTCGGCCGGCTGGTCGCGGAACGCCAGGTCACACTCGCAGGTTCTCTCATCGTTTCCGCCGTGGCCTGGAACGCGGCGCGGGATGAAGCCCGGCGGACCGTCGAGGAACATCATCGGCTTCACCCGGAACAAAACGGCCCCCCACTGACCGAACTCCGCGCCCTGATCATGGCGAAATACCGGTTGGAACCAGCCTTCGAGGAACTGATCCGCGACCTTCTCCGACAAGGTTACGTGCAGCAGGGCACCACCCTGCGTCACGCCGCGCACCAACCCCGTCTGCCCGAAGCCCTCCGGCCCTCCGGCGAACGGATCCGCACCGCCATCGCCCGGCAACCCCTCGACCCTCCCAGCCGACGCGATCTCGCCCCCGACCCCGCCTCCCAGCAGGCGCTGCGCTATCTCCTCCAGTCGGGCGAACTCATCGAACTGGGCCCCGACGTCGTGCTGGGAAGCGAATCATTCCGCACCGCACGCGAACGCCTCCGGTCTTTCCTGACCCGACGCGAAAGCGCCACCACCAGCGAACTGCGACAGCTTCTCGGCACCAGCCGCCGGGTCGCCATTCCCCTGCTCGAGAAACTGGATCGCGAAGGTTTCACCCGCCGACTCGGTGATCTCCGCAGCCTCGTCTCCCGCCCCGTTCCCGCACACACCCCGCCGCAACCCCCACCCCCAAATCCGAAGCCCACGTGAACGAACTGCCCCGGCAACCCCAGGCGCGACTCGCAATCCGGGACGTTCTCAAGGACGAGGACTATCGGTTCCGACTCCGCCTCGTCCGCGCCCAGCCCATCGATTATTTCGCGCCCTGGGATCCAACCGGCCACAACCCCGAACTCGCGGAACGGCGTCGCTGGATCCACGAGTTCCCCGATCGCCACCTTCCCTTCCTGCCCGAGGCGGAGCCGCTCGTGGAGGAAGTCAGCGAGTTCGCCACCTCGCTCGGTCTCGATGTCCGCGCCGCCAACGCGATCCCGGATCCCCAGGCCCGCTGGGCGGCACTCGCCTCCTGCCTCGAACCGGATCTCGTGCTGCTCACCCGCCACGCCGGCACCTCCCGCATGGTGGCCGGCGCCGTCTGTTTTCCCTCCTCCTGGCGACCCGAGGAAAAGCTCGGACTTCCCCTCGCCGCCATCCACGACGCCGTCCCCGGGCTGAATGCCGAAATCGGCTCTCCCCTGGACGCCTTCCTCGACCGGTTGCGTCCGGGAACCGCCTGGCTGCGGGCGAACTGGGGACTCACCGCCTCCCGGGAACTGAACCAGCACCCGACACGGCAACTGCCCCGACTCACCCCTCCCGCCCGGCTCGACTCCACCCTCCTGCGACTCGAACACCAGGCCGTCCTCGCCCTCCCCCGGACCGGCGGCCTGCTTTTTGGCATCCGGGTGGATCATTTAGAACTCACTGCGCTCCATCGGGATCCGGATCTTTCCTCGGCCCTGGTCCGCGCCCTGGACTCCATGCCCGAACCCATGGCCCGCTACAAGGGACTCGTCGGGGTCCGGGCGGAACTCACTCGGCTTCTCGCCGAACCAGCCCCCCCCTCTCAGCAGCCCCCTTAATCCAGCTCACCCCGGAACGGCCACGGAAAAGGCCCCCTCACGGCATCCCGCCCGCCTCCCCCGATCGCGAAACAGTCTCCGCAGTTTCCCTTGTTTACTGTTTCCTTTCCAACTGGTTACAATTCGGGAACGCGACCCGGTACAGACCGTGATCATCATAAGAAATCGTTGACAGCAAGTCTTCCACTGTTAGCGTTCCTTCACGTAAGCGCGGGAGGACCCGCCTGAGTTTGTCAGCACCGGATTCACGAATTGGCAGCATTGGAAAGTAACCTTATGGCTACGAAAGCGACCCCGAAATCCAAAGGCCTGAAGTACGTCTACGTCTTCGGCAACAAACGGTCCGACGGCAACGGCTCCATGAAGCCGCTCCTCGGCGGCAAAGGCGCGAACCTCGCCGAAATGGCGCGCATCGGACTTCCCGTCCCTCCCGGCTTCACCATCACAACCGAGGTCTGCACCTACTACTACGACAACAAGCGCACCTACCCGTCCGTGCTCGACGCCCAGGTCAAGGAGGGCGTGACCTTCATCGAAGGCACCATGGGAACGAAGTTCGGTGACAAGAGCGCCATGCCGCTCCTCGTCTCCGTCCGCTCCGGTGCCCGGGACTCCATGCCCGGCATGATGGACACGATTCTCAATCTCGGCCTCAACGACGCCACCGTCCTCTCGCTCGTCAAGGCCACCAAGAACGAACGCTTCGCCTGGGACTGCTACCGCCGCTTCGTCCAGATGTACGGCGACGTCGTCATGGGCGTCCAGAAACGCGCCGGCGAAGACCACGAGCCGTTCGAAACCATCATTCACGAACTCAAGCACGAGCGCTATCACGCGGACATCGAGGACACCGCCCTCACCGTCGGCGACCTGCAGGAACTCGTCGCCCGCTTCAAGACGCTCATCAAGGAACGCACCGGCGGGAAGGAATTCCCCCAGGATCCCTGGAAGCAGCTCTATGGCGCCACCGGCGCCGTGTTCGGCTCCTGGATGAACGACCGCGCCATCGTCTATCGCCGCAAGTACGGCATCCCCTCCGAATGGGGAACCGCCGTCAACGTCCAGGCCATGGTCTACGGCAACACCGGTGACAACTCCGGC
>CAYZAE010000005.1:80141-89510 GCA_964476125.1 uncultured Verrucomicrobiota bacterium | reverse complement strand
CCTTCGGAACCCAAAAGGAACTCGCGTGCCGGTCCAGCACCCTGCTACCTTGGCCGGCCGCGATATGACCGAAATTCCGAAGGCCTACGAACCGCAGTCCGTGGAGGACAAGTGGTACGATTTCTGGCAGTCCAACGGCTGCTTCACCGCCGACCCCACCCGCGTCACCGAACGGCGCCCGGCCTATTCCATCGTCATCCCGCCGCCCAACGTCACCGGCATGCTCCACATGGGGCATGTGCTCAACAACACCATCCAGGACATTCTCGCGCGCAAGGCGCGCATGGACGGCAAGGAGGTCCTCTGGCTGCCCGGCACCGATCACGCCGGCATCGCCACCCAGACGGTCGTGGAAAAGACCCTGAAAAAGCAGGGCGCCATCAAGCACCGCGACGATCTCGGGCGGGAGAAGTTCCTGGAGAAGGTCTGGGAGTGGAAGGACAAGCACGGCGGCATCATCATCCAGCAGCTCAAGAAGTTGGGAGCGTCCTGCGACTGGAGCCGCGAGCGGTTCACCATGGACCCCGAGTACTCGAAGTGCGTGCAGCGCGTCTTCGTGGAACTGTTCGCCAAGAACCTCATCTACCGCGGCCGGCGCATGGTGAACTGGTGCCCGGTCTCCCTCACCGCCCTCTCGGATGAGGAGGTCACCATGAAGGAACAGAAGGGGTTCCTCTACCACTTCAAGGTCGAGGTCGACGAGGCCCCCGGCACCTTCCTCACCATCGCCACTACCCGCCCCGAAACCATCCCCGCGGACACCGGCATCGCCGTCAATCCCAAGGACCCGCGCTACCAGCATCTCGTCGGCAAACACGTCATCCGCGCCCTGCCCCTCGAGCAATCCCGCGACCAGCGCCGGATTCCCATCATCGCGGATGAAAAGGTCGAATTCGAATTCGGCACCGGCGTGCTCAAGGTCACCCCGGCCCACGACAAAACCGACTTCGAAATCGGCCAGCGCCACGGACTCCCGGTCATCGACATCCTCACCCCCGACGGCCACATGACCACAGACGCCGGGGTGGACCTGGCCGGCCTCGACCGCTTCACGGCCCGCAAGAAGGCCGCGGAAATCCTCGAAGCCGCCGGCGCCCTGGAGAAGGCCGAGCCGTACGTCAACAAGGTCGGATTCAGCGAGCGCGCGGATGTCCCGATCGAACCGCGCCTCAGCGACCAATGGTTCCTCCGCTACCCGAGCGTTGAGGCCTCCAAGGCCTGCGTCGCCGACGGCCGGATGCGGTTTCACCCGGACCGCTGGGCCCGCGTCTACGACCACTGGCTCAGCAACATCCAGGACTGGTGCATCAGCCGCCAACTGTGGTGGGGACATCGCGTGCCCGTCTGGACCCTCGATCTCGAGAGCCCCGCGGGCTCCAGTTTCGACCGCGATTTTGCCAAGGCCCTGCTCGCCGGGGACGCGGGCAACGGCGACGCCGGCTCCCCGACCTCCACCGAAATGAGTTTCTCGGGAAAACCCGGAGCGAAGAGCTGGATCCGCTACTCCGCGGAACGCCGCGTGGTCAGCGTCGCCACCCACTCCGCCGAGGAGGAATCCGCCCTTGCGGCGATGGGCTTCACCCAGGACACGGACGTTCTCGACACCTGGTTCAGTTCCTGGCTCTGGCCCTTCGCCACCATGGGCTGGCCGGAGTCCACCTCCACCCTGAAGGCGTTCTATCCCACGGCCGACCTGGTCACGGGGCCCGACATCATTTTCTTCTGGGTCGCCCGCATGATCATGGCGGGCTACGAGTTCATGGGCGATCTGCCGTTCCGGAACGTCTATTTCACGGGCATCATCCGGGACAAACAGGGACGCAAGATGTCGAAGTCCCTCGGCAATTCCCCGGATCCACTCGAATTGATCGCCAAGTACGGCGCCGACGCCCTCCGGTTTGGCACCATGCGCAGCGCGCCGCTGGGGCAGGACGTGCTGTTCGACGACAAGGACGTCGAGCTGGGTCGGAACTTCTGCAACAAGCTGTGGAACGCCTGCCGGTTCCGGCAGATGCAGGGCGGCGATATCCAGGCCGAGATCGACGCCTCCCGGCTGACTACGGATGACCGCTGGATCCTGCTGCGCCTCGATCAGGCGATTCGCGAGATCGACGACGCCTACCGGGGCTACCGCTTCAACGAGGTCACCCAGACGCTCTACCGCTTTTTCTGGAGCGAGTACTGCGACTGGTACATCGAGGCCAGCAAGGCGGTGTTCACTTCCGAGGACGCCGCGCTCAAGGCCAACCGCCTCGCGGTCATCGACTTCGTGCTCAGCCACATGCTCCGGCTGTTCCACCCGTTCCTCCCGTTCATCACCGAGGAACTCTGGCACGGACTCGGTTACGCCGCGGACATGCCCGCGGATCAGGGGGGCCGGACGCTCATGACCGCGCGGTGGCCTCAACCGCTGGACGACGCCGAGAAGGAAGCCTGGGGGCTCGACGACACCACCGAGCGGCTGGCGGCGGCGCGGTACGAGATGGTCTCCCTGGGCCGCACGCTCCGGGTCCAGTTCAACGTCCCGGCCAACAAGAAGGTCCGTTTCATCCTCCGCCCGGCGGGCGAAATCCCGGCCGAGGATCTCGACGTCATCCGGTTGCTCCTCAACGCGGATCCCCTGGAACTCGTTGACCGCTCCTGGCAACCGCCCAAAGGCACTCCCAGCGCCTCCAATGCCGTCGGAGACCTCTTCCTTCCCCTCACCGGGCTCATCGAGGCCGACGCCGAACGGGCCCGGCTCGGCAAGGAGATCGAGAAGATCCGGGCCGAGATCACCAAGGTTCAGGAGAAGCTGGCCAACCCGGCGTTCACCCAGAAGGTCCCCGCCAAAGTGCTGGAGGAACACCGGCAACGGCTGGAGGACTGGCAAACGAAGGAACGGCAGGCCGAGACGGCCCTCGCCAATCTTCCGGCGGCTTGAAACCACCGCGAAACCGCGGGGAACCCGACCGGGGAAATCCCTCCTTAACAGCCGCTTAATGCTCCGGGGCGCAGGACGTAACCGCGCCCTCGGTGGGCGGCGCAGTCGCCCATCGAAGGAGCCGAGCGCCAGGGGTCGAAGGGGTGCGACCCTCGGCGCTTGTCGGAAATGGGAGTGTGGTACACCTTGAAGCCCAGGCCCGATGCCGACAGCACCGCCAAGTAACGATGAGGCAACAATCTCCGGACAGCTGCGGCACGCGGAATGCGCACGGGGCCTGGTTGAATCACAAGCATGAGCGAAGATCGGATGCAGTTGAGCCGCCTCGAGCTGAAATACCAAATCAGCGAAGAGATCGCTCTCGCCGTGCGCGATTTCATTTCCTCCTACCTTGAAATCGACGAATTCGGCGCCACCCGGCCCAACCTCTCCTACCCGGTTCACAGCCTGTACCTGGATTCCCCCGGGCTGAAAACCTACCGGGACACCATCAACGGCAACAAAAACCGGTACAAACTCCGACTCCGCTTCTACGAAAACCGGCCCGAAGCCCCGGTCTATTTCGAAATCAAGCGGCGGATGAACAACGCCATTCTCAAACAACGCGGCGCCGTCCGTCGCGAAGCCGCCCACGCCGTGCTCGGAGGGCAGCTCCCCGAACCCTCCGAACTACCCTCACCCAACCCCCGCTCGCTCGGCGGCATCCAGCGTTTCCACGCGCTCATGACCGAACTCCAGGCCCGCCCCATCGCCCACATCTACTACCAACGCGAAGCCTGGATCAGCCCCCGCGACAATTCCGTCCGTGTCACCCTCGACCGCGATGTGCTGTTCGAACCCGACGCCACCACCCGGCTCGAGACCCGCATGAACAATCCCATCGTGGTCTTCGGCCGCCGCGTCATTCTGGAACTAAAATTCACCGGACGCTTCCCCGAGTGGTGGCGCGAACTGGTCCGCGTCTTCGGCCTGGCCCAGGGTTCCGCAGCCAAATACGCCGACGGCATCGTCCTTTACGGGGAACAACGGCTGCGCAACGAACTGTCCTTTGCCCCCGGCTGCTCAAGCCTCCCAGCCCCCTGCGAACCACCGCTCGATCCCGAGCGCTTCCGCGCCCGCGCCCGCCGGCACGAACCTCAACCCACGTTCCACTGATCCCTTGCGTCCGCACCCGGAACCAACCCACGGATTCGAATGATGGAATGGTTAAGAAATGCCGACATGGCCGCAGTCCCCACGGACTTCGCCGCGGTCCTGCTCGGAATGCTGCTCGCCTTCCTGTGCGGCCAGGCCATCGCGTGGACCTACATGTACACGCACCCCGGCCTCTCCTACTCCCGCAGCTTCGTCAACTCGCTCATCGCCATCCCGATCATCGTCTCCCTCGTGATGCAGGTGCTGGCCAACAATCTCGTCACCGCCTTCGGCCTCATGGCGATCTTCGCCATCGTGCGCTTCCGCAACATCCTCAGGGACACGCTCGACACCAGCTACATTCTCGCCGCCCTGGTCCTCGGCATGGCCGCAGGCTCCCAGAAATACGCCTCCGCCATCGTCGGCTGCATCTTCACCATCCTCGTCTTCGTCTACCTGCGGGTCACCAACTTCGGCGCCCGCCATCGCTACGATCTCATCCTCAATCTCCATTGGGCCCGGCCACTCCCCGAAATCGGGGACCTCGACCGTCTCCTCGTCCGCCATAGCCGCAGCCTCATCCGCGCCAGCCAGCGCACCAACGAAGGCTATTCCGGCATCGACCTTTCCTACCGCCTCCTCCTGCGCGACCTGTCCCGCATCGCGGACCTTATCAACGAACTCCGCGCCCTCGACGGCGTCTCGCGCATCACCACCGTCAAGGCGGAAGACGAATCGGAACTCTGACCACCATGGAACGTCTGGAGCCCATCCCCAGCCCGCCGGGTCACCTCATCCGCGAATTCCTCCACCGCGCGGTCCCCATCCTCGTCTTCGCCGCCGCCGCCGCCGGCGTAGGCCTGCTCTGGAACCACCGCTTCGTCGGCACCATGATCTCCGGCGAAGTCGAAGCCCTCCGCGCCGACGTCACCTCCCTTCACTCAGGCACCATCGCGTCCCTCCTCGTCGAACGCTTCCAGACCGTCACCAACGGCCAGATCATCGCCGTTCTCGAAACCCTCGACGCCGAATCCGCCTCACGCGACCTCGAGGTGGTCCGTTCCGATCTCGAAGTGATGCGCTCCCGCATCGCCCTCGACGAACAGCGAAATGACCAGAACATCGAGGACATGCGCATGCGCTGGCTCGAATCCCGCGTCAATCTCGCCACCCTCAAAGTCACCTTCGAAAACTCCCGGCGCGACCTCGAACGCGCCAACCGGCTCTTCCCCGAAAAAATCATCTCCGAAGCCGAACTCGATTCGGTCCGCGCCGTGCACGACGCCCTCCAGGCCGAAATACGCGAACGGACCGTTCTGGTCGACGGCCTCCAGAAAACTCACGAACGACTGGAAGCAGCCGGACGACGGGATCGCGGCGATTCCTTAGAAGTCCTGAACCGCTCCCTGGCCGCCCAGGAAAAACAACTGGCCCAGGGCCGAACCGTCTCCCTGCGGGCGCCCATGGACGGCGTCGTGCGCGCGGTCTACCACCGGCTCGGAGAACAGGTGGACTCGGGCACCCCGATCATCACCATCGCCTCCCACCGGTCCGAAACGATCGTGGGGTTCGTCCGGCAACCCCTCAATCTCAGCCCGCGTCCCGGCATGGCCGTCGAGATCCGCACCCGCGGCCCCAAACGCCAGATCGCCAGCTCGAACATCCGAAGTGTGGGATCCGATCTCGAACAGGTCGCTTCCCCCCTCCGACTGCGTGGCTTCGACAGCAGTGTGGAACGTGGACTCGCCTTCTATGTGGACCTCCCGCCCAGCCTCGAGGTGCACCCGGGGGAAGTCGTCGACCTGATCGTGCGCCCGGACAAGGAAGTGGCCCAGTGAAGTGACCCGGAACGACGGCGCCGGCACCGCCACCCCGGACGGCGGCTACCGCGCCGGAGGTTGCGGGGCGCGTTCGAGGTCCAGAACCTCAAGATGCGGGGTGGGAAAATTCCGGAAGGCGCCCCAAGCACATCTCTTCCGGCTGCTTTCGAAGGGCCTTCCTTCGTGACCTTCGTGCGCTTCGTGGTTCCTTATCCGCGGTTTTCGCCCCCCACCTGGTTCGATATTGAAGCGAAGGCCCGGACGCGACCCTCCCGGACGCGCGCAGGGCTTGCCCAAGTCCCGGTCGCCCCCAAGACTTTGGCATGCGCCGGCTCCGGACCCCTCCCCCCCGCCGCGCCCTCCTTGGGTTCCTTCTCCTGGGACTCCTGGGGCTCAGTCCCATCGCCCAACCAGCCGAGCGAATCACCGCTTGGCGCGCGTCGGACGGTCTCCCCCAATCGTCCGCGTCCGGCATCACGCTCACCCCCCAGGGGCGGGTTCTGGTGACCCACGCCCCGGGACTTCCTGTTTCCAGTCTCGACGGCCACCGGATCCTCGCGCTCACCAATGCCATTGGCGCCCCCGCCCGGGTGCACGAAAGCCGAAGCGCCCAACTCTGGTGCGCCACCTCCGACGGTCTTCTCGAACAAACCGGCACCGGCTGGAACCGGCACCCCATCCCGGAAATCGCCGCGGAGTTTCGCGCCAGCCCCATCCGCGCCGTCCGCTCAATCCCCCTCCTGCCCCTCGACCGCAATCGCATCCTGGTCCTGCTGCCGGATCAATTGCTCGAATACGACGCCGGAGAACATCGGAGCACGGTGTTTCCCTCCACCGGCATCAGCCAACCCCAGCGCTTCTCCGACCTCGCCCCCTCCCTCGACGACGGGGTGTGGATCTCCGGCAACCGGGGTCTGCTCCGAATCCGGGGTCCCCTCCGGCAGATTCGCCCGGGATCGCCCATCGAGGAGCACTCGTTTCCCACCGAGTTCGGCCCCCTGGAACCGCAGCGTCCCCACGAAGCCTCGAATGGCTCCGTCGTGCTCTCCGCCGACAACCCGATCACCCGCGATCGCTGGGTCCTTCGCTTCGCCGAGGGCCGCTGGCAGCGATGGAACATTCCCGGCTACAACATCCGACAGGCCTGGAGCGGTCCCGATGGCGACCTCTGGGCGCATTCCTCCAGCGCCCTGCTCCGACTCGATCCAGAGGGGCAACTCGTCCGTCCACGCGTCATCCTCCAGGCCGGTCGTATCGCCGATCTCGCCGTCGAACCGCACGGGGCGGCGTGGCTGGCCACCTCGGATGGAGTCTACCGCGTCGCTCCGCTGCCCTGGCGACCCGCACCAGGCTTCGACGCTACCCACGGCGCGGCCCTGGTGGTCACCACGGACCGTCGCGGACGCATCGTGGTCGCGGCCGAACGCGGACTTCACTGGCAGGACGGAACAGGCTGGCGATTCGCCGAGATCCTCGAACCCAGCCCCGACGAACCGGCCGGTTCCGCACGCATCGCCGTTCCCCTCGACGATGGGGGCCTTCTGATCCGGCGAACCAACGGGCTGGTCGCCCTCGACGCCGAGGGACGCCCCCGCAGTCTTCCCCCCGAACTGGCACGCGCCCAACCCCTGGGGACCCTGCCCGACGGCCGCATCATTCTCCGGAGTGCTTCCGGCGCCGACGATCGGTTGCTCCTTTTCGACGGCGCTTCCGCGCGTCCTTTCGCCGACCTCCCCGCCCACGCCGCCCTCGGTGAACCCACCCTCGCGCTGCAATCGAAATCAGGGGAGTTCTGGCTTGGATTCGAGTCCGGCCTCGCCGTCCGACGCGGGGATCGATGGACGGAAGCCGATCCCGATCTGCCCTCCCGGGCTGAACGCGCCGAGATGAACACCAACGAGGGGGTCTTCGCCGCCCTTGAGCTTCCGGACGGCAGGCTTCTCTTTGGCGGCGATGACACCGTCCGGGAGTTCGATGGGCAGCGCTGGACCGTGCTTCGCCGGGGACTCGACCGGGTGCACGCGCTCCAGACGGCCCGCGACGGCGCGATCTGGGTGGCCTCGGGAAACGGCCTGCATCGCTACAAGGAAAAGTCTTGGCTGACCTTGAGTGAGGAGGAGGGATTGCCGTCCGCCGCCGTCTTCTCCGTGTTTCAGGATGGCTCCGGCGTGCTGTGGGCGGGCACCGCCCGGGGATTGTTCACGTTCGATCCGCGGGCCGACACCGACCCGCCGGAATCATTCATCGCCACCGCCGATCTTCCCGAGCGCGCCGGTGATCTGCGGGCTTTGTTCGTCTTTGGGGGCGATGATCGATGGAGGTTCTCGACCTCCGGACGCCTCATGTTCTCCTCGCACCTCGACAACGAGCCCTGGTCCGCCTGGCGCACCGCAAGCAGCGTCCAATACACCAACGTGGCCGCCGGCGCCCATCGGTTCGAGGTCCGGGCCATGGATCCCTGCGGAAACATCCAACCCCAACCCGCCACCCTCGAATTCTCGGTGGCCCTCCCCTGGTTCCGCGATCCGCGCCTCGTCGCCACCTCCGCCGCACTCGCCGTGCTGGCGGTCATGCTCGGAGTTCAGGCCTTCCTCAGCTACATCCGCCTCAAACGAAGCTACGCGGAGGTCGAACGCCAGGTCGCCGAACGCTCCGCAGCCCTCGAAAAAGCCAACGCCGAACTGCTCCACAGCCAGAAAATGCGCGCCCTGGGCACCCTCGCCGCCGGGGTCGCCCACGACTTCAACAACCTGCTCTCCATCATCCGCGGCTCCGCACAACTCGCCGAAGGGCAGCTCGACGACCGCGACAAGGCCCGCCAGCGACTGCAACGCATCAAGACCGCCGTCGACCAGGGCGCCGGCCTGGTGAAGGCCATGCTCGGGTACAGCCGCGGAACCGCTTCGCCCCGCAAGGACTCCGACCCCTATGAAATCGTCACCCGCGCCGTCAGGCTGTTCGAGGAGGGAAATCCCGGCCGGACCGAACTGAGCCCCACCCGCGAGCCCGGCCTGCGCATCGTCACCTCACCCGAGATGCTCCAGCAGATCATCCTCAACCTCTTGCAGAACGCCACCGAAGCCAGCCCCGCCGACCAGCCGGTGCGCGTCGAAATCACCCAGACACCCCGGCTCCCCGCCGATTGCCTTCTCAAGCCCTCCCCGGCCGACGGTTACCTGGAAATCTCCGTCAAGGATCGCGGGCTCGGCATCCCCCCGGAAAACCTGATCCGGATCTTCGAGCCCTTCTTCACCACCAAGGCCTTCAGCAGCCGCCGCGGCACGGGGCTCGGATTGTCCATGGCCTACGAATTCGCCAAGGAACTGGGCGCCGGCATCGCCGTCGATTCCGTCGTGGGCAAAGGCAGCACATTCCGCATTTTCCTGCCCCGCGCCCCCCTCCCCCCCCCCCCTCCCCCCCCCCCCCGCGCCCCCCACTCCCCCCCCCCACCCCCGCCCGACCCCCCACGCACCACGCACCCCCCACCACCCC
>CAYZAE010000005.1:66982-80131 GCA_964476125.1 uncultured Verrucomicrobiota bacterium | reverse complement strand
TTTTCCTGCCCCGCGCCCCTCTCCCACCCCCAGGCTCCGCCTGACATCCGCGCCCCCTACTCCCCACCCGCACCGACGCACGACGCACGACGCACGACGCACGACGCACGACCCTCGACCCTCGACCCTCGACCTACGCCCCCCTCACGGCCGCTTCAGCTGGGCCTTCGCTTCGGGCATCCAGGCCTTCAACTGTTGGATTCGGGTGTCGTCCAGGGGATGCGTCCGCAGAAACCACGGCGTCGATCCGCCCCCCGCGCTCTTGTTGAAATCGGAAAACCGCTGCCAGAACGCCACCGCCGCCTCGGGATCATAACCCGCCCGGGCCATGTACCGGAGCCCCATGCGATCGGCCTCGGATTCGTTGTCGCGGCTGTGGGGCAGAACGACGCTGACATTCGCCCCCACGCCGTAAACCTGGTCGAAAACAGGCCCCCAACTGGCGTACTTGGTCTGTCCCAAAGCGGCCCCCGCCACCTGGCCCACCCCCTGCACCGCCATCTGGCGGCTCATCCGCTCACCGCCATGGCGCGCCACCGCATGGGCCACTTCATGGCCCAGAACCGTCGCCAACCCGCCCTCATCCTTCGTGATCGGCAGAATGCCGGTGTAAACCCCGACCTTCCCCCCCGGCAGACAGAAGGCGTTCGCCTCCTTGCTCTCGAAAACCACGAACTCCCATTGTGCATCCGGAAGCTCCGCCACCGCCGCAATCCGCTTGCCGACCCTCTCCACCAGCGCCTTGGCGTTGGCGTCCTTCGAGATCGGCACCTCCTTCTTCATCTTGTCGAACTCGGAGAAGCCCAACTGCATCTCCTCGCTCGTGCTCATGAAATTGAAGGATTTCCGGCCGGTCTCGGGAACGGTGTAGCAGCCCACCCCCACGAGGATCCCCAGCGCCACCACCGCCACCAACCCGTTCGCACGCGTCATCATGGGTCTAGTTAGTCAGCCCGGACCGCCGACTCAACGCCGAAATCACTCCCCCCGTACGGCCAGACCTTCTGGCGCTTCGCCCAGACGAAGTACGCCGCCACCCCCGCGGCCAGTGAAAGCAACCCATACGCCAGCACCGCCGGCCGGGTGGTCGCCAGCACGAAGACCCAACCCGCCAACGCCACGAAGCAGGGAACCGGATACCACCACATCCGATACGACCCGGCCCCCGCCGGTCGCCGCTTCCGCAACAGCATCAAAGCCCCAATCTGCCCCATGAACTGAACCACGATCCGGGTGGTCAGCAGGGCGTCAATCACCGTCCCCAACGGCAGCACAGACGCCACAATGCTGATCCCCCCCACCACCAGCAGGGACCGATGCGGAAAATGTTTGGTGGGATGCAGCTTCCCGAACACCCGGAAAAAACACCCATCCAGCGCCGCCGCATACGGGATCCGGGAATAACCCAGCAGCAGGGCAAACACCGAACCAAACGCCGTCCAGCAAATCAGCGCCGTGAACACCGTGGCCACCTTCGACCCATAGAGCTTCTCCATGAAGATGGAGACGATGAAGTTCGCCTCCGGATGCTTCTCCGCCGGCACGAACTCCGACCAGTGGATCACCCCGATGATCGAGAGGTTCACTGCCAGATAAATGAGCGCCACCCCCACCAGGCTGCCCAGAATCGATTTCGGAATCGTGCGGGCCGGGTCCCGCACCTCATCCCCAATGTAACAAACATCGTAATACCCCAGGTAATCGTAGATCCCCACCCGCGCCGCCGCCCCCAGGCCCAGCAGAAAACCCCACGAAAACTGAAAGGCACCGTCCGGAAAACTGAACGCCCGCGCCGCCGAGAAATGAAACGCACCGCTCAGGATCACGATCGCCACCGTCAACAACGTGCCCACCCACAGCAGGACGGTGATCCACGCAATGGAATGAATCCTGCGATACAACAAGGCCACCGCCACCACCCCCGCCCCCCCGCACACCATCAACTCCCCGCTCCGCCCCAAATCCTTCCACACATACCCCAGGTACTGCGCCATCCCGATGTACCCCGACGCAATCTCCAGCGGCCCGCTCAGGATGAACTGCCAGATGAACAGAAAAGCCATCAACCGACCCCACGTCGCCCGCCCAAAACCCTCCCGAAGATAAACATAACTCCCTCCGGACCCAGGCATCGCCGACCCCAACTCGCTCCAGATCATGCCGTCTGGAATGGTAATCAGGAGCGCCACAAACCAACCCAGGATCGATTGCGGCCCACCCAGCGCCGACATCAACAGCGGGATGGTGATGAACGGCCCCATCCCGATCATGTTCGTCATGTTCAGCGCCGTCGCCTGCAACAGACCGAACCGGCGGGGCATCTGGGGCGCGCTCGGGGACGCCACACCTGGGGAGGAACTCACGGGCCGGCAGTCAACCGACCCCGCGATTCGCCTGTCAACGAAACCTCAATGCATAGACGTCCGCATCCTTCATTACCCACCGAAGCCGAACCATCCTGCCCGCCAACCCCGACACCTCCGATCCCTGCCTCCAACGCACCACCCGCGCCACCTCGTCCCCCACCTGCTCCACCGCATCCTCGATCCGATACCCGGGAATCCCCACCCCGGTCTCGTCCTGAATCTCCACCCGCACCCCTCCCGCCGCGCCCGTCGAGAAGTTGATCTCCAACTCCCTTCCCCCAAAACGCAACGGACGGGTGAGCAGCTCACCCCCGGCAAAACCGGCGTTCACCGAGACAAATCCATCCGTCCGCAGAACATACCGGACCAGTTCGCAACTGGGCTGGGCATAGTGCGCCTGCTTGAACAATGACATCTCCGCCGGCCCCGTCGGCACAATCCCCAGCGCCGTCAATCCCGCCCGGGAAGCCCAGTTCCCGGGGTCCGGCCCCGGCCGGATAAAACCTTCCATGAACAACCGGCTGTATCCGCTCCCGCCACGCGAGGTCATGAACACCGCCTCCGCCACGTCCCCCGCATAATTCTCCGCCACTCCCAGCTCCCTCGCCTGCTCGGGCGAAAGAACCTGCCGCCCCGGCACGAACCGCATCGGCGTCGCCACATACAGATGCGGCGCCCGGAAATACGGATGGGTCTGGCTGGTGTACAAATGCTCCGCCACCACCCCGCCAAAGGTCATCTCCACCGGCGCCGTCCACTCGGCGAAATTCGTCGAAGTCACCCGGCTGATGGTCCGGTACCCAGCGAATCCTCCCCGGGTCCAGGTCCGGAAATAGATCACGTAGCACTGCTCCGCTTCGGACCAGAACCCGACGTTCTGGGAATCGAAGGCGCCGTCCTTCAGCAACGGATGATCCCCCAGGCGTCGCCACCGGAGGCCGTCCGCCGACACAAACGCATGCAACCCCGTCTCCGAAGTGCCCGCCAACGCCTTGTAGCGTTCCCCAGCCGCCACCCCGGGCCGCGCATCCAGAAACGGGGCGAAGTTGTGCGAAAACGGCGAATGATGCGCGAGCACGACGTTGTTGCTCCGCGTCCCTCCCACTTCGAACAACCCCAGCGCCGGCTTGGTCCAGGCCCGTCCATCCGCGCTCTCCGCATAACAGGTGACCTCGTTCGTTGACCCATCCTTCCCGGCCAGCGGCGAACCCCGGTAATACATGCGGAACCGGTCGCCGTCCTGGAGCACCGTCACGTACCCGGTGAAACGTCCCTCCCACGGGGAATCAAACCGCAACACCGTGCCCGCCGGTTGCGGGGTGTGCAGCTTCAACGCCACCGTCCCCGTCATCCGCTCCACCAGCCACCCGTCCGCAAACAATTCCCGACGCGTGCCCAGTTCCAACGGCAAACCGGGCTCCGCGGGCTGAGCCGCGGAGGTCAACGCCGTCGCCATCCAGCCTCCCACCACCAGGCAGACGCCCAGGACACGCGCCAATCCCCAGCCCCGCAAACGCTGCCAACGATCGAATCGTCCGGATTTTGCACTCATGGATAGGCCGTCAGAGTATCGATCGCCACCAACTCCTCACCAGCCCCGACTCCTCGCCCTTCATCCCCGCGTGAAGGACCGACGGAAATGGGGATCGCACCACGAAGGCGACGAAGACCACGAAGGGAATGCGGGGAGGACGGCTTTTGGAGTCCGCTCCAAACAAGTTTCCACGGACTGCTTTGAATCAGCCTTCCTTCGTGGCCTTCGTGCGCGTCGTGGTTTCTTATCCAGGGATTTGGGCCCCGCCCCGGTGCATTCAGGCGCAACCTTTCCCTTTCCTCCCGACGCGGTCCCTTCTACTGTGTCAACCGACATGCGGACCGCATTTGACGCCACTGTTTCGGAGCGAATTTCCTCCCTGGGCCGACGCGTTCTCGAGGGCGGCCGGATCTCCCGCGACGAAGCCCTGTTCCTGTTCAACCTGGAATCCACCGCCGACATCTTCGAGCTGCTGGCCTGGGCGAATCGCATCCGCGAACATTTCAAGGGCAACAAGATCCACCTCTGCTCCATCGTCAATGCCAAGGCCGGTGGCTGCTCCGAGAACTGCAAGTTCTGCTCCCAGTCCGCCTTCTATCAGACCGCCTCCCCCAAGTACGGCTTCGTGGATCCCGAACCCGCCATGGAGGCCGCCTCGGAAGCCGGACGAAACCAGGTCACCGCCCTCGGCCTCGTCGCCGCCTGGAAGGGTCTCAACGAAGGCCCCATGCTCGACGAAGTCTGCGATCGCGTCCGCGAACTCAAGGCCCAGGGCAAGGTACGGGTCGACGTCTCCCTCGGCATCATCAAGCAACCCGCCGTCGCCCGCAAACTCCGGGAAGCAGGAGTCGAGTGCTACGGCCACAACCTCGAAAGCTCCCGGCGCTTCTTCCCCGAACACTGCACCACCCACAGCTTCGAGGATCGCCTCGGAACGATCCGACATCTCAAGGAAGCGGGCATCCGGATCTGCTCCGGCGGCATCATCGGCATGGGCGAAACCCGTGAAGACCGCTGCGACCTCGCCCTCGAACTGCGCGAGATCGGGGCCAATGTCGTCCCCATCAACATCCTCAACCCGATCGCCGGCACACCTTACGAAAAGACTCCGCCCATCGCCCCGCTGGAAGCCCTCAAGACCATTGCCTGCTTCCGCTTCCTGCTTCCCCGCCAGGAAATCATGGTCGCCGGAGGCCGCACCCAGAACCTCCGCGATCTCCAGAGCATGATCTTCGCCGCCGGCGCCAGCGCCCTCATGGTCGGCAACTACCTCACCACCCTCAACCGCCCGGTCGAGGAAGACCTGCGCATGCTCTCCGACCTCGGACTCGACCCCACCTGGGATCATCATTTCGAAGACCAGGACGCCGCCGCCGCCGCCGCCGCGCAGTGCCACTCCTGCGATTGCAGCGACCACCCGGTGCCCCAGGAGGCGTAGGTCGTAGGTCGTAGGTCGTAGGTCGTAGGTCGTAGGTCGTAGGTCGACCCGAAATCCAAGAACCCAGTTTCCCCCAAAACCCCAGACGCCAGATCCCAGACGCCAGACGCTAGACCCCAGACGCCAGACCCCAGACGCCAGACCCCAGACCCCAGACGCTAGACCCCAGACGCCAGCCCTCATCCCCGTTCCTCCCATGAGCCACGAGATCGTTGATTTCGAACAGCAGGTGATCCAGCGCAGCCGCAGTGTTCCGGTGCTGGTGGATTTCTGGGCGCCCTGGTGTGGCCCCTGCAAAATGCTGGGTCCCGTGCTCGAGAAAATGGCCGGCGAAGCCGCAGGCCGCTGGGATCTCGTCAAGATCAACACCGAGGAACACCAGGATCTGGCCATGGACCACCAGATCTCCGGGATTCCGGCCGTGAAACTTTTCCGCCATGGCAAGGTGGTCGATGAGTTCGTGGGCTACAAACCCGAGGCCCAGATCCGGAATTGGCTGGCCCCCCACCTGAGCGACTCCGCTCCGGAAGGTACTGCGGATTCCTCCCCAGCCGTCGATGAACTCGAACTCGCCGCCGAGATGATCGATGAAGAGCGCATCTCCGAAGCGCGGACGCTGCTCGAAAAAATCCTGACCGCCGACCCGTCACGTCATGCGGCGAGATTGCTGAACTCGGAGATTCTGCTCACCGACGACCCGGCCCGGGCCTTCTCGGAGCTCGAACGCATTCCCGCCGATGCCAATGAACATTCCCATGCCCAGGCGCTCATGACCCTGGCGGCAGCGGCCTCTCGCACTCCCGCGGAGTTTCCCGAAGACCCGTACAAGGAGCGACTGTTCACCGGGCTCTCCGCCATCCGCCGACGCGACTGGGACGCGGCCCTGGAAGCCTTCATCGACGTCACGGAATTGCGTCGGAAGTATGCGAACGGCCTCGCCGCCGAAGCGGGCAAGGCCATCTTCCGTTACCTGGGCATCCGCCACCCCATCGCCGACAAGCACTACCGCCGTTTCAGCAGCGCCCTGAACTCCTGACCGCCCCGTCTTCGCCCCACTCCCTACTCCCTACCCCCTACTTCCTACCCCCTACTTCCCCCCCATGGCATTGGCCGGATTGCGGTAGCGGTAGAACATGGCGATCACCGCGAAGGCGCCAGCCACGACGAAGGTCAGGATGGCATAGAACATGAACCGGCCGGAACTGACGGCGGCGCTGGCGTCATCGCCGCCGGCGAACTTGGTCACCCACGAAACCAGCAGGTTTCCGAACGCCACCGCCAGCAGCCAGAAGCTCATGACCGTGCTCTTCATCTGCTTGCCGGCTTCGGTGAAGGCAAATTCCAGACCCGTGGTGGAAAGCAGCACTTCGCCGGCGGTCAGAACCAGATAAGGAAGAATCTGCCAGGCGAGGCTCAGCGTTTCACCGGCCTCAAGGCGCTTCTGGATCCAGGCCACGATCACGAACGAAACCGCCGCCAGAACCAGTCCGCTCCCCATCCGCCGCAACGGAGTCGCGAGTCGCCCCACCAGCGGATACACCCCCAGCGTCAGAATGGGCACCAGGGTCATCACCATCAGGGGATTCGCCGACTGCATCTGCTCCGCGTTGATCGTGAATCCCAACAGCGAGAAGGACTTCATTTTCGCGCCCTGCAGCACCCACGTCGACGTGCTCTGATCGAAGAGCGCCCAGAAGGGCGGCACCAGGGCGAACACACCAAGAATCGGGCCCACCGACGCCGCCCCGTCGACTTCCTCGGCACTGAAACGGCCGCGCGCGACATCCCAGAACTTCTGTCCAGGCTTGCGCTCGGACTGATGGGAGATCGCGTAAAACAGGACCGTGAAGAAACCCGCCGACTGCGTCTCTCGGGACGGCGGAACCTGGATGTAATGCCGGGTTCCCAGCCAGAAGATGAGCGTGGCCAGGCCCATCAGAATTCCCGGCACACCAAACGCCCACCCGTACCCGTATCTCTCCTTCAGAAAGGGAATGACCAGAAAGGAGAAGAACGAACCGAAGTTGATCGACCAATAGAACGCGCCGTAGGCCTTTTGCAGGAGGTGCGACTGATCCGGTTTGAACTGGTCGCCCACAAACGCCGACACACAGGGCTTGATGCCCCCGGACCCGAACGCGATCAGTCCCAACCCGACGTAAAGGCACCAGGTCCGCGCATCCACACTCGTGGTCAGGTCGCTGGCCGCCAGCACGCCATGCCCGACGCAGTAGAAAAGCGAGATCCAGAGGATGGTCTTGTACCGGCCCCAGACGCGGTCCGACAACCAGGCGCCGATGAGCGGTGTGAAGTAGTTCGCGAAAATGAAGTAGTGGATGATCTCCGTGGCCTCGTTGGCCGTCTTCGACAGCACCGTGGTGATGTAGAGCGCCAGGATGCTGCGCATCCCGTAATAACTGAACCGCTCACACGCCTCGTTGCCGACAATGTACTTCACCTGGGCCGGAAATCGGTCGTTCCGGGCCTGACCCCCACTCCTGGGACCCGCAGCGGCAGTGCTCACGCGCAGCGACATAAACGAAGCACCCCCCCGAGGGGAAGCCCCGTCTCCATGAAGTCTCTCCCGGGGGCACACCTCCCAGTTTCCGGCGAACAAGACCCGCTGCGGGAGGGGATGGCGCATGGGAAGGCATGGCCGGTTGGAAAACGAATCTCCTTGGCATCACGACGTCGGATGCATTGCATTCGCGGGTCCACCGACGCTCCGCACCCTCGCGAATCACCGTGTCCCATTTTCTTTCACGTGAAGCCACCGTGGCCGGCCCCGGATTCAACCGGTGGCTGGTCCCACCCGCCGCCATCGCCGTCCACATGTGCATCGGGGAGGTCTATGGCTTCAACGTGTTCAACGAACCCCTGACCCGGCTCGTGGGCCTCACCAAGTCGGCTCCCGGCCAGGACTGGACCATCCCCCAGGTCGGCTGGATCTATTCCATCGCCCTGATGATGCTGGGTTTCTCCGGGGCGTTGTTCGGCAAATGGGTCGAAGCCAATGGCCCCCGGAAAGCGATGTTCGCCAGCTGCGCCTGCTTCTGCGGCGGGCTCGCCGTCTCGGCCCTCGGCATCCACTTCCACCAACTCTGGATTCTTTACCTGGGCTACGGGGTGCTCGGAGGAATCGGCCTCGGCCTCGGCTACATCGCCCCGGTCTCCACCCTCATCAAATGGTTTCCCGACCGCCCCGGCATGGCCACCGGCATGGCCATCATGGGCTTCGGCGGCGGCGCCCTGATCGGCGCCCCACTGGGCGTCGAACTGATGACGCGTTTCAAATCGGCCACCAGCCTCGGCATCGCCGAAACCTTCCTGACCCTCGCCGCACTCTACGCCCTCTTCATGGTGTTCGGCGCGGTCTCCGTCCGCGTCCCCCCACCGCAATGGAAACCCGAAGGCTGGCAACCGGACCCCACCCGATCCAAAGCCAGTCTCGGCACCCACGCGGTGCCCGTGGATATCGCCTGGAAAACCCCGCAGTTCTGGCTGCTCTGGGCGGTTCTCTGCCTGAACGTCAGCGCCGGGATCGGCGTTCTCGGCCAGGCCTCGCTCATGTGCCAGGACATGTTCGGCGTGAGTGCGGTGGTGGGCGGCGGATTCGCCGGTCTGCTCTCGCTCTTTAACATGGGCGGACGGTTTGTCTGGTCGTCCCTTTCCGATCACCTCGGACGCAAGGCCACCTACACCCTCTACTTCCTCGCCGGCGCGGTGCTGTACGCCGCGATTCCCTTCACCCAGAAGATCGGCAACCAGGCCCTGTTCGTCGCCGTCACGGCCCTCATCATCTCGATGTACGGCGGCGGGTTCGCCACGATTCCCGCCTACCTCCGCGATCTCTTCGGCTCCTACCAGGTGGGCGCCATCCACGGCCGGCTGATCACCTCCTGGTCCCTCGCCGCCATCGTCGGCCCCAGTCTCATCAACTACATCTCCACCGCACGAAAGGCCGCCGGCATCCCGAAGGAGCAGGCCTACAACACCACGCTGTACCTCATGGTCGGACTGCTGCTCGTCGGTTGCGTGTGCAACCTGTTCGTCCGGCCCGTGGATCCACGGCACCACCTTCCGAAGCACCCGTAGCCTCGCCCTCTCCCATGCACACGCTGCGCCTCGCCGCCTGCTGGATGCTCGTCGCCCTCCCCCTCAGCTGGGGCGTCTACCGGTCCGTCCAAAAATCCCTCCCGCTCTTCGGGCTCGGGCCCGGTACCCCCCAAAAAGGGTCCCCCGCCACGCCCGCCGCGAAACCGTGATCCACCGAACAACCTCACCCCTCACCCTCCCATCACGAATCCAGGCCTGATCCTTCGTCTCAATCTTGGCCTTAATCTTAATCTTAATCTTAATCTGATTCCGCCTCCGCCCCCCCTCCCATTCCAGCTCCCGGCAGGCGCCAACCCCTTTTCCTCCCACTGCAACCCCCGAACCGACCGTAGTTCCAGACTCCAGAGCCCCATGAAAGCACTCGTCACCCTCGGCCTCGCCGCCCTCGCCTCCACCCAGGTGCTCGGCGATCCCATCACCCACAACACCGCCGTGCCCGGCGGGAAACTCCCCAAACCGGTCAAGGTCAGCCTGGTGAAAATCGCCGGCGGCTTCGTCGACCCCGTCCGCGTCACCCCCGCCCCCGGCGAAGCCAACCGGCTTTTCGTCTGCGAACGCACCGGCGTCGTCCGCATCATCAAGGACGGCAAAACGCTCGATAAACCGTTCCTCGACATCAAGGAGACGGTGGTCAGTTCGTTCCTCGAACAGGGTCTCTACGACCTCGAGTTCCACCCCAAGTTCAAGGAGAACGGCAAGTTCTACGTCCATTACTCCGACATGTGGTTCAACGGCGCCGGCTTCATCGTTGAATACAAGGTCTCCGCCAAAAACCCGGACCGCGCCGACCCCGAATCCGCCCGGGTGGTCATCCAACTCCCGCGTCCCTACGCCAACCATAACGGCGGCGAAATCGCCTTCGGTCCCGATGGCTACCTCTACATCGGCAGCGGCGACGGCGGCTGGGAAGGCGACGTTCTCGGGGCCGGCCAGGATCTCACCACCTGGCTCGGAAAGATCCTCCGCATCGACGTCGATCAGCCCCAGAGCGACCGGGGTTACAGCATTCCCAAGGACAACCCCTTCATCACCCCCGGCCAGCAGATGAAGCTGTTCGGCGTCACGGAAATCGCCTTCAGCAAACTGCACCCGAACGCGAAACCCGAGATCTGGTCGTACGGCCTCCGCAACCCCTGGACCTTCTCCTTCGACAAGAAGACCGGCGACATGTACATCGCCGACATCGGCCAGAACCATTACGAGGAAGTGAACTTCGAACCCGCCGGCAAAGGCGGGGTGAACTACGGCTGGAAGTTCATGTGCGGCACCCACCCCTTCCCGCTTCCGCTCGACGCCAACGGCAAACCGGATCACGCCGCCGTCAAGGACGCCCCGCGCGTCGGTGAAATGCCGATCGCCGAGTACAGCCACGTCGACCAGGGCAATTGCGTCATGGGCTTCGGCGTCTATCGCGGCACCAAGTACCCGTCCCTGGAAGGCACCTACTTCTTTGGCGACTGGGGCTCCGGCAAGCTCTGGGGCGCCGCGCGCGACGGCCAGGGGAACTGGCAGATGGAGGAACTGCTCAACACCAAGCTCATGTTCACCGGCCAGGGCCAGGCCGACGACGGCACCCTCTACGTCACCGACGCCCACGCGAACTACGGCGGACCCCCGGATGCCGAGAAGAACGAACGCGGCTCCGTCTGGATGCTCGTTCCCGCCGACAAGGTTCCCGCCGGCGCCGAAACCGCGCCCCTGGACTGACGTCTCCGGACGCCTCCGCCTCCCATGATCCCAACTCCCCGGAATCCGACGTCGTCGGTCGAATCCGCATCCCGCCTGAATGCGGCTCGGCTCGACGGCGTCGGTTCCAGGGAGATTCGTTTCCTGGGCACCCCGAACCTGACCTTTCGAAGAATCCACGTTTCGCACGCATGATCCGCTCCGTCCTCATTCCGCAACCCTTTGCCCTGGGATGCCTTGTGCTTGCGGCCGCCACCTGCGCATCGCTCTCGGCCGACAACCCCACCCCGGCCTCCGTCGCCCCCACGGATCCGCATGCGGCTGCTCACGGCGCGCATGCAGGCCACGGCACCAATGCGCCGGGAGCCAAGCCTGCCGCCAACACGGACACGCCCAAGGCCTCGGACTTCATCAAACTCGATCCTGCCTCGCCCAAGACCGTCCATCTGTCGCTGATATCCGCGTACAACGAGGCGAACTACGGCATGAATTTCAACGGCTTCGCCAAGGGCGGCGCCCGCTTGATCCTGCCCAAGGACTGGAAGGTGAAGGTGAACTTCCGCAACCAGAGTCCGGTTCCCCACAGCGTCATCGTGGTGGAGCGGCCCATGGTGAAGAAGCTCCAGATGGGCCAGCCCTCCTTCAAGGGAGCAAGCTCGCCCGACCCGGTTCGAGGAACCACCGGCCCCGCGGTGAATTTCGAGTTCGTGGCCGACGAGGCCGGCGATTTCGCCATCGCCTGCGGTTTCCCGGCGCACGCCGCCAACGGCCACTGGATCGCGCTGGAGGTTTCCGACACGGCGACCCAGCCGAGCCTTCAATTCGGCAAGGACACGCCCTACGTGCCCAAGTAAGGTCGGCCGAGGCACCACGCTTGCCGTGGGCGGTCAAACAGGTACGGTTCCGCGCCCATGGATTTGCTGCCCCGGCCCGAAGTCATCCTGACCCACGAAAGCGACCTCGACGGTTTCGTGGCGGGCCACCTGCTCCAGCGCCTCGCCCACAAACTGTTCGGCGCCGAAGTCCGACTCGAGGCCTGGAACACCCAGGCCTGGCGTCAGCGCGCGCCCCGGGAGAAGTCCGCGTGGGTCTGCGACCTCACCTTCGAATCGCGTCTCGACCGGCCGAACTGGGTGGTGATCGATCATCACGCACCCCTGGCCAAACCCGCCGTGGCCCGCCTGATCCACGACGTCACCCGCTCCGCCGCACGTCTCTGCTACGATCTCTGCGTCACCCACGGCCTCGGCTCCCCCGAACTCGATCGCCTGGTCACGCTTACCGATGTCGGCGATCTCTTTCTCGAAAACCATCCGGACTTCGACCTGGCCCAGGAATACGCCTCGCTGCTGAAGACCTATTCCTTCTGGAACATGAGCCGGCTCATCGAGGGCCGGCTCGAAGCCCTGCTGGATCATCCGCTGCTCGAAGTCGTGCGAACCCGGCGCCGGGTCGAGGATCCACTCGGGCTGGCCTGGAGCCGGACGCGCGTGGTGCCGCTTTCCCCCAAGGTCGGGTGGGTCGACGTGGTGGTCGGCAACTCGAATCTGATCGTGCACGAATTGCTCCGGGATCCGGCCTGTGCCTACGAGGTCCTGCTCACCATGCCCCGCAGGACCGCCGCCGGCATTGTGGTGAGTCTGCGCAGCAAGAACGGGGAAGCCCTGCCCATCGCCCGGAAATTGCAGGGCGGCGGCCACCCCAACGCCGCCGGTGCCACCCTGCCCCGCGGCATCCAGGGATTCCCCGAAGCCGCCGATTACGTCCGCGGAATCATCGATCCCAAACCACCCGCAGCCACCTCCCTGGATGGCGCCCTGGGCGGGCTCTCCCTCGACCTCCCGGCCTCGGGATCACCCCGTTGACCCGTGCCCGCGCCCATCCCTAGCCTGCCCGCAGTGATCATCGCGCCTTCCCTGCTGGCCGCGAATTTTGCCCGGCTCGAACGTGAAGTGGCCCGCGCCACCGATGACTACGTGCATGACCATCCGTGGCGCGCCGTCGGCGTG
>CAYZAE010000005.1:40441-66972 GCA_964476125.1 uncultured Verrucomicrobiota bacterium | reverse complement strand
GAATGGCTTCACCTCGACATCATGGACGGGCATTTCGTGCCCAACCTGTCGTTCGGCCCCGGCATCGTGGCCTCGCTGCGGCCGCTCACCCGGATGTTCTTCGACGTCCATCTGATGTGTTCGCAACCGGAAATCCTCCTCGAACCCTTCGCCAAAGCCGGGGCCGGCCAGCTGACCATCCACGCCGAACTCTCCACCCGCGTGGAACAGTTGCTCTGGAAAATCCGTTCCCTCGGACTCCAGGCCGGGCTCGCCATCAACCCCCCCACCCCCATGCGGGTGGTCCAACCGTTCCTCCGGAAGATCGACCTGCTCCTGATCATGACCGTCAACCCGGGGTTCGGCGGCCAGTCGTTCATTCACGAAACCGTTCCCAAAATCCAGCAGGCCCGCCGGTGGCGCGAGGAAATGGGACTCAATTACCGCATCCAGGTCGACGGCGGCATCGTCTTCGACACAGCCCGCGAATGCGCCATGGCAGGCGCCGACACCTTCGTCAGCGGCACCGGCCTCTTCAAGCAACCGAGCTTCACCGCCGCTGTTCGGAAGATGCGGCGTCTGGTGACCGCGGCCCGGCCGGAGTCGGCCACCCCATCCTCGGCCCGATCCGGCTGAATCGAATCCCGGATCCCGCACCTGCCGACGTCCCCCCCGCTGACGCATGAGCGGCCCGGCTCGACAAACCTCCGCAGGTTCCGCTTCCGCACGACGCTGGTTTCTTCTCTTCGCACTGGCCGCTTCCATCGCCGCCAGCTTCGCACTTCGCAGCAAGTCCAAATCTCGCACGCCGTCCAGCCCGTCCGCCGCGACGACCGCCCCAGTCGGGTCCGGCGCCGTCCTCGACGCCACCCGACTCCGGGAGTTCACCGCGCTCGAAACCGCCGAACGCGAGGCGGATCGAACCATCTGGGCCCCCGAACGCCGCGCCGAGGAACGCGCCGCCGCCATCGAACGACTCTGGGACTCGCTGAACGCCGCCCCCGACCCGCTGCGCACCCTGCGCGACGCCCCAGTCGGCACCCTGCTCCGCCCAGACCGCAAGGCCACCGAAACGCTGCCTCACGGAATCCTTCGCACGCCCTGGACGGCGACTTCCCCGCCGCTTGTCTGGGACGATTGGCGCACGTTCCTCGACCAACGCCACGCCGAAGGCTGGCGGCTGACCCAGAGCGAGTGGCGGCACCTTCAGTTCTCCCCGGCCTCAGCAGGTTCCGCCGAGGAATCGAGCCTCTTTCAGGTCCGTCTCGATCTGGAACGGCAATCCCCCCGCGAACGGGCCCAGGTCCAGGCCCGGATCCGCATCACCTGGCCGCCGTCTCCCGGCGCTGCCGACACCCCGGAACTGGGCCTCGTCCAAATCGAAAACGCCGAAGTCCTGACCCGGGCTGGCGCCCCCCCCTTTGAACCCGCCCACTTCCGCGAAATCACGCCGTTCCCGCGAACGTCCTGGATCGATCCGATTCTCCTTCGAGACCTGGACCACGACGGGCATCCGGAAATTCTCCTGCTCGCGCGCAACCTGGTCCTCCGTCGGGACACCGGCGGCACCTGGCAGGAGGAAACGCTGTCGCCGCACCATCCCGGACTTCTCTTCACCGGAATGCTGGCCGACTTCAACGGGGACGGCACCGCCGACCTTCTGTTGGCCGTGCGCACCGGACTGATCCTGCTTCCCGGCGACGCCCAGGGACGGTTCAAGGCCCCTCCGATCCCGGCCTGGACGGCCCCGGAACGCCTGCATTACGCGCAGGCCATCACCTGCGGCGACATGGATGCCGACGGCGACGCCGATGTCTTCCTCGGCCAGTACCGCACTCCCTACGAGGGCGGACAAATGCCCACCCCGTACTTCGACGCCCGGGACGGTCCCCCGGCCTACCTGCTTCGCAACGACGGACAGGGCCGGTTCACCGATGTCACCGCGGGCTCCGGGCTCGAACCCTTCCGCCACCGACGCAGCTACGGAGCCTCCTTCGTCGAACTCGATGGCGACGGGGACCTCGATCTCGTCGTCACCAGTGATTTCGCGGGCATGGACGTCCATGAAAACGACGGTCGCGGCCGTTTCCTCCCGCGAACAGCCTCCTGGCTGGGTGAGGCGCACGGATTCGGCATGTCCCACTCCTTCTCGGATTTCAACGCCGACGGAGCGCTCGACCTGTTGATGGTCGCGATGCCCCAACCCACGGCCGATCGACTGACCGCCCTCGGCCTCGAACGCCCAGGCTTCGAAGCCTGGCGTGAGCAACGACCCACCATGACCTTCGGGAACCGCCTGTTTCTCGGGAATGGCAACGGGCACGGATTCAACCAACCTCCAGCAGGAACCACGGTCGCCCGCGCGGGCTGGGCCTGGTCGGCTCCCGCCTTCGACCTCGATCACGACCGGCGGCCCGACCTGCACATCGTCAATGGCCACGAAACCCGGCGCTCGGTGCGGGACTACGAATCGGAGTTCTGGACGCAGGACATCTACCTCAAGCCCTCGACGCCGCCCGCCACCGCCGACGCCTTCTTCGCCGCCAAATTCGCCGCCACCCGCGCCAACGGCTGGTCCTACGGCGGCTACGACAAGAACCGCTTGTTGATGAACCTCGGCCCCGCCGGATTCGTCGAGGTCGGTCACCTGTTCGGCCTGGCCTTGGAAGCGGATTCGCGCAACGCCGTCGTCGAGGATTTCGACGGGGACGGCACCCTGGACGTGCTGGTGACCACCTTTGAGATCTGGCCGCGTCCACGACAGACGCTCCGGATCTTCGCCAATCGATTGAAGTCGCCGGGGCACTGGCTTGGGTTGCGATTGCCCACGGGTCGCGGCGTCCCCGGCCCGGAAGGCGCCGTCGTCACCGTTCGCGACCGGCTCGGAGCCCAGGTCCGGACCCACGCCGTCGGTGAAGGCTACCGTTCCCAGGGCCAGCCGCTCGTGCGCTTCGGCCTGGGAGAAGTCGACCGGATCGATTCCGTGGAAGTTCGATGGCCCGGCGGGCTGCAGAGTCTCACCCCGGGACTCGGGGCCGATCGGATCCATGACCTCGATCCCCCGACGCGGGCCACCCGACCTTGATCGTCAGGCAATGGCCTAAAAGGCCGCAGGAATCCGGACCACGGAGCTGACCGAAGAAACGCCGTTCTCGTTGAAGGCCTCGATCGCGAAACTGTACGCCTGCCCGACCGTCAGCGCGCGCAGTTCCAAGGCGGTCCGCTGGTCCGCGAACACCTGGTAGGATGGCCTTCGCCTCCTACGCCAGAATTTCCCGGACCACATCGCCATGGACGTCCGTGAGGCGGTAATCGCGGCCCTGGAACCGATAGGTGAGCCGCTGGTGATCGAAGCCCAGGAGATGCAAGAGGGTCGCCTGGAGGTCATGGACATGCACCCGGTTTTCCACCACCGAAAAACCGAGCTCATCCGTCTCGCCGTGGCTCATGCCTCCCCGAACACCGCCCCCCGCCAGGAACATGGAATAGCAGTCCGGATAGTGGTCGCGTCCAAGGTTCGTTGATCCCGCGGTGCGTCCCTCCCGGAACGGCGTGCGACCGAACTCGCCACCCCACAGGACCAGCGTGTCCTCCAGCAACCCGCGCTGACGGAGGTCCTCGATCAACGCCGCCACCGGCTTGTCCGTGCGCTGCATCTTGTCCGTCAGCCCGTTGCGGATGTCCTCCGAAGGCCCCGTGCCATGAAAATCCCAGCCCCAATCGAACAACTGAACGAAGCGCACACCCTTCTCGACCAGGCGCCGCGCCAGCAGACAGTTGTTCGCGAAACTCGCCTCGCCCGGCTTGGACCCGTAGGCCTCCAGGGTGGCCGCGGATTCCCGGGAGATGTCCATCACCTCCGGGACACTGGCCTGCATGCGGAACGCCAGTTCATACTGCGCAATCCGCGTGGTGGTCTCGGGATCGCCCAGTTCCGCCTCCTGGAGTTCATTCAAACGACGGAGCGAATCCAGGGTCCTCCGGCGCAGGTTGCGGTCCATGCCCGCCGGATCCGAGGCGTACAACACCGGGTCCCCCTTCGAACGGCACTGCACCCCCTGGAACACCGAAGGCAGAAACCCGGTGCCCCAGCAGCTCTGCCCGCCACTGGGCTGGACGCCGTTGGAAATCAGCACCACGAACCCCGGCAGATCGCTGTTCTCGCTGCCCAACCCGTAAGTCACCCAGGAGCCCATGCTCGGACGTCCCTGGCGCGGCGACCCCGTGTAGAGCAACAGCTCCGCCGGGGTGTGATTGAACTGGTCGGTGGTCATCGACCGGATCACGCACAACTCGTCCGCCACCCGCTGGAAATTGGGGACCGCATCGGACATCCAGGTGCCCGACTTCCCGTGTTGCGTGAAGGTCCGCGGCGTTCCCATCAGCTTCGGTGTCCCCCCCGTGAACGCAAACTTGCGACCCTTCGTGAATTCGTCCGGACAATCCTGGCCATCCCGCTTCACCAACTCCGGCTTGTAATCGAAGATGTCCAGATGAGGCGGGCCCCCGGACATGTGGAGATAGATCACCCGCTTCGCCCGGGCTGCATGATGCGGCTGGCGGACAGCAAGCGGATCCAGCACGGGCTTCGTCGAAGCCGGTCCCGAAGCCGCAGTGACCGCCCTCGCGGAGACTCCGTTCATCAGGCCCTGAAGCGCAATCGCGCCCAGGCTGAACTGGCCCGCGCCGCGCAGAAACTGGCGCCGCGTCTGGTGTCTCAACCGCTCGAACTGGAAAGGGTTCATGGAATTCAAGGAAGGATCAGTCGGTGGTATGGATCGAGAGCTCGCCCCAGGCACCGTCACCGTTTCATCAGGGTTTCGTCGAGGTTCAGCAACACGTTCGCCACCGTGGTCCAGGAGGCCACTTCGACCACCCGATCCGCCGGCGGCGCTCCCGTGCTCAGGCCCGCCACGAAAGCCGAAGCCTGGTCCGGCTGCCGGGAATACCGCTCCCGAACGTCCTCCAGCAACCGCGTCACCTCGGTGATCTCGGCGGTCGTGGGCTCGCGGAAGAGCACCATGCGGAATCCCTGTTTGACCCGTTCCTCCGGCTTCGCCGCCGCCCCCATCATCCGCTTCGCCAACCCATGCGCCGCCTCCAGATAGACCGGATCGTTGAGGGTCACCAACGCCTGCAACGGCGTGTTCGAGCGGTTCCGGCGCAGGGTGCAAACCTCCCGGCTCGGGGCATCAAAGGTGGCCATCGAGGGATACGGACTGGTGCGCCGCCACTCGGTGTACAGGCCACGTCGATACCGGTCCTCCCCGGGACTGGTCTGCCAGTCCAGGTTCCCGCCAAAGGCCGCCCGCAAATCCAGGCTGGGCCGGGGCGGGCGCACCGAGGGGCCGTGCATTCGCGGACTCAGCAGCCCTGCCACCGCCAGGGCCTGATCCCGGATGGTCTCGGCGCCCAGTCGGAATCGGGGTCCACGCGACACCCACCGATTGTCCGGATCCTTCTCCAGGGCCTCGGGAGTCACCCGCGACGACTGCCGGTACGCCGCACTGGTGACCAGCAGCTTCAGAAAACGTTTCACATCCCACTTGCCCGCCACCAACTCGGTCGCCAGCCAATCGAGCAATTCCTGGTTCACTGGAGCCTCCCCCTGCGATCCGAATTCCTCGCTGGTCCGCACAATCCCGATGCCAAAAATCTGCTCCCAGAAGCGGTTCGCAATGACCCGCGCGGTCAGGGGATTCTCCTCGCTCACCAGCCAGCGGGCAAAGGTCAACCGGTCAAGCGGCGCCTCCTTCGGCAGGGCCGGCCAGGCGGCAGGAACCCCTGCCCCGACTTCCTCCGTGGTAACGAGGTAGTTCCCCCGCAGCTGGATCTTCGTCGAACGGCGGGCCTTCGCCTCCAACTCGCGAATGACCGGCACCGTGAGGCGCTTCAATCCATCCCGTTCCTTCTCCAGCTGAGTGTAACGCTCCCGGGCATCCCGCAGCCCGTCGGCCACATGTCGCACAAAGTAATCCGTCACCCGCTCCCGCTGGACCCCGCTCCAACCGGCCACCGGCGTTGTCAGCACCGACCGCACCGCAGCCGGCGTATCCACATGCTCCGCCGCCCGCGCGTCCTCGGTCACCCCCAGCCGGAACCGGCCCAGGAGATGGCGGTCGGAACCCGACTGCTGCGCCACGGTTACCGAAAGCGTCGCTCCCCGCGGGATGTCCACGGGCTTGGCCGTGGACAGCATCAAAGCATGGTCCCGGCCCGTCGCCGACCCGATTGCCCACCCTTTCTCCGTCCGTTTCCGGTACCGCGCCGATTTCGGGTTGTCGGTCGCCACCAGCGCCTCGTCGAGGTTGTCCTGATTGACGTCCGCCGACGCGTTCGCGAACTCGACCTCGCGCGGTCCGAGGAGTTCGAAGGTGATTTCCTTCGAGGGATTCGGGTTGCCTGCCTTTTCCCAAACCGGTTTGCGCTGTTCATCCAGCGCCACCACGCGAAAGCCCTCCAGGCGGACGCCCGGCCCCCTGCCCGGCCAGATCACGATCCGCTCCACCGGCCGGGCCGACTTGAGGTCGATCTCGAACCACGGATTCTCCTGCTCCCGGGTCACGGCCACGGATCCCAATGCCGGTCCGCCCTCGGTTTTGCCATCCACCGCCCGGCCAGCCTCCGCGTCGCCCTCGACACTGCTCAACCGCGCGATGCCGGATCGGGCGATGTTCTCGCCGCTGCTGAACACCTGCACCTCCGCCAGCGCCAGCGAACCCGAACGAGGCAACTCGAGGCGAATAAAACGGGATTCGGGTCCCGCCTGATTCGGCACCGGCAAAATGCGGGCCCGCACGGAGCGAACGTAGAAATTCCCCGCCAAACCCGGGCCCTTGGACTCCAGGCCCTCGTCGGCCAGCGCCTCAAGTCGAAGTCCGGTCATCCGTACCGGCGTGTCGAAGGGGATCTCCACCGTGTAGGTGTCCTTCTGGAGCTGGGTTCCCTTGAGCGTCACCCGCACCGCCTGGTCGGACTGCACCTCCATCCCATGGCCCGACTCCGATTTCAGGGCGGACGGCCGCGGGGTCTGCCAGGTCAGGGAGGCGGGAAAGGACCGGGCCCAGGATTCGGCCGCGCCTGCGAGATCCGGCGCTGCCTGGCGAAACTTCGCCTCCAAGACCGCGAACTCGGCAGCGATGGCCGCACGGCGGCTGCGCACCTCGTCCGAATCAAACTCGAACAGCGGCGCTTCATCCGGCCGGTCGGCATCCACCGTGTTGTTGAGAAAGGCGAAGAGCTGGAAGTATTCGCGCTGGGTGATCGGATCGTACTTGTGGCTGTGGCATTGCGCGCAAGCCATCGAAGTCCCCATCCACACGGCGAACGTGGTGTTCACACGGTCCACCACCGCCACATTCCGGAACTCCTCGTCGTTCGTCCCCCCCTCGCTGTTGGTCATGGTGTTCCGATGGAACGCCGTCGCCTTCAGCTGTTCCTCGGTCGGTTCCGGCAACAGATCCCCAGCCAGCTGCTCGATCGTGAATCGGTCGAAGGGAAGGTTCTCGTTGAACGCACGAATGACGTAGTCGCGGTAAGGCCAGATGGTCCGCGGCGGATCATCCGCGTACCCCGCCGAATCCGCGTACCGCGCCAGATCCAGCCACATCCGCGCCCAATGCTCGCCAAAGGCCGACTTCCCAAGCATCAGCTCGACCCACCGGTCGTAGGCCTCCTCCGAGGTGTCAGCCAGAAAAAGCTCCAATTCCTCCAGGCTCGGCGGCAGCCCCGTCAAATCCAACGCCACCCGGCGCGCCAGGGCCTCCCGCGTCGCCTCCGGCTGCGGAGTCAGACCTTCCTGTTCCAGGCGCGCCAGGACGAACCGATCCAGACCGTTCCTCGGCCAGCCCGACTCCCGAACCGCCGGAAACGCAGGACGCACGGGCCTCTCGTAGGCCCAGTGGTTCGAAAACTTCGCGCCCGACGCAATCCAACTTCGAAAGAGCTCCACCTGCTCCGAGGTCAATTGCTTGCCGCTCTTCGCCGGCGGCATCAGATCGTCCGCATCATGCGTCACCAGGCGCTTGAAGAGCTCACTCCGGTCAGGGCTTCCAGGCACCACCGCCGCCCGCCCCTCCCCAAGGTCCGCACGCTGCCCCTCCAGGGTGTCCAACCGCAAACCCCCGCGGCTCTTGTCCCCGCCCTTCCGCTCCTGGTCATCAGGCCCATGGCAGAAAATGCAGTTCTGCGATAGCACCGGCCGGATGTCCCGGTTGAAGTCCACGGCCATTGTCCTCCCCGGCTCCGCAGCAAACGCCCCTTCCACGACCCAAAGTCCTCCCGCAACCAGGAGCGTCCGAATCAGCAGCCTCCCTCCCCGGAAACAGAAGGCGATGGGACGGAATCGGGGGTTCGCGGCGGCCGGCATGGTGTGGGTCTCGGTCACGAGGATCGGTTACGTGTGGACTGTGGCGATCATGGGCCAGCTCCCACCGGTTGACAACCCGCACGATACCGGCCGGCGCACGGCGCACAGAAGTCGCGGAGCGACGGGGCGAGGGTAACCCGGGGCTTCAAGCCCTCGACCCGGTGCGAGTTTCGGGCGCGGCGCGGCGCGACGCCTGAAAATGGCCAAACTCCCGGGCCGCTTCGCCGGCCAAGACTCGCCCCAGCGCGGCAGGTTCCACCTCCGACAACGCGGAAATGCCCCGACTCCGCTTCCTGAGGGAATCGCACTTCCCCGAAACTGCCGGAAACGCTAAACCGACCGGATCGAAGCGTCCGCGCCAGCTCCTTCCGGGATTCCAGCCCCGCCTCCCCAGGCCCCGGGCCCTCCCAAGCGTCGTCGAGGTTGGGTTCGTGCCCTGTTCGCCCTCCTCATCCTCGGGGGCAGCACCTTCCTGCTCGTCGTCAGCCTCGTCGTCGCCGCCATCATCCTCTTCCAGCAGCGCTGGTTTCAGATGAGGTTCTTCGAGTTCATCCAGGCCCGTCAGGCGGCCAACCCCTCCTCCGAACCGCGCGAACTCAGCCCGCATCCCTACTCCGGCCCCCGACTGGACGGATCCACCGTACGACGACCCGCTGATTTCTTTCAGCCCACGAATCTCTGGGAGTTGCACCTCAAGTTCACCGCCCGGCAATGGGCGGACCTTGCCGCCCGGCGGATTCCGCCGGTGGACAACTGGATCTCGCCCGACGGCACTCTCACGCTCCGCAACCCCCACGCCTCCCGCGCCGGGGTCGCAGGGTCCCTCGGCTGGGACCTCCCCTGGTCCGCCGGCGACGTCGAAATCGCAGGACTGTCCTTCACCAACGCGGCCATCCGGCACAAGGGAAACGGCACGTTTATCGAGGCAATCAGCACGTACAAAAAATCCTTCAAACTCGACCTCAATGAAGGGCATCCAGGCCGCTCCTTCGCCCGCCTCAAAACCATCAACCTGCACAACCTCGTCGCCGACCGCTCCTGCGTTGCCGACACCCTCGGGTACGAGTTCTACCGCGCGGCGGGCGTCCCCGCTCCACGCACCACCTTCGCCCGGGTGTTCCATTCACTCCAGGGACGCTGGGAGCACCGGCTCCTCGGACTTTATCTGATCGTCGAAAACCCGGACAACCGATGGGCGCGCGAAGCGCTCGGAGCCGATGGCGCAGCGCTGTTCAAGCCGGTCAGCAATCATCTGTTCGAGGATCTCGGCCAGGATTGGGAGGCCTACGCGGAGGTCTACTCGCCCCGCGACGATCCCTCGCCCGCCCAACGACGCCAACTCATCGAGTTCTGCCAGCTCGTTTCCCACGCCGACCGCGAGACCTTCGATCGGCGCCTGGGTGAGTTTGTGGACCTCGACGCCGCCGCCCGCTTCTTCGCCTGCGAAGCGCTGCTCGCGAACCTCGATGGCATTCTCATGAACGGCCAGAATTTCGTGGTCTGGCTGGATCCGCAGTCCAACCGGTTGGGTTTCAGCCCCTGGGACCTCGACCATTCCTGGGGCGAATTCAGCCTGGTGGGATCCGTGTCGGAACGCGAACGGCTCAGCCTCTTCCACCCCTGGGTCGGTAAAAACCGGTTCCTGGAACGTCTCTACGCCGCCCCCGAATTCGAGACGCGCTACCGGCGTGAACTGGCCCGGTTGCTGGAAACACTCTTCCTCCCGGACCGGCTCCATCAGCGCATCGATGAACTGGCCGCCATCCTCCGCCCCGCCGTCGCCGAGGAATCGGAGGAACGGCTCCAGTCGTTCGAAGACGCACTCCGCGCTCCCGAAGCCCCGTCCGCAGACGCAGACCCCGACGAGAAAAAGCGCAGCAACGAGGACCCGAAATACCGGATCAAACGGTTCATCCAGGTCCGCGCCGTCGAAGCCCGGGACCAGCTCGACGGCCGATCCAGCGGCGCGCAACTCAAGCGCCGCGGCCCCTGGTGACCAGGCTTCGTCCCCGACACCCAACGCCTCCCCTCCGCAGGACACAGGACTAGCCGGTGGGCGCTTCCGCGCGTCGGGGATGGGAATTGTCGCGCTGCGCCAACCCCGCACGCGTCGAGTGGGCGGCAGGCTTTGGGTGTCGCGCTTTGGCAATGTCGTTGCGCCGCGGGACGCAGCGGCACTCGTCGCAGCGCGACCAGGCCCACCCCCAACAAACTGCAAACGCACCGGGGCCGGTCGCGGATCGAGATTTCCTGTCGCCTCGTCGCGCGTCTCCCGACATGATTCCCCCCATGAAATCCGCCCCCGCCCTCGTGGCCTCCGTTCTCACCTGGCTCGCCCTCGCACCCTCCCCAGTCCTGGCCGCCAATCCGTGGGTGGTCTACGAACCCGCCGCTGACAAGGCCAACGGCAAGCACGTCGTCCTGCTCGCCGGCGACGAGGAATACCGCTCCGAGGAATCCATGCCCATGCTGGGCAAACTCCTCAGCCAACGGCACGGCTTCAAATGCACCGTGTTGTTCAGCCAGAACGACCAGGGCGTCATCGATCCCAACAACTCCACCAACATCCCCGGCTTCCACCTGCTCGGATCCGCCGACCTCGTCGTCAACTCATTCCGCTTCCGCGAACTGCCGGACGCCGACATGAAGCACTTCGTCGAATACCTGGATTCCGGCAAGCCCATGATGGTCGTCCGCACCGCGACCCACGCCTTCAATTACACCCGCAACAAACAGAGCCCCTACGCCAGCTACAGCTGGACCAGCAAGGGCGGCGGCTTCGGCGGCATGACCGTCGGCGAAACCTGGACCTATCACCACGGCGATCATGGCAAGGAATCCTCCCGCGGCCTGCTCGACGGACAGAACCAGAAACACCCCATCCTCAAGGGTGTCGTCGATGTCTGGGGTCCCACCGATGTCTATGGCGTGAATCCCGACTTCCCCAAGGACGCCACCGTCCTGCTCTGGGGCCAGACCCTGGTCGGCATGAACCCCACCGACGCCCCGAACCTCAAAAAGGCAATCATGCCTCTCGTCTGGCTCCGCGATTACAAGGCGCCCTCCGGCAAGTCCGCCAAAATCCTCTGCTCCACCATCGGCGCCGCCACCGATCTCGCCTCCGAGGATCTCCGACGCCTGTTCGTCAACGCCACCTTCAGCCTCACCGGCCTCCCCGTCCCCGACCGCGCCGAGGTCACCCCGATCGGCACGTTCACCCCCACCCGGTTCGGATTCAACAGCTACGTCAAGGGCGTGAAAGTGTCGGATCACGAGCTGCACTCGAAGTAACCCACCCCGTTCATCCCTCCCGCCTCTCCGCCGTCCGGGGCCTGGCTCCCTTGAATTCGGAACCATCCCCGCTCACACGCCCATGAAGGTTCTTCCGGCCCTCGCCTTCGCCCTGGTCCTGGGCCTGGTTCTAACCCCGTGCCGCCTCCCAGCCGCAACCGCGGCCGAGGCGGCCCCCGCCGGACCGGTTCGAATCCTGTTCGACACCGACATGGCCGAGGACGTCGACGACGTCGGAACCCTGGCCCTGCTCCACGCCCTCGCCGATCGCGGTGAGGCGGAAATCCTGGGAGTGATGATCTGCTCGCGGAACGAATCCGTGGGCCCGTGCGTCGATGCCATCAACACCTGGTACGGCAGGCCGGGCATCCCCATCGGCTACCAGCACGGACTGCGCCACGGTTACCCGGCCCCGAACCCCGACCCCACGCCGTCGAAGTACGCCGACAAGGTCGCCGCCGCCTTCCCGCACCGGCTGGCGCGAAGCTCCGATGCCCCCGAGGCGGCCGGACTTTACCGTCGGATTCTGGCGGCCCAGCCGGACGCCAGCGTCACGGTGGTTTCGGTCGGGTTTCTCAACAACCTCCGGGATCTGCTCGACTCGACCGCGGACGCCGCCAGTCCCCTGAAAGGCGAAGAGCTTGTGAAACGCAAGGTCCGGCAGTGGGTATGCATGGGCGGGAAGTTTCCCGACGGCCGGTTCGACGACGGCAACGGGGAGTACAACGTGATGTACGACACCTCCGGTTCGGTCCGCGCGATCCACGACTGGCCCACCCCGGTGGTGTTCACGGGATTCGAGATCGGAGCCAGGATCAAGACCGGGGCCGGACTGCGGAGCCTGCCCGAAGCGAATCCCGTCCGCCTCGCCTACCTCCACTACACCGGCCTCGAACCTCGCGAAAGCTGGGACCAGACCGCCGCCCTGTTTGCCGTGCGCGGTGCGGGCGAGTTCTGGACGCTCTCCGAACCCGGCCTTTGCCTCATGCATCAGCGGGTGCCCCACGGTTACAACGACTGGATCCCGCACGCGAAGGGCAACCACCGCTATCTGGTCGCACGGATGCCAGCGAACGATCTCGCGCGAATCATCGAGGATCTGATGATCGCACCTCCCCGTCCGCGCCATCCCTGAACGGAGGTGATGAGCGCGGAACCAGCCAGGCCCGAAACATTGGCGGTCTGGAAACCTGTCGTTTTCGGAGCGCTCGCCGGAGGCATGGGTTGGGGGATTCGCGGCCAGTATGGCCACGAAACGGGCGCGATGATCGCCGGGCTGCTCCTGGGTCTCACCCTGGTGCTGCTCGCCTGTCCCCGGGCTCCCGCCTTTCCCGCGCTTCGCGCCGTGGCCTGGTGCGCCATCGCCATCGGCTTCGGCGGTTCCATGACTTACGGCCAGACGGTCGGACTCACCCACGACCCGGCCCTGGTCGGAAACTGGGCCGCCCTGCGCTGGGGCCTGCTCGGGCTCGCCCTTAAAGGCGCTCTCTGGATCGGTTTCGCCGGCCTCTTCCTCGGCATGGGCCTCGGCGGCGTCCGCTATCGAACCTCCGAAATCGCCCTCGTGCTCACCAGCATGCTCGGACTCTGCCTGCTCGGCCTGCTCACGCTCAACCGGCCCTTTGACCCCGCCCATCACATCCTCCCGCGCTTCTACTTCTCGGCCGACTGGCGGTTCCGTCCCGGCGCCGAACTGAAACCGCGCCCGGAAGTCTGGGGCGCCTACCTGTTCGCATTCCTCGGGCTGCTCGGTTATTGCGCCCGGATCCGGGGCGATAAGCTGGCCCGCAATCTCGGACTCTGGGCCGCCCTCGGAGGCGCCCTCGGCTTTCCGCTCGGACAATGTCTCCAGGCCTATCACGCCTGGAACCTCCCCGACTTCGCCCAGGGCTGGCCCGCCCGCCTGGATGCGGTCATGAACTGGTGGAACTGGATGGAAACCACCTTCGGCGCCGTGATGGGCGGAACTCTTGGACTGGGTCTCTGGCTCAACCGGCATCGGATCCGTCCCGACCTCAACGCCCTGCCCGAACCGCTCGCCTATCCGCTCGAACTCTGCCTGCTCACGCTGCACACCGTCCTGCTGGTCGCCGTCGAGTTCGGCTCCCTTTGGTTCGTCGACAGGATCTACGATTTCGGACTGCTCCTCGGGTTCCTGCCCATTCTGCTGGTGACAGCTGGAAGGATTTCTCCCTACGCCTTCCTCCTGCCTCTGGTGGCACTTCCAATCGCCGGAAAAACCGTCCGAAATCTGGTCCACGAAGAACACCTCATCACGCCGGTGGCTGGCTGGATGATCTTGCTCGTCCTCCCGCTCGCCGTCGCCACACTGCGGGTGGCCCGACTCCGCCGGCAACTCACCACGCAACCACGG
Organism: uncultured Verrucomicrobiota bacterium; assembly: GCA_964476125.1. Lineage (GTDB taxonomy): Bacteria > Verrucomicrobiota > Verrucomicrobiia > Limisphaerales > CAIMTB01 > CAIMTB01. Next base: position 52,960 of record CAYZAE010000005.1, on the reverse strand, counting down.
TCCGCCGCCGAAATCCTCGGCCCCGCCCTCCTGCTCGCCACCTGGCTGTTCTGGGCCCTGAACTTCGCCTTCTTCCGCGCTCCCTGGCCCTGGAATCCCTGGACGGTCCGCACCCCCAACGCACTCGCCTTCACCGCGTGCGCCCTCGGCCTCACCGGAATCGCCATCGCAGCCCGACGATCCGCCGCCGTCCACCGAACCTGACTCCTCTCCACGCCAGTCCACTCCACGCTGGCCTCCCGCCAACCGCCCACCCACGATCCGCCCATGGATGGCCCGATCCACCCGCCAACCGTGGAACCCCGCACAGGCATGGCCCGCCTGAGCCTCGGCTTCGGCATCGCCAGCTACCTGCTGCTGCTCGGCCCGCTCACCGGCATCCCCGCCATTCTCACAGGTCACCTCGCCCTTCGCCGTTCCCGTCGTTCCCCCGAACTCCACGGCGGCTCCGGAAAAGCCATCGCCGGTCTTGTCCTGGGCTATGTCAGTCTCCTCGTCGGACTCCCGCTCATCGCCGTCGCCCTCAGCCTCGCGGTGCCTCCCTACCTGGCCGCCCGGGATCGCGAACAAGCCGATCAGTGCCAGGCCCGAATGTCCCTGCTCGCAGCCGCCCTGCGCACCCACGTCCAGAATCACCCGGGAGAAGCTTTCCCACATCTCAACTCGCTCCCCGGCGTCGGCACCGACCCCGACCTCCTGTTCTGCCCCAAGGATTCCAGCCTCAAAAACCGGAACAAATCCGGCCAGCCTGGTTCCACCCCGGGCTCCTACGATCGACTCGGGCTTCCAAACCTTCCCGCCCAACCCACCGATCAGGCCATCCTCCGGTGCCCCTACCACGGCACCACCGTCTCCATGGACGGAACAACGCGCCCGGGAAAGACCGGCAGGCTGAGAAGTAAATCCAACCCGTAACCGCCTTCGCAACGGATGGCTCAACAGTGCCAGGCAACTGCGGACTGCACGATCCGTGTCGCACGGAATGGATCCGCCCTCGCCCGCCGTCCCGAAGCCCGGCAAGCTCCGCCGGTGATCTCCCGTCGATCGTTCCTCGTCTCCGCGATGCTGCCCGCGATCGCGCCACTGGCCCGCGTCACCTCCGCCCCGGCTGCGGTCGCCGAGACCAACCGCCCCAGACCTTCACTGCGCGACGTCCCACCCTGGTCCCTCTACGCCTTCGACAACGGGCTCAACGGTCCCGACGTCCCCTCCCTCGAAGCCAAGGCAGCCCTGCTCAAGCGACTCGGGTTCTCGGGCATGACCGACCACTTCAATCTCAACCGCCTGGGGTCCGTGGTGAAACAACTCGACCGCCACAGCCTGGAGATCACCTCCGTCTATCACACACCTTTCATCGAGGACGAACCCGAGCCCGCCCTGGCCGACGTCCTACGGCTTCTGGCCGGGCGTCGAACCCGCATCGAACTGGGACTTCGCTCCCGCACCTTCAAGTCGTCGGATCCCGCAGGGGACGAACGAGGACTCCACTGGCTCAGGCATGTCGCCAAACTCTGCGGGGACTCCGGACCCGTGGTGAGCGTGTATCCCCATAAGTGGTTCTGGACCGAACGATTGGAGGATGGACTCCGTCTCGCCCGGAAGGCGGCGGATCCGAGAATCGGAACCAACTTCAATCTGATCCATTGGCAGATCACGCCGCCGCGCCGTCCCGTCCCGGATCTTTTCGCCGAGGCCCTGCCCCACCTCTCGCTGGTCACAATCTGCGGGATCAACCGGGACCAAACCTCCCCGGAAGTGCTCCCGCTGAACCAGGGCGACTTCGACCTGGCCGGTTGCCTCGTCCATCTGAAAAAAGCCGGCTACCAGGGGCCGATCGGACTTCAATGCTACGGCATCAAGGGCGATTCCGCGCCTCATCTGGAAGCCTCCATCCAGCGCTGGCGCGAGATCCGACCCGCCTGATCGCCCCGCCCACACCGTCCATCGGTCAGGCCACCTTCGGCAACGGCCGGGCCGGTCGAAGTTCAAGCCGCCGATTCGCCTCCGCATCGCCCACGAACTTCTCCGTGGCGTTGTCGAACACGAGCCTGCGCCCCACCCGGACGGCGATGTCACTGAGGTGGCACAGCAGATCGGCCTGCACCGACTCCTCAATGCCACTCACCGCCGGCCGCCGAAGCAGGATCGATTCGATCCAGTCCTTCGGATGGCTTTCACTCGGACGAACCCGGAAAGCGGCGTCCGCGAGACTGGATTCCGCCAGGGAACCCGGCTCGGTCTGGAGCCCGCCACGGTGGACTTCCACCCACCCCTCCGTCCCCACAAACGCCGTCCCATGCCCTTCGATCTTCCGGTATTTGGCATTCCAATCCGTGAAATCGGTGAGCGCTGACTTCCCGGAGTACACGTTGGGCGTGCCCCGGTAGCGAAGGGTCACCCCGTCGGCGAAGGTGAACAGGAGATCCCAGGCCACCGCGGTGTCGCAGGCTCCCTCCGTGGGCAGGAAGCCGCGACCCTCCACCGTCATCCGACCCTGCATCATCGCCGGATGCCCCCAGAGGGCGATGTCGAGCGGATGGACCCCCCAGCCGGCAATGAAACCCAGGGCGTACTGGGAGTTGTACCACCACGTTTTCCAGGCGCCGGTGGCAGGATTATCCGCCGCCTTGCCATCCGTGTAGTGAGCCTTCGGCGCCGGACCCAGCCAGGCCTCGTAATCCAGCCCCGGGATCGGAGCACAGGACGTCGTCGCACCCCCCGGACGGCTCGCCGGCGCCCAGACATCAATGTGCTTCAACTTCCCGATCCGCCCGTTCCTCACCAGTTCAACCGCGCGCTGGAATTCGCGACTCGAACGCTGCTGGGTTCCGAACTGAAAGATCCTCCGCCCCTCCTGCACCGCGGTTCGCAACTGCTGATCCTCGGCCAGGGACAGACCCATGGGCTTTTCCAGATAGATGTCCTTGCCCGCCTTCGCCGCCGCCAGCGCCACCGGCACATGCCAGTGGTCGGGCGTCGCCACCAGCACCGCATCAATGTCCTTGCGGGCCAATACCTCCCGAAAATCCCTGTAAACCGCGCAATCCTCGTTGCGATACCGCTCGTTCACCCGCTGCCGCGCCTGGTTCCGGTGCGCCTCCATCAGGTCGCAGACCGCCACCACCCGCGCATTCGACTGCGCCAGCACCCCACCCATCACACCCTGCCCCTGCGGCCCCACCCCGATCGCCGCCACCGCCACCCGGCCCCCTGGACCAGGCCCCTCCCCCCGGCCCAGCACGGACGCAGGGCTCAAACTCGGTGCCGTGGCCGCCGCCAGGCCGACGCCCAACCGGCCCTTCAGGAACCGCCGGCGGGTCACCGGGGAGTTCATGGTGCCCCCCAATCAACCCGCCCGCCGCCAACCCCGCATCGCCTTTGTGGCGAAGCGCGTTGGTCACCCACAGTTCGCCCGCATCCCGCCAATTATCCCTTGTCGATCCGGCCCATCGACACCCCTAATCCGTTCGTATGCTCCACCGGCGCCGTTTCCTCGAGCTGTCCACCCTCGCCGCCTCGGCTGGGGCCGCCGGCTGCGCCCATTCGCGGCCATTGGCCCAGGCCCAGCCTGCCCCCGCCCCCACGGGCACCCCAGCCCGCCTCGGCGACGGCGCCCCCCGCCGCATCATCCACGTCGTGGCCGATGGCATGAGCCAGGGCACCCTCTCCTGCGCGGATCAACTGTCGCGGCATGAACGCGGACGGCCCCTCACCTGGATCGATCTGCTCAACCGTCCCGACACCCGGACCGCGCTCATGGACATGCGTTCCCTGGATTCCATCGTGACGGATTCCGCGGCGGCCTCCTCCAGCTGGGGCTGCGGGCGCCGCGTCAGGAATGGCACCCTGAACGTTTCCTCCAAGGGTCGCCCGCTCCTGCCGCTCATGCACCTTTTCGGCCAGGCCGGATGGAAACGCGGCCTGGTCACCACCACCGAAATCACCCACGCCACCCCGGCGGGGTTCACCGTGTGCGTCGACAGCCGCAGCGACGGCCCCGAGATCGCCAGCCATTATCTCACCCGCCGGCTCGATCTCCTTTTGGGTGGAGGCCAGGAACACTTCGATGCCGCCAAGCGGAAGGACAAACGCAACCTGTTCGCCGAATTCCAGTGGGAAGGCTATTACGTGGCCAAAACCCGCGACGAAATCCTGCGCGCACCCATGGACCAGCCCTGGCTGGGGACCCTCTCCGCCAGCCACCTGCCCTACACCCTCGACCGGCGGTCCGATCCCAAGATCGAAAAAGCCGTGCCCACACTCGCCGAACTGGTCGACCTCGCCCTCGGGAAACTCGGCCGGCATGAAAATTTCCTGCTTCAGGTGGAGGGCGGACGGGTGGATCACGGCGCCCACAACAACGACGCCGCCGCCGCACTCCGGGAAATGATCGCGCTGGATGAAGCCATCGACCGCATCGTGGAATTTCAACGGATCCATCCCGAAACCCTCGTCCTCATGACCACCGACCACGGCACAGCCAACCTGGGTCTCAACGGCATGGGCGACAATTACCGCGACAGCTCCAAACGCTTCCGCAGCCTCGCCGGCATCAAGGCCTCGTTCCCCGTCATTCTCAAACGACTCAAGGACGCCAAATCCGAGACGCAATCCGCCGCCATTCTCACCGAACTGACCGGCTACAAGGTCGACGCCAAAAAGCTCACCCAGTTCCTCCCCTTCGTCGCCGGCAAGGGCGCCCCCCTCTTCGACGGCCTCAAATCCGACACCTCCGGCCTCGGCCAGCTGCTCGCCAACCATACCGGCATCAGTTTCACCAGCGGCTCCCACACCTCCGACTACGTCCCCGTCGTCTCATTCGGTCCGGGCTCCCAAAGGTTCCGCGGACTCCTCCGCAACACCGACCTCTTCGAGGCCTACACCGACTTCGCCTCCATCGACTACCGGAATCCCGACGAACCCCAGCTCGCGGAGGGCCGACTGACCCCGGGGCCGTCCGAGGACACCGCCCGGTACGCCATGGCCTGATTTCTCTCGCGGCGCCGCGCGAAATCGGGATCATCCGCCTGTCACTCACCTCGACGCATCATGCGCAAAGGACGTACCACACTCGGGTCCGCAGCCGTCTGGTTCTGCGCGACGTTCGGAGCACTCCAACTGACGGCCCTCGCCGCCGCCACCCCCGCAGGTTTCACACCCCTGTTCAACGGGCGGGACCTCGGCGGATGGTGGGGCCTCGAAACCGAGGATCCCGCCAAGTGGCGGGCCCTCAGCGCCGAGGATTTCGCCAAGAAAAAGGCCGCCAGCATCGAGGACATCAAGAAACACTGGAGCGTCAATGGTGACGAACTGGTCAACGACGGCCACGGCCTCTACCTGACCACGGAGAAGGACTACGGCGACTTCGAACTCACCCTGGAATATCGCACCGTCGCCGGCGCCGATTCCGGCATCTACCTCCGCGGCATTCCCCAGGTCCAGATCTGGGACTTCACCAAGGCGGGCGGCAAATGGGGCGGCGATCTCGGCGCCGAATACGGTTCCGGCGGTCTCTGGAACAATTCCAAGGACAACCCCGGCAAGAACCCCCTCGTGCTCGCCGACAAGCCACTCGGCGAATGGAACAAATTCCACATCGTCATGGTCGGTGAACGCGTGACCATCCGCCTCAACGACCAGCTCGTCGTGAACCACGCCCGGCTCGAAAACTATTTCAACCGCAAAACCCCCGTCCCCAAGACCGGCCCCATCCAGCTCCAAACCCACGGCGGCGAAATCCGCTGGCGCAACCTGTTCATCCGCGAAATCCCCGCCGAGGAAGGCAACGCCCTCCTCCGCAACGCCGACCGCGCCGCCGGCTTCCACGCCATCCTCACCGAAGCGGGCGGCACCAAGGGCTGGGCCGGTCCCATCGACGAATACGACTTCGTCGGCGGCGTGCTCCGCTGCAAACCCGGCAAGGGCGGCACCATCTACTACAAGACCGAGGAACTGGGCGACTTCGCCGCGTTCCTCGAATTCAACCTGCCCCCCGGCGGCAACAACGGCCTCGCCATCCGCTACCCCGGATCCGGCGACGCCGCCTACGCCGGCATGTGCGAACTGCAGGTGCTCGACGACAACTACGAGAAAGCCACAAACAGCAAGATCGACCCCCGCCAGGCCCACGGCTCCGCCTACGGCATGGCCGCCGCCCATCGCGGCTTCCAACGGCCCCCCGGCCAGTGGAACTACCAGCGCGTCACCGTCAAAGGCTCGCACATCGAGGTCGAACTCAACGGCACCCGCATCCTCGACTCCGACCTCTCCACCGTGAAGGAGTACATGGCCAACAGCCCCCATCCCGGCAAGGACCGCGCCAAAGGCTACTTCGGGCTCGCCGGTCACAACGACCCCGTCGCCTTCCGCCAGATCGAGATCCGCAAGCTCGACTGATCCTCTCCGATCCCCGGCCTTCAACCCGGGGAATCGCTCCTCGCCCTTCCAAAAAACGAACGCCCGCTCCGGAAAACCGGATGCGGGCGTTGTTCGTTGGAGGATCCCAATTCCCGGCTTCCAGACCCGCGTTCCTACATTCCCGCCAGCAATCGGTCCCAAAGCCGCTCGTTGGTCATCGCGCGAACCAAAAACTCGCGCGCCTCGTCCCGGCGATCCGCCGGCTGCGGCCGGAGCGGAAGCGTCAGCGTCAACGCCAGCCCCTTCCCCGCCCGGTGCCCCACCTGAACCCGGCCACCGTGATGATAGACAATGAAATAGACGGCCATCAGATACATCTCCGAGTCCGTCCCCGGACCACTCCCCACCAGCAGCGGGTCGAACAGCGACAGGATCGCCTGCGGCGCCAGCCCCGTGCCGTTGTCGTTCACGAAGATGTCCATCTCCTCGCCCCGCCCATCCGTGCCCGGACGAACCGTCGCCTCAAACCGCACCACGGAACCGTCCGGAAGCGTGGACAACTCGTGCCGGAGCAGGAGGGAGAAGAGCTTGTGAAAGCGCTGCTGATCCACGAGCACCGACGGAAGCGTCAAGGGCACCAGGTTCGCCACCTCGATCCGGCGCGACCCGAAATCCCCCGCCAAAGGCGTCAGAGCCTCCTGAATCGCCTCGGACACGCGAACCTCCTGGTCGAACCGGAAGGTCGTCTCCCGCTCCCCGGCCAGGTCATCCAGCAGGGAAAGAATGAACTTCAACCGGTCATGCACGTGCCGATGCAGATCCTGCCAGAAACCGGGCTCCCGCAACCGGTCCAGATCCACCGTCTCCGCCCGCGCCAGCGCCGGCGCCAGATCCAGGAAGGTCGAAACCGCGTCGAGCGCATGCCGGACATGCTGCCCCAATCCCGACGCCAGCACCCCCAGGCTGAGCACGCGGTCGGTGATCAGAAGCCGGTGAAGCACGGAAAGCTTCTCGCGCAGCAGATGATCCCGTTCCGCCTGGACCATGAAGAATTCCAGACTCCGGCGCAGGGTGGTCTCCAACTGCGGAACATCCCACGGCTTCGTGACGTACTTGTAGATCGCCCCGCTGTTCACCGCCCCGATCGCCGCGTCGAGGTCCGCGTAGGCCGTGGCCAGAATGCGGATGATCTGGGGCCGCAGCCGACGGGCACGCTCCAGAAACTGCACGCCCTGCTCCCCCGGCATCCGCTGATCGGTCATCACCACCCCGATCTCCTCCTGGTGATCCTCCAGGATCCGATAGCCGTCCGCCGCGTTGGTCGCCGTGAAGATTCGAAACGTGTCCGCGAAGGCACGCGTGAAATACTTCAGCGATTTCTCCTCGTCGTCGACATAGAGGACGGCGAAGCGTTTGTAGTCGTAGATCGGATTCATGCCGTTGCCATCGCTTGCTTAGTTCTTCTGGCCCGTCTTATCGGTCTCACGGTCCGGGAAGTCCAAAACGAATTCGCAAAACTGCCCGGGTTCCGTGTTCACCGTGATCCGCCCGCCCGCCTCCTCGACGATCCGGTAGCAGATGCTCAACCCAAGTCCCATGCCCTTCCCGACCTCCTTGGTCGTGTAGAAAGGCTCGAAAATCCTCGCCAAATGATGCGCCGAGATCCCGGGCCCGTTGTCCCGCAAGCCCACCCGGCGCCGCCCAGCCTCTTTCCATGCCCGGATGTGCATGCGCGCCGGCTCGTCCGGCTTCGGATTCGACCGCATCGCATCAAACGCATTCTGGCAGATGTTCAGCACGACCTGAACGAGTTTGTTGCGATTTGCACGCACCACAAACGCATCGGGGATGTCCTTCGAAATCTCCACCCGCCCATCCTTCCATTCCGCCGACAAAAACCGCAGCGCCGCCTCCACCGTCTCCTCGATGTCCACCTCCTCCAGAACATCGTTCTCCGGATGACTGAACCGTCGAAGATCCCCGACAATGGTGGAAACCCGCGCAATCCCCTCCCCGATGTCCCGCAAAACCTCCTCGTACTCGTCCCGAAGCTCCACCGGAAGCTTCCCCCCATGCCGACCCAGAACATGCAGCCCCGTCCGCGCGAAATTCAACGGGTTGTTGATCTCATGAATGATGCCGGCACTCAACCGCCCCAACGACGCCATCTTCTCCGACTGCACCAACTGCAACTCCGTCTCCCGCAATTCCTCCAGGGTCGCCTCCAACTGCCGGTTCTGCCGCGACAACTCCTTCTGCAACCGCTGCGCATCCACCAGATTCTTGAGCCGCAACTTCAGCTCCGCCGAGGAAAACGGCTTCGGCAGGAAATCACTCGCCCCCGCCGCCAGGGCCGCCAGCTTCGTGTCGTCGTCCGCCCTCGCCGTCAGCATCAAAAATGGCAGCGACCGCGTCGAATGGTTCCCCCGAATCTCCCGGCAAACCTGCATGCCGTCCTTCTCCGGCAGCATCATGTCGCACAGGATCGCGTCCGGCAGATACTGGGCCGCCAGCACCGTCGCCTGGTTGCCGTCCACGGCCTCCCGGACATCATAGTCGTCCTCCACCTGGGTCCGCAGAAACCGCAGCATGTCCGGCTCGTCATCCACCACCAGAACCACCGGCTTCGTCCCCCCACGACCCGAGGTCCAGGGACGCAGGCTCTCCCTCAGGGGCGTGATGCTGGCGAAACGTTCCGCACGGCGATAAAGAGCCGACATGTCCTCCGGCTCCTTGCCGGGACGGGGCCATGCCCCCTGCGACGTCCCGCCCTGCCCGCCCCCCGAGCCATCCCCGTTCGGGGGCTCGCCGCCGGCAGACGCCGAGGAAGCCGGCCCCTCCGGCCCGGACCGATCCGTTCCCGCACCCGCCTCCTCCGATCCGGCCAGGGCGGGGGCAACGTCGTGCGGCCCCGACTTGGCGGACGGACCGGCCGGAACATCGGGGCCGATCGGAATCCGGACCGTCATCGTGGTGCCCTGGCCCACCCGGCTCCGCGCTTCCACCGTGCCCCCATGCGCCTCGACCAATTCCTTCACCAGGGCCAGGCCGATGCCCGCTCCCTGATGCTTCCGATGCGACGAACTGTCCGCCTGCCAGAAACGCTTGAACAGATTCGGCAGGTTCGCGGCATCGATGCCCACCCCGGTGTCGGTGACTTCAAACACTGCGAAATCCCCATCCCGCGAGCCCCGCAACCGCACCTGACCACCCGCCGGAGTGAACTTGATGCTGTTGAACAGCAGATTCAGAAACACCTTTTCCAGCTTGTCCGGATCCGCCCGCAACTGGATCAGCCGCGGGTCGATGTCACAAAGAACCCGCAGTCCTCGGTCCTCGGCAAATCGCTGCACCGCGTTCATCAGCCCATGACCAAAACTCTGCACATCCACCCGGACCAGATTCAGCTTGAGCCGCCCGGAATCGAGTCGCACCAGATCGAGCAGATCGTTGATCAGCTTCAACAACCGCAGCCCGTTGTTGTGCATGGTCTCCAGATAATCCCGGAGCTTCGGATCCGCGATCACCTGGGGATGATGCGCCACCTGCTCCAGCGGCCCGAGCAGCAGTGTCAGCGGCGTGCGAAGTTCATGACTGATGTTCGCAAAGAAACGGCCCTTCACCTCATCCAGCTCCCGGAGCCGCTGATTCGTCGTCTCCACCTCCCGCCGGCTGCGGTCCAGGTTGCACCGCGAAACATAGTCGCTGAGACGCAGCTGATAACTGATCCGGCTGCCGATCACCACAATGATGGAGGTCAGCGAAAGAAACCAAAGGTTGTTGAAAAGGAGCGAGAGCAGGTCCTTTGGCGAAACGGCCTCGCCGTTCTGAAAAGTCTCCGGGCCGGCCAGATGGATTCCCCGGACGGAATTGAAGTCCACCACGGACCACAGATACAACACCATCACCAGACCCACCGCCGCGAGACTCTGGGCGGTGGTCCATGACATCACCATGGCCACCCCCAGCAGCACGAGACTCATGCCCGAATAATAGGGAGAAAAAACCCCGCTGTAATGACCCTTCGTGGCATCAATCACCAGCGCCATGCACAGGGCGGGCGCCAGCGAAAGCAACACACCCAGCTGCTTGAAATACTTCGTCCCGAACGGCGTGCGGGACAGTCCCAGGATGGGAACGATGGACAGGGTGCAGAGGAGACGGATGAAAAGCATCTCCCACAGGCTGTTGGCTTCGTTGTCCGGCCTGAGCAACACGATGTCGATGACGATCCCCGCCGGCGTCAGCGCCATGGCGATGGCACAACCCAGGCGCAGCCGCCGCAGGCCGATCTCGCATTCATGCCGCTGAAACGCGGCCATCACCTCTGGAGAATGATCAGACATGGACGTCGGTCATCCCGACTGCCGGATCTCCAGGAAAAGGTTCACCCCCAGGGGATCCGCCAGAACCTCCCGGGGCAGATCCAGCGCCGACTCCGGCACGAGATACTTCATCTGGTCCCGATTCCGGAAGATGAGATGCCACTCAAGCAGGTAGTCCATCGAATGCCGGAACGGTTTCGAAGCATCCACATTCGTCACCAGCAACAACCCGCCGGGCGCCAGCATGGTGAAAAAAACATCCGTGAGACGCTTGCACACCCGGTCGGAGACATAGTCGAACAACCCCGCGCAATACACAAAATCGTAGCCTCCGGTGGTTCCACCGGGCGTGGGTCGCAACGATTCCTTCAGCATCTGGTGGACGGATTTTTCCACGAACTCAAGACCCGCGGTGCGCTTGTGGCGCGTGCGCAATTCCTCAAGGTGGCTGCGCGTGTAATTGAGAGTCTCGCTGTTGAAGTCGGCGAGCACGAAATCGATGTGATCCGAACAAGCCTCCTCCGCCAGCAGCAGCTGCACCTCCCGCGCCGGTCCGCAACCCAGGTTGAACACCCGCAACCGACGCCCCAGCGCCCGCACCCGCCCCACCTCCTCCACAATCCGCCGACGCAGATGATGGATGCGGTTCCGGTGTGCCTGGGCGGGCGGATTCTGCAGAAACAGGGAGTTCACCAGCTTGGCGAACAGCGTGGCGCCCTCGTGGGGCTCACGCAGGATCATGTTCACCATCTCGTAATCCCCCGCGTACCCCAGGGGCTTGTGGAACGTCCGGTAAACGAACGGCGAACACATCACCAGGGGATGAACCTGCCGCCGCGCGTACGCCCGATGGGCCGGCCGATGCTCCTCCGGCACCCGCTCCGCCACCGAATCAAACCGACCAAACCACTCATTCGCCTCATCCACGATCCGCAACTCCAGCGCCTCAAGCACCCGCCGCTCCATCTCCGCCCGGGCCCCGACCGGCTCCGAACGAACCCCCAACTCCACCTGGTCCAGCCAACGCCTCAACTCCGTCAGCATCATCTGGAAGTCCGCCACCGCCAGCTTGAAATCAGGACTGATCGACTGGAGCCGACGCCAGTTCAGAATGAATCCCTCGAACTCCTCCTGCAGCCGCTCGGGCTGGGCGATGGGAGAGAAGAGATCCACATCCAACCATCCGTCGTCCAACGTCACCTCACACAGGACCATGATACCCGTGTTGACGATGCTGCTGACCACGCCGCGACCGGCGTAGACGCATCGCTCCCCCACATTGATGCGAAACTCCCCGAGAACCTCCGACAACTGGAGAATGCTGTGGGGGTTGTACACTTCCAGCAAGGCCGTGTACCGCGAGAGACGCACCGGCACCGCGCGAACCGGTGCCCCTTGGCTGTTCCGACAAGTCACGAGCAGATCGCGACTTACGAGCAGCGGATTATCAGGTTTGCTCACACCAGTGACCTTACTCCGACCCGTTGGGATTCCCGCCCTCAGCCCGTCTGCAAACCGCTTACTTCGCGGTCGATAGAGCTGCCCGAACGCCGAATCCTCGAGCCGACCTTTCCATCTAACCACAAACCCATCACCCAAAGAAATAGTCGTTTGGCGTAGCTTGATACCACGTAGCCCATTTCAGCATAACCACTTAACCCATGACGACTGACTTGCCTATCCACCTAGGCCAGCGCAGTCTCCCGCTCCGTAGGGCAGAGGAGCGCCCTCCGTAGCCCACCCGACAGCCCCCCCCTGAAAAACCCCCCCCCCCCCCCCCCCCCCCCCCCCCCCGCCCCCCCGCCCTTCCCCCCCCCCCCCCCCCCCCCCGCCCCCC
>CAYZAE010000005.1:0-40431 GCA_964476125.1 uncultured Verrucomicrobiota bacterium | reverse complement strand
CGACAGCCCCACCATGAATACCCCACCTCCCCCTCGCCGCCGCGCTCTCGACGTCAGCCGACTTTCCCTCCCCCTCCTCTCCGCCCTGGCCCTCACTCCCGCCTCCTCCCCAGCCGAAGGCTTTCGAGCCCCCACCACCGGCGCCTACGGCCTGGGTACCACCGGCGGAAAGATTGCCTTTGTCGACGACGCCTCCGCCGTCTTTCACAATCCCGCAAACCTCGTTGAGCTGAAAAGCTGGGAGGCCTCCCTCGAACCGACCTTCGTCCACCACAGCGTCCGCTACGAATCCCCCACCGGCGCCACCGCCGAAACCACCGATCCCTGGAAGATCCTGCCCCACTTCTTCGCCGGCGGCCCCATCGGGGATGGCGGGCTCGCCGCCGGTCTCGGCATCTCGGTGCCGTTCGGCTTGTCCGTCGACTGGGGCAGCGGCGAGGCCCTTCGCTACACCGGTCCACGCTACGTCCAGCTCAAGACCATCAACTTCAATCCCTCCCTCGCCTATCGCATCACCGATGGTCTCCAGGTCGGGGTTGGCTTCGACGCCATGTGGTCGGAGCTCACGCTCAGCCAGTACTACCCGTGGGCCGCGGTGGCCGGCGTTCCCGGTCTTCCCGATGGGGATCTTCGGGCCGAAGGAACCGGCGTCGGCTACAGCGGCAATGCCGGCATCACCTGGACGTTTCTCGACCGACACCGCCTGGCGGCCACGATCCGGGCACCCATGGACGTCGATTACAGCGGCGATTTCCGGGCCAGTGGCGCCCCCACCGTGCCGGGCGGAAATCTCCTGCTGCCCTTCGACAGCAAAATCCCCTTCCCCACCATCGTCACCGTGGGCTACGGCATCCGGATCACCGACACCCTCCGCCTGGAGGCGAACGTCGAATGGCTGGAGTTCTCGCGGTTCCAGGATCTGCCACTTCAGGTGCCGGGCTCACTTCCCGGAGTGCCGGCGTCCATCCCCCAGGACTGGCGCGACACCTTCACCGCGGGGCTGGGAGGTACCTGGAACTTCGCCGAGGATTGGCATGCCCGGGCCAGCTATCAGTATTTCCAGACACCGGTGCCTGACGAGACCTACTCGCCGAGCATCCCGGACGCCAACCAGCACGCGGTCTCCGTCGGACTGGGATACCGGCACGGCCATCATCGTCTGGACTTTGCCTACAGCCGCGTTTTCTACGAGGACCGCGAAATTGTCTCCAACGTGAACCTCTTCTACCTGGGCCGGTGGGAGATCGATGTGCATCTCGCCTCGTTCGCGTACGGCTACTCGTTCTAACCCCTGCAAAAGGCGCCGACTTCCGGGCTCCCCTCCCGGGACCCCATGAACCCCTCCCTCCATCCGGCAACGTCGGTCCCAACCACCGATCGGGCCCCTTCCTCCCTCCCGCATCCCGAGGGTGGAATGCGGCCCGCGCGAACGACCTCGACCGCCGACTCGCCCGAACCCTCCGCCTCGGCAGCGCTCCAAAGCCTGTTCGACGCGGCCACGGATCTGGTGATTGCCATGGAGGCCCCGGGACGCATCGTTTACGCGAACCGCGCGTTCCTCGAAAAACTGGGCACACCCGAGGATCCCGTCCCCGGCCGCAACCTCCTCGAATTCGTCCAACCCTTCGAAAGCGCCCATTGCCAGGCCTGGCTGGCCACCCTGTTTTCCGGCGAGAACCCGGCTTCGCCCCCCCCCGGCAAGGTCCGATGGGTGCTGCGGACTCCGGAGGGCCAGGATCTGCCGGTCGAGGCCACGGCCACCCGGTTCACCGGCGACGGTGCTGCGCGGGTCTTGGTGCTCCTGGTGGACATCTCGCACCGGGAGCGCGAGGCCCGGAGGCATCAGGAGGACACCGATCTGCTTCACCTCCTCGGCCAGCATGCGCCCTGGGGGGTCTTCATCACCGATTCCGCCGGCCGCCTCCGCTTCGCCAACCGTCGCTGGCGATCCCTCGCCGGGTTGCTTCATGTGCCCAAACCCCGGGGGGTCTGGTGGCAGATGGTTCATCCCGACGACCGGCCCCGGGTGCTCGCCCAATGGCAGAGCGCCCTCGCCGGCGGACACGAGTTCAGCTCGGAATTCAAGGTCACCGGCCCGGACCCCGACCGGCGCTGGGTGCGCACCCGGGTCTCCCAAACCTGGGATCGCGAAGGCCGGCCCGGGGCCTGCGTCGGGATCACCGAAGATGTCACCCTGCAGCGCCAGGCCGAGGATGTCCTCCGCAAGGCCCATGAACACCTCGAGGAAACCGTCCGCGAACGAACCGAGGAACTGCAGGAGACCAACCGCGAACTGACCAGCGTTGTGTACGCAGTGACGCACGATCTCAAAACCCCCCTGCGGGGCATCGACCGTCTGGCGGACTGGCTCGCGGAGGATCACGGCGCCCAACTCGCGCCGGAAGGGAAGACGCTGATCGTCAAACTCCAGGCCCGCGTCCGCCAACTACACGCCCTGATCGACGGCATCCTCGCCTACAACCGCATCGGCCGAACCTCGGACACGGAACTTCCCGTGGATCTCGGCAGCGTGGTCTCGGAACTTGCCCGTCTGCTCGATCCGCCCGCCCACATCAAGATCACCGCCCCCGGCCCGCTGCCCACCGTCACCGGCATCCCCCATCAAGTCCGGCAACTGTTCCAGAACCTGCTCGATAACGCGGTCAAGTTCATGGACAAACCCGAGGGCCGCATCCAGGTGACCTGCCAGCGGAACGGCCAGGCCTGGGAGTTCTGCGTCGCCGACAACGGCCCCGGTATTCCGGCCCGCTTCCACGAAAAAATCTTCTCCCTCTTCCAACGCCTCGACACCGCACCCGACCGCCCAGGGACCGGCATCGGCCTCGCCCTGGTCAAACGGATCGTCGAGAACCGGGGCGGCCGCATCTCCGTGGACTCCGAGGAAGGCCACGGGACCACGTTCACCTTCACCTGGCCCGACCATCGCCGGCACCAGCACCGCCATTAGCTGCGGAAACTCCGGCACGGGAATTCCAGCCGGGAATTCCAGCTTGGAACATGCCCCCGCATCCCGGTTGGATGTCCGTGCGTGAATCGCACCCGTCCAGCGCGGCCCCGACACTTTGCCAGCGACAACAACTCCGGGATCTGTCCCGAGGTGTGGACAGCCATGGAGGAGGCCAATCGCGGCCACGTGGCCGGGTACGGAGATGACCCCTGGACCTCCCGGGCCTCCGACCTGATCCGGGAGTTCTTCGAGACCGACGGCGAGGTGTTCTTCGTCTTCAACGGAACCGCGGCCAATGCCCTGGCCCTCGCCAGCGTCTGCCAGTCCTTCCACGCGGTGCTCTGCCATCAGGGTGCCCACATTCATCACGACGAATGCGGCGCCCCGGAATTCTTCACCGGCGGCGCCAAACTCCTCCCCCTCCCCGGCGACCACGGCCGGGTGACACCCGAAGCCGTCGATGCCGCGATCCGTTCCCACTTCAAACTCCACGCCTCCAAACCCGCCGCCCTGAGCCTCACCCAGGCCACCGAATGCGGCACCGTCTACTCCCCGGATCAACTCGGATTGCTGAGCGAAGCCGCCCATCGCCACGGACTTCGCGTCCATCTCGATGGCGCGCGGTTCGCCAATGCCGTGGCCTCCCTCGACGTCGCCCCCGGCCGGATCGCCCAGGATGCGGGCATCGACCTCCTGAGCCTCGGCCTGACCAAAAACGGCGGACTGGCGGCCGAGGCGATCGTGGTCTTCGACCGCTCCCTGGCGCGCGATCTTGATTACCGCATCAAACAGGGCGGACAGCTGGCCTCCAAAATGCGGTTCCAAGCCGCGGCCTGGATCGGGCTGCTGGGCGATGGCGCCTGGCTTCGACACGCCCGTCACGCCAACGAAATGGCCTCCCGACTCGCCACAGCCCTCGCCGTCTTCCCCCAGGCGCGTCTCCTCCACCCCACCGAAGCCAACGGGGTTTTTGTGGATCTCCCCCTCCCCGCCATCGAGGCACTCCACGCCAGGGGCTGGCATTTCTACGTGTTCGAAGGCGAAACCGGCTGCCGGCTGATGTGCTCCTGGGACACCACCCCCGAGGACATCCGGGCTTTCACCACGGATCTGGCGAAAATCCTCGATCCGGAGAACCCCAACTCCGGGAGTTGAGCCGACAGGCTCAAACCGTCAGGATCGCCTCTCCGGCAGGCCAGCCCCGGGTGACCCCGCCGAATCCATGCGCGACGCATCGCCAATCCAGCAACGACCGAACGATCCACGCGGCTTCACGCTGATCGAACTGCTCGTCGTCATGGCGATCGTCGCCATCCTCGTCAGCCTGCTCCTGCCCGCCCTCGGCAAAGCCAAGCGCCAGGCCAGGAAGGTGAACGAAATCAGCGCCGCCCGGCAGGTCATGCTCGCCTGGCACCTCTACGCCGACGACCACTCCGAGAAGGTTCTTCCAGGCTATCGCTACGGATTCCCTGCCAAGGATTTCGACGGCAATGAAGTCGTCCATCCCATCAACGCCCGTTACCCCTGGCGGCTCGCGCCCTATCTGGGAAACAGCTTCGACGTTCTCTACGCCAACGAAAACCACGCGCTGCTCGAACAGTTCCGGCGCATGGAGGACAAATCCCTCGGTGTCTATGCCGCCAGCGTTTTCCCCTCGCTGGGCATCAATGCCGTCTTCGTCGGCGGCGACGATCTCGACCTCCCCCCCAACGACGCGGCCTTCGCCAGATTCGGCGATTTCTGCGTGCTCCAGACCACCCAGATCGACCGACCCTCCGAACTGATGGTGTTCGTTTCCGCCCGCGGCCCCTTCGAAAACCGCATCGTCAACGGCGCCCACATGGTCAAGCCCCCCTATCTCAACGTCCGACGATGGGCGGTGAACTGGGATCCCGCCGACGGACCCGAGGCCTGGGGCTTCGTTCATCCCCGATACACCGGGCACGCCGTGGCGGCAGTGAGCGACGGCCATGTGGCCCAGCCCGGCCTCCGGGATCTTCAAGACATGCGCCGTTGGGCCAATCCCGCCGACCGCGCCGACTGGGTGCTCTCGCGCCGGCCGTGAAATCGGCTGGGGCTAACGCTTCTTCTTGAACCCGCGAGGAAGCCCCCCCGGCGAAGCGTCCCCCGAATCCGACGGAGGCGGCAGGTCCTCCGGAACGGCCTCGCCCATGGCCTCCAGCCGCTCCCGGGCCTTCCCCGCCGCCGGAGTCCCGGGGCACTCGAGGCAAATCTGCTGCATCAAGGCCACCGCCTGAGCCGTCCGATCCAGCCGGTTGTAAAGGTTGACCAGATGGATGGCCGTCCATCCCCGGCGATTCGGCTCGAGCGAAAGCTTCAGCACTTCCTCGTACTCCAGCGCCGCCGCCAACGGATTGTTCAGGTCCTTCTCGTAAATCTCCGCAATGCGCAACTGCGCGTGCACCGCCCTCGGATTGGCAGCCAGAAAATCCCTCAGCAGGCGCACCGTCTCCAGGTACTCCCCGCTCGAATAAACCTTCTCGATCTTCTCGTACTCGGTGTCCTCCGGATCCGGCCCCCGATCGTTAAACAGGACCTGGGTCGCACGCTGCGCGGTGTACTGCGAGATGTCATAGGCAATCAACACCCCCAACGCAATCAACGACACCACCGCCATCAACCCATCAATGATCATCCGGCCAAACCCGGGTCGGGGCCCGCCCTGCATCCGGGTCGGAACCGACTCATTCTCCGCGCTCACCTCCGCCGTTCCCCCCGCCACCTCGTTCGTCGCGGCCCCCGCCTCCCCCTCCGCGGCGGATGCCACCGCAGGGTTGGTGGCGTTCCCGGTCACCAACGGAAGGTTGGTGGCCGTCTGATCCTTCCCAGCCCCGGAATCCTCCTTACCCGGCGGCTTGCCGGAAACGGCGGCGGAAGGAGAGGAGGTGGACCCCAAAGGCTGGGCCAGCACGGGCCCAACCGGACGTTCCGTGGACCTCCGCCAGCCCTGGAGGAAGAAGGTCCCAAAAAGGAGGGTTCCAACCGCGGTCAAAACGTACAGACCCAGTTTCAGCGGCGCTTTCATCGGCGGACGGCCGTAGAATTGCCCACCCCCACCCCGGTCAGCAACGCGATTCCCAGGGAAATAGGGAAATCGGGGAGGCCAAACGCGCCTTGCTAAGATCACAATTGTGGCCTTAGCTGCGCCTCACTCCATGGGATTCATCATCTTTCTCGGCGTACTCGCCTCCATCGCCGGCATCGCCGCCTGGATCTGGATGATCGTCACCGCCTTCAAAGCCCAGGACCGGCTCTGGGGCATCCTGCTCATCGTGGCCGTCATCATTCCGTTCATCGGCCCGTTCCTGCCCATCGTCTATTCCATCGTCCATTTCCAACGCTGCCGCCAGGCGGCCTACCTCTTCTACTCCGCCCTCGCCGCCAATATCCTCGTCATCATCCTCGCCTTCGCCGGCATCAGTTCGCAGATCAAGAACTCTCCGGAACTTCAAGAAGCCATGGCCCAGGCCACCGAAGCCCGGGCTCGCGCGAGGGGAACAGCCATCCCCGAATCGCCCGAAAGCCCGGCCGTCATCAACCCGGCCGAGGCCACTGATCCCACCCCGCCCCCCCAGCCCCCTCCCCCGGCCCCGCCGCGTCCCAAACCCCAACCGGCCCCCACCGCCGCCGCCGCCGCCACCAACGCAACCCCAGCCCCTCCGGCCATCGACCCCAACCTGCCTCCCGCCCGGCTGGAAATGATCAGTATCGGCGCCCCCACTCCCAACCGCCTCCGCCCCCTTCGCCTCCGGATCTTCAACGACCGCGACAAACCCATCCGCGAGGTGAAGCTCCAATTGACCTATATCGACGCAAAGGAGCAACGATTGGGCACCTGGACCACCGTGCACTCCGAGTCCCCATTGTTGGTCGGACCGAAATCCACCAACGAGTTCGACATGACCGCCTTTTTCGTGCCTCAGTTCACCTCCCGCGTGCAGGTCGGCCTCGCCGGACTGGTCTACGGCGACGGCTCCCGCTGGCCCTGATCTGATGCCGATGCTGATGCCGATGCTGATGCCGATGCTGAACACGAATCTTTCCAGACGGCTCAACGCACCCTCGGCGGGGCCCCTCCGGCCTTCGCCACGACCCCAACGGCATCGACTCCCGTGCCTCGGCTCCGTGGCGGGCCAAGCCCTGGGCTGGGCCCTGGCACTCCTGCTGTTCCTTCTCGCCCCGGCACACAGCGTCCAGGCCGCCGAGGTGCTCACCGGCATCGACGTTCTGGAAGCCAACGGATTCGCCCCGCTCAAGGGGAAGAAGGTCGGCCTCATCGCCAATCCCAGCAGCATCGACCGCCGGGGACGCCCCTCCTGGCGCCGCCTGCAGTCCGCCCCCGGCGTCAAACTCGTGGCTCTGTTCGGGGCCGAACACGGATTCGACGGACGCACCAAGGCCGGCATCGAGGTTCCCGACCAGACCGATGCCGCCAGCGGTCTTCCCATCTACTCCCTCTACGGCCCCGGCAAGATCCGCAAACCAACCGCGCGCATGCTGGAGGGACTGGATGTTCTCATCTACGACCTCCAGGACACCGGCTGCCGGAGCTACACCTTCATCAGCACCCTCGGCCTGGCAATGGACGCCTGCGGCCAGGCCGGCGTTCCCTTCCTCGTCCTCGACCGCCCCAACCCCCTCGGCGGCCTGCGCGTCGAAGGCCCCGGGCTGGATCCGAAATTCAAGTCGTTCGTCGGCTTCTGGCCCATCCCCTACGTCTACGGGCTCACCTCCGCGGAACTCGCCCGCATGATCGAGGGCGAGCGCTGGACCACAAACCGGTGCCGCCTCGACGTGGTGCCCATGCGCGGCTGGAACCGGTCCATGACCTGGAACGACACCGGGCTGCGCTGGATCCCCAGCTCACCCAATGTGCCCTTCGGCGAAACCCCGCTCTACCTCGTCGCCACCGGGGTGCTCGGCGAAATCGGCGGACTGAACCTCGGCACGGGATCCGCCCTGTCGTTTCAAATCATCGCCGCACCCTGGCTCGACGCCCAACAGTTCGCCCGGCGCATGAACAGCTACCGCCTGCCGGGCCTGCGCTTCGACCCGATCAGCGTCGACGCCAACCGCGATACCCGCGACGGCGCCGAAATGCAGGCCACCCGCGTCCGCATCACCCGCCCCGCCACCGCCTCCCTGGTGCCCGTCGGATTCTACACGCTTGAAGCGGTCCGCGCCGCGGCCGACAAGGACCTCTTCCAACTCGCCGTCCAGCGGGGAAGAAACTGGGAGATGTTCGACAAGGTCACCGGCTCCGACACCACCCGTCGCGCCTTGCAGAACCGACAATCAGCCGGGGCGATCGTCGGATCCTGGAAATCGACGGCAGACGCTTTTCGGGCGCAGCGCCGCAAATACCTGCTCTACCCCGATCCGTCGGCGCCCAAACCCAGTTCGAAACGCCCCGCACCGCCCACACCCACACCCACACCCACGCCCACACCCACACCCACACCCACGCCCACGCCCACGCCCACGCCCACGCCCAAGCCCAGCCGGTGATCGCATCGGAGACCCGCCGCCATCGCCCCCCCCCCACGCTGGAAACTGCCCCTCCCCGATCCGGATCCTCGCTCTCTCTCTCTCTGTGCTCTCAGTGACCTCGGTGGTGAACCTCCCTGCTTGAGGCCTTGGCTTCACGACGCGAGTTGAACCGGTTCAAAACCCGCTGCCGCAGGATCGAAACAGGGCCGGACTCCGAAAGGCGCTGAGTTCACCGAATCCAGGACAATCCTCCCGTCGTTGATCGCCAGTCGCACGAATCCCCCACTGTCCCTCAGGTAAAGATCCGGATGCGCGTCCACGGTGGCCTGCTGCCAGTCCTCCGGCCAGAGCGTGAGCCCGCGGAAATAGTGGTGCCCGTTCCGTTCCACGTGGGGAATGCCGAGCATGGCCATCGACGCCAGATCCTGGAGCAGGGCAACGGGACCGAGGTTGCAGAGGTCCTCCCCGGTCAGGATTCCCGGATGCCCTTCGCGTCGGCGCTTCGCCAGGAGACAGGCATTCGCCACCCCCTTGAGCACGCCCTTGCAGTTTTTGTGGCTCGCCCCCGCATAACCGAGCGCGAGCGCACGCGGGAGGTCCCCCGTGGACCCGTCCGACTCATCGATGATCAGCGGAGGCCGACTGCGCCATGTCCCAAGCACCCGTCCGGCCTCCTCCTCCAAGGCATGGTCACGATGCACCGGCTGTTCCACCAGAACGACCTGCCGACGGAGCTCCACCAGCCCCGGATCGGCCTCCACCTGCTGCCAGAAGTCCCGAAACGCCGCGAAGCTCTTGAAATTCTCGTTCCCATCCAGGGTCACCAGCGGGACGCCGGAAACATTCTTCAACAACACTTTCTGCACGGCCCGAAGGCGGGCCAGATCCTTCACCGCCTCCCCGAACAGCTTCACCTTGAACGCCCGCAGACCGTAGGCGCGGATCGAGGACTCAAGATCCTGGGGCAGTCCGTCCCGGACTCGATCCGACTCAGCGATCTCCCCCTCCACCAAGCCATCCGCCAATCCCACCGTGTGCCTAACCAGGACTTCCCGAAATGGCTCGCCCGGAAGCCAGTCCGAGACCCGGCTCCCCTCCAGCTCGCGATGGATGTCCCCCAGCCTCAACCCCAACCTTTCCTCGCGGAACAATCGATGCACCGGCATGCCGGTCGCACGCGCCAACCCCTCCAACACCGACCGCTCAATCAGACTGCTTCCCAATCCCAACAGCAGCCCCGGATAACCCCGCTGCCTTCCCCACGCCGACTGACCCGCCTCGAGGTCGCGCCACCAGCCAAAGAACTCCCTCTCCCGGCCACCCGCCTCCAACCCCGTCCGAGCCGCCTGCCCAATGACCGCAAACATCGCCGGCAAATCCTGCTCGAACGTCGTCGATGGATCCTTGGTGAACCATTTCGGGGGAAGTCCCTCCGACGCCAACCCCACGCCTGGCTTCCCGCCAACCTGCATCCGAACCCGCACGAACAAGTGCGGAACCTCGGTCATGCTGGCAATTCCGTACCGGAACGGAAACCGCGTCCGCGTCCGGCGCACGAAGAAATCGAAGGCCTCGATCCGAAACGTGGGAAGCATGAGGCGGATCGTCCCCCAATCCCGCCCCGAAGGCGACTCCTTGCGGGATGCCCCGCATGGTCCTAGCCTGCTTTCAGGACCATGGACAAGCCGCGCATCCTCATCGTCGAGGACGACGATCTCCAGGCCGAGATCTACGAAGACGCCCTCTCGGATGATTTCCATCTGACCCGGGCGCGTACCGGCCGTGAAGCCCTCGACCTGCTCGCCAAAACCGCGCCGCACGTCATCATCCTCGATCACATCCTCGACGACGGCGACCTCGGGCTCGATTACCTCCCCGAACTGAAGGAGGCCATGCCCCACGTCCCCGTGGTGGTGATCAGCGGAGCCATGGAAGTCGGGGAACAAATCGAAGCCCTCCAGGGCCCGCGCCGCGCCCACTTCTGTCTCTCCAAACCCGTCGACCTCGACGACCTCCGCAACACCCTGCGCACCGCCCTGCACGAGTGCGGCGAAACCGAGATCGTGCGGTCCTTCGAATCGCTCGAACGCTCCCGGCGCGCCGACATCCACGATCTGCTCAGCCGTTCCACCGACCGTCTCAGCCGTCAGAACGAAATCCTCCGGCTGGTCCGCGACTCCACCTCGCGCCCCAACATCTCCGCCCTCGCCCGCCGGTTCAACGTCGCGCGCCGCACCATCATCCGCGACCTGCACGAACTGATCCGCCGGGGCCAGCTACCCGCCGAAGTTTATCCCCGTTGGGAAGGGGATGGACCCGAGGGAACCGGGGGCACGGACGCCTGAGCAGGAGTCCCCGGCTTTCGCGAAGCCGATTCAGGAATGCCTCGGAAAACGACGGCCTCAGCCGGACTTTGCTCGTCCCCCGACAGTTCTTCGCACCCAGGACTGAAACGCCCGCCAACTCCGGGTGGCATGACGCGCCGTCACCCGACGGAGCGCGAAGAGATCGGTGTCCGCTGCGTTCACCCCAAAATCCGTGGTGGTCGAGGTGACGTATCCGGCCTCCTGCACCAGGTCGCGGACGGCCGGATTCCAATCGCCGTAGGGGTAGCAGAAATCGGTGATGGCGATGCCAAACTGGTCCTCGAGTTTGCGTCGGGCGGCGCCAATTTCCTCCTGCGCCTGCGCCAGCGAAATGCGGGTCAACCAGGGATGGGTGAGGGTGTGGGACCCGATGCGCTGTCCCGCCGCCAGCCACTCCCGGATCTCCCCGGCCTCCATGAGGGGCGCCGCCACCTCCCCTTCCGCCTGCTCCCAGTCGTTCCAACGCCCGATGCGATCCGCGACGAGGTACAGCGTCGCCTGCATCCCATGGCGCCGCAGCACCGGCAGGGCATGCTCGAGCACACTCCGGAATCCGTCATCGATGGTCAGCGAAATCAGCCTTTCCCCACCGCCCACCCCTCCCCTCCCGGGCGAGGCACTGCGGTAACCCTCGGCTCTCAACTCGGCCAGCTGGGCCTCGAACAAAGGCGCCGAAAGATAAAGTCCCCGAAGCCGGACCCCGCGCGGACGCGGACCGAACTTGTGGTAGGTGAGGATCGGATGGCCGCCGCGGAAGAGGTCGCGGAAGGGCGCCAGCCGCGTGTAATACCCGGGCCACCGATCATCCATGGTCCCGGCCTCCCCCCGATGCGCCGCCCGTGAGCCGCCGGTACACCTCCAGGACGCGCCGGGCCAGGAGATCGAGCGTGAAATGGCGCAACACATGATCACGGCTCTCCGCCCCCAACCGCGCTCGCAACTCCGCCGAGGCCGCCACCTGCCGCATCGCCTCACCCAGCGCCCCCACGTCCTCCATCGGCACCAGCAATCCGTGCCGCCCGGACTCGAACTGCTCCGGCGCCCCATCGCAACGCGTGGACACCACCGGCTTTCCGCAGGCCATCGCCTCCAGAATCACCGTGGGAAAGGCATCCGTCGCCACCTGCGGATGCACAAGGCAGTCGAAGGCATTCATCGCCGCCGGCATGTCCCGGCAATACGGCGCAAGCCAGGCCCGACCCGCCAACCCCAGGCGCTCAATGTCCGCCCGAAGCAATGCCTCCATGTTCCCCCGGCCCAGGATCAGAAACCGCGCCTCAGGCACCGCATCCCGGATGCGGGAGGCGGCCGACAGAAACTCACGCTGCCCCTTGCCCCGCGGAAGGTCGTACCCGCCCACCACTCCGAAAGCCACGTGGCCCGGTTCCAACCCCCACTCCCGCCGCATGGCAGACGCATCCGCCGGTCGGAATCGGGAAGGATCAATGCCTCCATGAACCACGCAGATCTTCCCAGCATCGCCCCGCAACGGCGGACGCGACCGCCGCTCCGCGACCGGGGATTCCGGCTCGTAATGCCCCTCACGCAACACCCGCGCCACGAAATCAGACACCGCCACGAGGGCGTCCACGTTCGACAGCAGAAACCTCCGGCTGAGCGGAGAAGCCGGGCTCTTCGCGAGATGCCGGGTCAGCACGATGCGGGGACGAACCCCCGACAGGCGCGCCGCGAAAATCGTGGGCCAGATGTCGCTCCCGTGATGGCCATGCAGGATCTGGATCCGGTGTTCCCGGCAATGACGCGCCACGGCGCGGATGAAACCGAGCCGGGGATGGCGCCCCGGGGGAGTGGGAAGATGCCGCAACCCAAGGTCCTGCACCGCCCCGCTCAACTCCCGCCCCGCCGGGCCCGTCAGCCAGACCTCCTGCCCCAGGCCCATCAACCCCCGGGAAAGCTTCAGGCACTGGTCGTCCGTTCCTCCCCCGGTCAGGCGTGAATTGAGCTGAAGGATGCGCAGGGGGGCTGTCGGGTCTTGGCCGGCCATCGGAAAATCGTGTGCGGTTCGGTGGCATTCGCGGGATCCGCGGGATCCGCGCGGCGCAAATCAACCGTCCAATCCTTCGCTGGTGGTATCAATGGCGTGCGCCCGAAGATCCTCGAGCGTCACGAACTCAAGCGCCGAAACATGCGACGCCGCCAGCACCACCGCCGGAGCGCACCCCGCCTCCAACGCCTCCTGCCAGCGCGTCACACACAGGCACCACCGATCCCCCGGGAGCAATCCTGGAAACCCATGCTCAGGCGCCGGCGAGCTGAGGTCGTTGCCCCGGCTGCGCGAAAATTCCAGGAATTCCTCGGTCATCTCCGCACACACCACGTGCAGCCCATAGTCCCCCGGCCCCGTCCGACACGTGCCGTCCCGGTAATACCCGGTCCTCGGCTCGTAGCAGCACCCCTTCAACTCCCCCCCCAGCACGTTCATCGCCATGGACCGAACCCTACCCGGACCTCCGCCCCCGGTCCAACCCCGCGATCCTCCTCAAAATTCAAATCTCCCTTCGCCCCCCATCTCCCCGTACCCTGCCCGTCGTCCGGATGAATTCCCCCGCCAATCCCCATTTCCGAGCCGGCCTCGCCGCCCTCGTCGGCCGCACCAACGCCGGCAAATCCACCCTGATCAACGCTCTCGTCGACGCCAAGATCGCCATCGTCAGCCCCAAACCCCAAACCACCCGGCATGCCGTCCAGGGCGTGGTCCACCGCCCCAACGGCCAGGTCGTGTTCGTCGATACCCCGGGCTTTTTCAAAACCAGCAGCAGCCGCCACGTCGACCGCCTCCACGCCCGCGCCCGGTCCGCCCTGGCCGGCATCGATGCCGTCGTGCACGTCGCCGACCCCTCCCGTCCCTTGGGGGAAGAAGACGCCATGGTGCTCGAAACCCTCGCCGCGGTGTCGCTGCCCAAGATTCTCTGCCTCAACAAGTGCGACCTCCCCATCCTCCGGCATCACGAAGCCTGGCTGGAGAAGTCCTCCGGCTACGCCTCGGTCATCGAGATCTCCGCCCTCTCACGCCACAATCTCGACGCCCTGGTTTCAGCCCTGCTCCCCTTCATGCCCCTCGGACCGGCGCTCTACGAACCCGGCGACCAGACCAATGCCCATCGCGACTTCCGCGTCGCGGAAATCGTCCGAGAGAAAATCTACCTGCTCACCGGCGAGGAAGTGCCCTACCGGACGGCTGTCCAACTGGACGAAATCCGTGAGCGCACCGAAAAGCAGGCCGGGAAATTCCTCCACATCAAGGCCCTCGTGCTGGTCGCCGAGGAACGCTACAAGGGCATGCTCATCGGCGCCGGCGGCCAGAAAATCAAAGCCATCGGCGTCGCCGCCCGCACCGACCTCGAACAGCTTCTCGGACGAAAGGTCTACCTCGAACTGTCCGTCCGCGTGGACAAGACGCTCCCCGACTGACGGGGAGTGGGGAGTGGGGAGTGGGGCGCGCCTACTTCGCGGCGTGCGACGGTTTCGGAGCCGGATGCGGCAGGGTGTCGGGAATCACCCGCACATCGGTCGTCACCTTCAGCTTCGTCGCCGCCCCGATGTCGTAGGTCAACTCGACCATGTACGCCGTCCAACCCTTCTCCGGTTTCGCCACCTTCGCCGCGTAGGCGCCTGCGTCGGAAGCGGTCAGCGGAGTCGACTTCCAGACCGGCCCCAGGGTTTCCAGACGGAAATCGCGCGCGGTCGGATTGTTGGCCTGCCAGAGCTTCACCTCGACGGGTTTCGTACGCGCGGTGACCTGCACGTCGCCGGGAGCCGCATGTTTCCAGTCAAACTGCGGAAGCGCGGTCTTGCTCAGGGTCGCTTGATGCCAGGCCAGCAGGGTTTCATAGGCGTCGCTGCCCTTCAGCGAATGATCGGCGTTCGGCACGTATCGCAGGTACTTGGTGCCCGGCAGATCCGAGAAATAGAACTGGGAGGAGTCCGGCAGGAAGAACTGGTCGCCACAGGCATTGAGCAGCAGCTTCGGCATGGTCAGGCGGTCCCGGTACGAATACGGCTCTTCAATCCGGCACAGGGCCTCCATCTGCGGCGTCTTCATCCAGTCCATGATGCCGTGCTGCACGTAATTCCCCACCGCCGGCGCCCAGAAGCCATAGGCCTGGTAATGATGAAACATCGAGGGCTGCATGTTGAGCACGTCGATGACGATCGGGCAGATCGACACCACCCGCGAATCCGTTGCCCCAGCCATCCACGTGGTCCAACCACGCTTCGATCCACCCGCCACCACAAAGGTGTCCACCTTCGCCTTGCCGCCCGCCTCGCTGGCCATGAACTCCGTGACCGCATCCATCGCGCGCACGGCGGATTTGGTCATCGGAAGTCGAGCCGGCCATTTCTCGTCCCCGGTGCGGAGAAACTTGTCCCAGGTGTACCCGATCAGGTCGTCCTCCACCCGCTCCACGCCGTCGCCTCCGAAGATCAGCGGCTGGTTCGGCACCATCTTCAGTTCCACCACCACCGACTTCGTCTGGCGGGCGATACGGACCAGGTCTCCGGTCACCTTCGGCGGTTTGTTGTCGCGGTTGGATCCCCCGCCGATGAACAGCAGCGCGGTGGAATGCTCCAGGTTGTCGGGGCGAACCACCACCAGCCAATGCCGCCAGGTCGTGCGGTTGACCTCGTTCGTCGTCAGCCAGTTCTGCGAGGTCAGATCAATGAAATGCGCCTTCCCCCCCTCCCCCGGCAGCGACGCCGCAAGCTTCCACGCATAGGCCGGATCCGGGGCATGGACATACCGGTCCAACGCGGTGAGGGGAGCCTTCGGCGTGGCGGGACGCTGCGTGCTCTGCGCCGACCAGGAGCTCTGGGACGCAAGGCTCGCCAGACCGAGCACCAGGGGGAGGAAACGAAGCCGGAAGGAAGCCTTGGGGGACGACAACGGGTGTTTCATGGAAAAGACACGCGGACTCTGCCGAGTCCGCGCGTCTTCGAGAAGCGACAAAGGGCGAAACCCAGTCTCAGGGGCGCATCTCCGAGTTGTCGGCCGGGGGATGGATAGGGATCCGGGGAAGGGATACATCAGGATCGCCGCGTGAAAGGGGTTTTGGAGTGCTGCGACATGTCGCAGCTTTCGATTCGCCGATACGTCGCCGCCCGACGTTGGAAGGCCCACCGACGTCGCTTGCCCAGCCCGCGCTGAATCCAAAGCGGTGACATGTCACCGCAGTCCATACGCCGAGTTCGCTCCTTCCAGTGGTTTGGATCGCGGTCTGGGCTGCGGGAACGATTCAACGACAACTCGGAGATGCGCCCCAGTCTCAGGAACCGGCCTTGGGGGAGGTCGCCAGGAATTCCGCAGCGGGAATTCCAAAGCGCCTCAGCACTCTCCGGGTGGCCTCTTCGAGGGCTTCCGCGTCGAGAATCATGCGCTGGAGGCTGTCCCCCTTGAAAAACTCCAGGGTGTGAATGCCGTCCTTGGCCTCGCCCAGGGCGGTCTTGATGTCCGCCAGACTCTTGATGCTTCGGCCGTTTAGTTTGTCCACGACGAGGCTGCGGTACTCCTGGTAACCGATGTTGTACGGATCCGGCAGGACCTGGCTCAGGACCACCACCCCCGGACGCTCCGGGGTCGGCGCCTGGGAATTAAAATAGACGAGGCGGAAGGGTGCCCGCCGGCGCCAGTCGTCACCCCAGATCTTGAGGAAGGACTGCGTCAGCGGCTGGAACACCAGCCCGCCCGCGATCAGGAACTCGGGTTCCTGGTCGAACACATGCATGGGCAGGAGGTCGACCTTGTACTCCGCGCGGGGCACGACATAGCGGACATCCAGCACCTTGCCCTCCCGCAGCACCTTCATCGGGACGGTGTCCCCCGCGAAGTGACGGCGGGTCGCCAACCCCTCCAGCATCACGTGGCCATAGGCGGGATCCTCGTAGTCACCCTCGGTATCAATGGGGAATCCATCCACCTCAAGCAGCACATCCCGGCGTCGGATCGCGTAATCCGCCCCCGCACTCTTCGGCACATCAATCACCAGGGCGCCCCGCGGCTCCCCTTCGAGCTTCAGGTACTCCAGCGTCGCCGGGTTCTCGCAGGGGGTCCAAACGAAGTCGAAATAACCCAGCCCGGCAAACTTGCCAGACCGCTGCGCCGCCAGGATACGACTGATCAACGGGGCGGGCATGACGCTGCACACGTTGCCACCCTTGGACACGGTCAGGCCAACCACCGCCCCCTCCGCAACCACCGGCTCAGCCCAGCCAAGCCCGCCGATCTCCGTATTGAGCTCAAGCTGGATGCGCGGTGCGAAACTGAGCGCGCCTTCGCCCACGGTGAACTTGCTGAAATCCGCCCGGCGCGTCTCCAGGTTGCCGTCCCGCCACCGAATGATCTCGTAGTCGTTCCGACGCGGCACTTCGGGCGCCAGGCTGACCGCCTTGAGGCCCTTCCAGAAACCTTCGTCCGCCACCGTCACCACGGCCAGGTTGGCGTGGTAATCCAACCAGCGGATCTCGGCATTGAACCACCGACCGCGCCCGCCCTTCTGAACGCGCACCAGGGTGCGGTCCGCGAGATTCTGGGCCGTGGTCACCAACTCCCGATCGCCCAGCACCAGCGCGTGTTTTCGCACCGACCGCGTCGGCTTGTTCCACGGCTGCATCAGATCGTACTCCTTCGAGGTCACCTCGACGGTGACCACCGAGGCTTCCAGCGGGCTCTTCCCGGCCGCCGCTGCGGGCGCCGCGTCTGCGCCCACCCCATTCACCGTCCCCATCAGCAGCGACAGGAACGCCAGCAGGACAACGTGAAATCGGTTCATAGGCGTCGGTCGTTGGTGACTCCGTAGGTCTTGAGAATGGCGTCATTGGCCGCCTGGGCATCCTCCCGCCCCAGACATTCGAACCCCTGTTTGCCCACGAACTCGATCACGTGGTGCGCCCCCTGGCCCGACTCGAAGGCCTTCACGACATCCTCCAATTTCTCGATCCGGATGCCGTTGATCTTGTCCACCAGCGCGCGCGCGCGGACGTTGAAATTCGCGTTCACCGGGTGGGTCAACAGCCCGGCCAGAACCACCGGCTCCTTCCTCACCGCCTCCGGTCTCTCCTGGCGGAGATAGAAGAGTTCGTACACCAGCTCCGAAGTCGAACCGTCCCCGAGATCCCGTCCGAAGGTGCGGAGGTAATCCTGCGAAAGGGGTGTGAAGACCAGACCGCCATGGACGAAATAGCGCGGAGGCGTGTCATGCTGGTTGCCCGCGGAGCGATCCGCCTCGTAAACAAAGACCGGCAGGTCCAGGGAGATCTCCTTGCGGTCGCGCAACACGCGCACCGGGACCTTCTCGCCATGCTGGGCCAACTGGAAAGCCAGGCCCGCCGCCACCCGGTTCTCCCGGTAAAGAATCGTCCCGTCATTCGCCACCGGAAAACCCGCCGCCTCCAGGAGCACATCATCCGGCTTCAACAACTCCTTCGTCGTCGGCACATCCCCCAAACCATCGACCCGAGCGCCCTGGCGGCTGTCCGCCGCGATGCCCAGGAACTTCCGGTAGGCCGGATTCTGCAGCGGCACCATCCGCACCCCGGCCAGCGGAAATCCGTTGTACGTGCCGTCCTCGATGTCCTTCATGAAATGCCGGATGACCTCCGGCGAAATGAAGAAGCCCGCATTCTCCAGACCGGGCACGCCCTGGAAAGCCACCCCGACCACCTTGTCGTCCTGGATGACAGGCCCCCCACTGTTCCCCGGATTGATCGCGGCATCCGTCTGCACCGCCAGCAACGATCGGTTGCCGATGTGCACGAAGGTTTGCATCTCGATCCGGGAAACCACCCCGCGCGTATACGAGATCTGCTCCCCACCCGCCGGATAGCCGTAAGTCACCACCGTCGACCGCACCTCGGGCAGATCCCCGAAGGTCACCGGATCAATCCCCTCGAAAAACGACTCATCCTGCACCTTCAGGACCGCGAGGTCGCAGTCGTGCCCGATGAAGTCCACCTCAGCCTGGAACGGTCGCGGATCCTGGAACCGCCGGACGAGGACCTGGCGTCCCCACGAAACGACATGCGCGTTGGTCATCACGCGACGTCCCTTCGACGTCTTTACCACAAACCCGGACCCGCCCTCCCGGCGCACCGGTTGCCATCGCCAGGGGGAGTCCCAGACCGGCTGCTGGCTGAAATTAAGGATCTGGATGACCGAGCGCTCCGGCGCTCCGGCCAGCGTCGCACATGCCAGGAACAGCACGCCGCCGCATCCCGTCAGGAATCTTAGCACGGGGCGCAAAATGGTGGTGCCAACGCCCTGGGTCAAGGCCCCAAATCCTTGCAGCGCCGACAGTCCCAAACCCGGAACACCTTCTTCGCCAAGTCTCGATTTCGCACTGACCCGCCCCCTTCCCACACCGCATCCTGACCCCATGATCCGCCGTTTGCTCGTCCGGCTCGTCGCCCTCCTCCCGGGACCGTCGCTCCCTTCTCCCCACTCCCTACTCCCTACTCTCCAGTCCCTCCTCCCCACCCTCCTTCTCACCGCCGCCGCCCTGCTCGGACTGCTCCCCGGAGCCGGTTCGGCAAAAGCCAATTCACAACCCGCACCACCGACCGCGCGTCCCAACGTCCTCTTCCTCCTCACCGACGACCAGCGCGCCGACACCCTCCGGGCCTTCGGCAATCGACACATCCACACCCCCAACCTCGACCGCCTCGCCCGCGCCGGCACCCGTTTCACGGAAGCCCACATCATGGGCGCGCAGCAGGGAGCCGTCTGCGTCCCCTCCCGAGCCATGCTGCTCAGCGGACGCTCCCTGTTCCGCATCCGCGAGGATCTCCGCGACACCCCCACCTGGCCCGCGCAATTCCGTCAGGCCGGCTGGCATACCCACCTGAACGGCAAATGGCACAATACGGCCGCGTCCATCGCCCCCTCGTTCTCCTCCGGCCACGCCATCTTTCTGGGCGGCATGACCGACCAAAACGTCATCAAAGTGCGTGACCTGTCCCCCAACGAACCCCTCGGACCCGAACGAACCGTCCGACAACCATCCTCCGAACTGTTCGCCGACGCCGCCGTCCGGTTCCTCACGGAACGCCCTCCCGCAACGCCGTTCGTGCTCTACGTGGCTTTCACCTCCCCCCACGACCCGCGCACGCCTCCCGCCGAATTTCTCACGCGTTACCGGGCCGATCGCCTGCCGTTGCCGGCCAATTTCCTCCCCCAACATCCCTTTGATAACGGCGAACTGGAGGTCAGGGATGAGAAACTGCTCCCGCGCCCCCGCGATCCGGCCGCTGTCCGACGCGAAATCGCCGCCTATTACGGCATGATTTCCCATGTCGACGCCCAGATCGGTCGAATCCTCGACGCCCTCGAAGCCACCGGCCAGGCCTCGAACACCTACATCGTCTGGGCCGGGGACAACGGCCTCGCTCTGGGCAGTCACGGATTGCTCGGAAAACAAAATCTCTACGAACACTCCACCCGGGTGCCCCTGATCGTCGCCGGTCCGGGAATCCCGAAGAACCGGCGCACCGACGCCCTAGTTTACCTGTTCGACCTCGCGCCCACCCTCTGCGAACTGGGCGGCGTCCCTCCGCCTCCAGGCAGCGAAGGCCGGAGCCTGGTGCCCGTGCTCCAGGGCAGGGATCGCTCCGGACGGGAGACCGTTTTCACGGCGTATCGCGATCTCCAGCGCGCCGTGCGGGATCGACGCTGGAAACTGATTGAGTATCCGAAGGCTGGCCGGACCCAGCTGTTCGACCTACGACGCGATCCGCTTGAGCGGACCGACCTCTCGACCAACCCGCGCCACGCCCAACAGCGGGGCCGGCTGGAAACCGAACTTCGCGCCGCCCAGCGCGAATTCGGCGATCCCCGGGCCGGCCGATAAAAACCTCACCTTCATCCCCTTCGGATGGGTTTAGCTTGGGCACCGGGCAACGGCGGTGGGAAACGGGTGTTCCTAACCAACGGCGTTGCGGCGCGAGGCCCGGGGTTGGCCCGCGCAAACGCGATCCAACATCGGGATGCACGGTATGGGAATCGTCGGAGCCTGCCCCCAAATTGCACTGGCGCCGGCACCGGGAATCGCTATCGAGACCCCCGCACATCACATTTCGCCTATCGCCAATCGCCTATCGCAACATCCGGCCCCTGGACAATCCCATCGACCGCCATTCCCCCCCCATGAACATCGCCGAGTTCCGCCAGGCCCATCCGGAAGTCCATTTCCTCGATCCTGCCGACATCGCGGGCCTCGGCCGTCACCTCGCCGCGCGCGGGGGACTCGCGCCCGACGAAACGATCCTGTCCGCCACCCGCGCCGGCGACGGCAACATGAACTGCGTGTTGCGCGTGAAGACCTCCACCCGTTCCCTGGTGGTGAAACAGTCGCGGCCCTGGGTGGAAAAGTATCCCCAGTTCGAAGCGCCCTGGGACCGTGCCCTGCGGGAAGCGGAATTCTACCGGCTCATCGCCCCCTTCGAAAACATCGCCCGACGCATGCCCCGATTGCTGGCCGCGGATCCAGAGTCCCGGATTCTGGTGCTCGAGGACCTCGGCAGACACGGGGATTTCAGCGACCTGTACAAGGGCCGGACCATGGCCCTCGGTGAAATTGCGGTGCTCGCCGGGTTTCTGTCGGCGCTTCACACCGCCTTCGACGAAGGGCCGCCCCCGTTCCCTTTTCCCAACCGGGAGATGCGTGAGTTGAACCACGCCCACATTTTCACCATCCCGTTTCAGCCGGGGAACGGACTCGACCTCGACGCCTTTTGTCCCGGACTGGCCGCCTGCGCCCGGCCTTTCGTGGAGGACGTCGCCCTGCGGGAGATGAGCGTGCAACTCGGGCGGGAGTGCTATCTCGCGGACGGTCCGTGCCTGCTCCACGGCGACTTTTTTCCGGGCAGCCTCGTGCGCACGCCGAAGGGGCCGCAGGTGCTGGATCCCGAGTTTGGGTTCTTCGGCCGTCCCGAATTCGATGTCGCAGTGTTCGCGGCGCACCTGCTCCTGGCCCACCAACCGGCCGGGTCCATCGCCATGTTCCTCCGGGGGTACCAACCACGCCCGGATTTCAATGTTTTGCGCATGCGCCAACTGGCCGGGATCGAGATCTTCCGTCGCATTCTGGGCTATGCACAGCTGCCGCTGCCCTCGGGGCTCCTGCTGCGACAGGAACTGCTGGAGATTGCCCGGCAACTCGTGTTGCGTCCGAAAGGCACCGTCGCCACCACGCTTTTTTCCCCAGCCCCCTCGCCCTCATTTCCATGAAACCGGTCTCCCGTCGCACGTTCCTGGCTTCGTCCCTTGCGGTCACCGGGGCCGTGGTGGCCACTGGCACGGCTCATCGCGCCCAGGCCGCCACACCCCCACGCGCCGTGGATCTCCGGGACCGGGCCCGGGGCCTGCTCACGGGCACGGCGCTGGGAGACGCCCTGGGCGGACCCATCGAATTTCAACCACGCCTCACGGTTCAAAAACTCGACGCCGCGCCAAAGCTTTGGCGCGAGGACGAAATCCTTGACGCTCCCGCGCGCCTCGCGACCGCGCGACGTCTCCGGCTCCGCTCCTACGCAGGCATCCGACCCAAGCCCGAATCCTACGCCCATTGGAACACCGACGCCGAACCCGGGACCATCACCGATGACACCCGGCACAAGCTGGTTCTGCTCGACGCCCTCAAGGCCGCGGAAAGGAAGGAAATCGATCTGGAGGTGCGCGATCTCGCCCAGGCGTACCTCGACTGGCCCAGGAACCCGGCCATCCGGCAGAATTCGGAGTACCAGACCCTGGCGGCGGATTGGCTGGAGGAATGGCAACTCGCCGCGCGCTGGGTGCTCGGGGAACGGGATCTGAGCAAGGCCCTGCCGCCCGAACGCATGTGGCAGGGCATGCCCACCTGCTCGGGCCAGATGACCCTGCTTCCGCTCGCCGCGCTGTTCCCCGGCCAGCCGGAACGCGCCTATCGCGCGGCATGGTCGCTGGGTTTCTTCGACAATGGCTATGGCAAGGATCTCAACGCCGCCCTGGTCGCCGGCCTCGCCACCGCCCTGGTCACCCCGGTCGATCCCGAGTCCCCGAAAGCCGCCTGGGACGCCATCTTCACCTCCATGCGGGAGACGGATCCGTTCGGGTACCGGAAGATCCGGTGGACCAGCCGTTCCGTGGATCGCTGGCTCGATCTCGCGCTCCAACTGGCCGCCGAGGCCGATCATCATCCCGGCAAATTCTTCGCCGTGCTCGAAAAAGGGTTCAACGAAACCATCAAATGGGAGGCTCAGGTTCCCTTCGTCGTGGCTTTCGGCTGCTTCGCCCTCGCGGATTTCGATCCCCTGGCCGCGCTCCAACTGACCCTGGAATGGGGGCATGACACGGATTCCTACGCCCAACTCGCGGGGGCGTTCGTCGGGGCTCTTCACGGCACCTCGATCTTTCCCGCCGATTGGCGGAAAGCCGTCGCCACCCGCCTTCAGCTCGATTTCGACGTGGATCTGGAGGAGGCCTCGGCCCTGCTCGACCGCCTCCGCCGCGAGGCCCGAACCCGCCCGGTCATTAAAAGCTAGCGCCCTTGGAGTGCGGCAGCCCTCTGCCGCTTTCCTACAACCGCCCCCTCGCCCCCAGCCCCGGAACACCTTCCACCTCCCCTTCCCCTCCCCTCGCCGAATCCAAAGCGGTGGAGGCCACCGCACTCCACACGTTTGGACTGCGGCAGCCCTCTGCCGCTTTCCTACAACCGCCCCCTCGCCCCCAGCCCCGAAACACCTTCCCACCTACCCTTCCCCTCCCTTCGCCTTGGCATATCCGCTGAAAAGCTCTTGGCGCTGACCCGGTGGCTGCGGAAGATCGTCGCGCGCCCATGAAAAGTCTCCTGATCGGCATCGATTCCGGCACCCAATCCACCAAGGCCGTCGTCGTCGACGCAGGGTCCGGGAAGGTCCTCGGCTCGGCCACGGTCGGTTACGATCTGATCCCGAACCTGCCGGCTGGGCACAAGGAACAGGATCCCGCGACCTGGATCAGCGCCACGGCGAAATCGATCACCGGCGCCCTGAAGGCGGCCAAGGCGCGGGCCGGCCAGGTGGTCGCCATCGGCGTCAGCGGACAACAGCACGGATTCGTTCCCCTGGATGCCGCCGGCGAAGTCATACGGCCCGCAAAACTCTGGTGCGACACCAGCACCGCGGCCGAGTGCGAACAGATCACCGCCGCCCTGGGCGGACCGCGCGCCACCCTCAAGGCCCTCGGCAATTCCGTCCTGCCCGGTTTCACCGCCGGCAAGATCCTCTGGCTCAAGAATCACGAACCCAAAAACTACGCCCGCCTGGCCACCGTCCTCCTGCCCCACGACTACCTGAACTGGTGGCTGACCGGGAACCGCTTCATGGAGTTCGGCGACGCCTCGGGCACCGCGCTCATGGATGTCCGCCGACGCCGCTGGTGCGAGGCCGCCATCCGGGCCATCGACCCCGAACTCATGGGCAAGCTGCCCACGCTTTCCTCCAGCGACGAACCTGCCGGATCGCTCTCGGCCACAACCGCCGCCCAACTCGGCCTCCAGCCCGGCGTGCTGGTCAGTGCCGGGGGCGGCGACAACATGATGGGCGCCATCGGCACCGGAAACACCCGGGCCGGCGTCGTC
The DNA here is from genome assembly GCA_964476125.1 of uncultured Verrucomicrobiota bacterium. GTDB lineage: Bacteria > Verrucomicrobiota > Verrucomicrobiia > Limisphaerales > CAIMTB01 > CAIMTB01. Next base: position 15,979 of record CAYZAE010000005.1, on the reverse strand, counting down.
ACCGCCAGCTTCGGCACCAGCGGCACCATCTACGCCTGCGCCGAGAAACCGGTCATCGATCCGACCGGCGAGATTGCCGCCTTCTGCGATTCCACCAACCGCTGGCTCCCGCTGCTCTGCACCATGAACGTGACGGTGGCCACCGAGATGGTCCGGCGCGACTTCAACCTGGAGCACGCCGCCTTCGAGAAAACCGCCGCCAAAGCGCCCGCCGGCTCGGACGGCCTCCTGCTCCTGCCTTACCTCGAAGGCGAACGGACCCCGAACATCCCCGATGGCACCGGGGTGTTCTACGGCGTCCGGCCCAAGACCTTCACCGCCTCCCACTTCGCCCGCGCCACCATGGAAGGGGTGACGCTCGGCATGAACTACGGTCTGCGGCGCCTTGCCGAGCTCGGGGTCAAGGCCACCCAGGTCCGTGCCACCGGCGGCGGCGCCCGCTCGAAACTCTGGCGTCAGATCATGGCCGACATCTTCGAAGCCGAGGTGGTCACGCTCAAGGTGGCCGAGGGAGCCGCCTATGGCGCCGCCCTCCAGGCCCTCTGGTGCTGGCGCCGGCAGCGCGGCGAAAAGGTCCGGATCGAGGAAATCACCGACACCTTCGTCACCCTCAACGCCGCCGAGACCGCGACCCCCCGAAAGGAATCCGCCGCCGTCTACCGCGAACTCCAGGGCCTCCAGAACGAACTCGCGAAATCGCTCCGGCCCGCCTTCCGGATCCACCGGAAACTGGTCGGCTGAAGGAAGCTCCGCGACGCGCGCCACGCGGGCAGCCCCTCCGTGGACGCCACGCTCAGGCGCCGCGAATGCGCCGGGGACGGGAATACACGTTGAACCGGTCGTCGCGGAGAAACCCGACCAGGGTCTGACCGTTCCGGTGGGCGAACTCCACCGCCAGCGACGACGGCGCGGAGACCGCGGCCACGATGGGCACGCCACCCGCCAGGGCCTTGTGGAGAATCTCAAACGACGCCCGGCCGCTCACCACCAGCACCGCGTTGGAGAGCGGAAGCCGCCCGTTCGCCAGAGCCCAGCCAAGGAGTTTGTCCACGGCATTGTGCCGCCCCACATCCTCCCGCACGGCGAGAAGCTCGCATCCTTCCTCAAAGAGCGCCGCGGCGTGAATCCCCCCGCTCGCCGCAAAGCCCGCCTGTGCTTCGCGCATGCGCGGAGGCAGACCCAGCAACGTCTCGGCAGTGAGGCAAAGCTTCGACCGCACCTTCGGGAAATGTCGCCGCACCGCGTCGATCGCGGCGGCACCGCACATGCCGCAACTGGAGGCCGCGAACACGTTCCGGGTCAGACGGCTGGGGTCATAGCTCACCCCTTCCGCCAGGAACACATCGATCACGTTGCCCTCGCGATTGCGCGGATGACGCTTCACCGCCAGCAGGTCCCGGGCCGAAGCGATCACGCCTTCGGTGAGTAGGAATCCAGCCGCGAGTTCCTCGTCGTGCCCGGGCGTGCGCATGAGGACCGCCACCGACCGTGAATCCACCCGTAATTCCAGGGGTTCCTCCACCGCCAGCGCATCCGGCACGGTCACTGCGCGGGGTCCGTTCCGAGACCAGCGCCGGATCGGCTTCGACACCGACGCGCCGGCCGGGCCCGAAGCCGACGACGGCGGGGTGGGACACGAGGCCATGAACAGGGGATCGGGGGGAGTAAGGCGGTCGTTCGGAGGCCCTGGGCGCGATCAGGCCCGGACCACTTCGACCCAGGCGTTGTAGTCGGGCACCCCGCCCACCTGATCGACGACCCCGCGCCGGATCAGCACGTTGCCTTCGGGCCAGTGCACCTGGAGATTGCCGCGGGCCATGAGCACCGGATGGATGCGGCCCGAGTAGCGACCGACCTCACTCACCAACTCCACGCGATCGCCCCGCGCCAGATGCAGTTCCGCGGCGTCCTCCGGATGCATGAACACCGCATCCCGCGCCGCACCCGTCAGCGGATCGATTTCCTCGTAGATGAGGGTGTTGAATTGCTTCCCGCGGCGCGTGGAGACATGGAACAAACGCCGTTGGGCGCCTCCCTTGGTCTGCTTTGAAAAGCCCTCGGCGGAGGCGGGTCGACCGGTCGCCGGCATCCGCGCGGGATCGCCGTCCGGATGCACGCGGTCCACACGCCCCTGTTCTCCGATGCGCGAACTCCTCGCCACCGGCACCTCGGGAATCGGAACAGCCCGGAAGTGCGCCCGACCATCGGGCGTGGCGAAATTGCCCCCATCGCAGAGCCGCGGACCGCCCCATTGGATGGCATCCCCGGTTTTCTTCAGGTGCTGGACGCCGTCATAGAACGGCACCACCCGGGCGATCTCGGCGCGCACGGCCTCCCCGGTCTCGCAGCCGAGCAGATGCGCGCGTTCGGGCCAGGCGGCGGCGGCGAGATCCCGCAGGATGCGCCATTCGGCCCGGGCCTCGCCCACCTGCCGCTTCAGCTCCGGACTGAACATGACCCGCCGTTCGGTGCTGGTCTCGATCCCGCCGCCGTCCTGTTCGTAGCGCGTCTTCGCCGGCAGCAGGAGCACCTCGTCCGAGGGATCCAGCAGCATCTGGTCGGTGAGCAGGATGTCCTGGTGGACACGGAACGGCACCCGGCTCATGGCCTGGGCCACGTAGTCGGGATCGGGAAGCGTCCTGAGGAAGTTCCCGCCGACACAGTAGAAGACGTCCAGCTGCGAGCGCGCGCAGGCTTCGACCATTTCGACCGCGGTCAGGCCAGCCCAATCCGGCACGGGGAATCCATACTGGGCCGAGAGGGCGGCGACATTCTCCCGGGTGATGGCCTTGCCGCCCGGCAACGCCGTGGAGTAGCAGCCCATTTCGGCCCCGCCCTGGACCGAGCTATGTCCACGGATGGGCACGAGACCGTTCAACGGCCGGCCCACGTAGCCCCGGGCCAGTCCCAGGTTCAGCACCATCGAGACCGCATCCCCGCCGAAGGAATGCTGGGTGATGCCCATGCTCCAGATGAACACGGCGTTCTTCGCTCCGGCCAGCAGGGCCGCGAACTCCTCGAAATCCGAGCGCTTCAGGCCCGACCGCGCCTCGATCTGCGCGAGATCAAGGCGATCCAGTTCCGCGGAGATGGATTCCCACTCGGAGGTGTGGCGGGCGATGAATTCATTTTCCAGCCCGCCCCGTTCACGGAGCGCCCACAGGACCCCGTAGAGGAACGCGATATCCCCGCCCTGCGCCACCGGGAACCACCAGTCGGTCACCGAGGTCCCGAACACCGCGCTCGAGGGCGTGCTCGGCACCCAGTAGCGGCGCATGCCGGGTTCGAGAAAGGGATTCACCAGCACCACCTTCGCCCCGGCCTCCTTCGCCTCGTGCAGGTACTTCATCGCCACCGGCTGGTCGTTCGCCGGATTCGCGCCGAAGAAGACAATCAGATCCGTGCCGTACCAGTCCCGGTAACTGCACGTCGACGCCGCATAACCCAGGGCATGCTTCATGGCGCCGGTGCTCGGCGCATGGCAAAGGCGGGCCGCGTTATCGACATGGTTGGTGCCCAGGAATCGGGCCACCTTCTGGGAAACGTAATAAACCTCGTTCGTCACCCCGCGCGCCGTCACGAAAAACGCCACCCGCTTCGGATCCGCCGCCCGCACCCGCGCACCCACCCGCGCATTCGCGTCGTCCCACGAAATCCGACGGAACCCCGGCTCGCCGCGTCGACGAAGCATCGGATACGGCAGACGGCCCAGTTCGCGCAGCGCCGCATTGTCCAAGCGACGCAAGGCCGCCACATCCTCGAGGCGCTTCGGATCCAGCGCCGGCATGGTGTTGAGTCGAAGCAGGCTCAGCCGCGTCAGGCAAAGATGGTAGCCGCCGTCGAGGGTCCAGTCGTGAAGCCCCGCCACCCCGAGAGCGCAGCCATCGCACACCCCCTCGGTCATGATCCGCCAGGCGTAGGGCAGATTGCTCCGGTTCACCCAGGCCGTCTTCAGCATCTCCCGGAAATGCTTCGGCTTGGTGGCCCCCAACCCGAACGGCAGGTTGCCCTCGCTCGGGTCCGCGGCGTCGATCACACGCTGTCTCGCCACCGGCGCTGCATCGGGATTCATGCTGGGCCCAAGCCTGTCAGGAAGCCGCCGTGGGAAACAACCCGCAACCGGAGTCTCACATCCCGGAACGCCCCCGCAGCGCCGTCACCGTCTGGTTCAAGGTCGCGCTCGCCACGTCGCTGAGGGGGTTCTCCTGCATCTCGGCCTGGATCGCCCCGAACTCGCCCGCGTCCAGCCAGATGCCCGCGCAGTTCGGGCACTCGTCGATCTGGGTGCGCCGAAGCCGGCTGTAGAAGCGGCGGAGCATCCACTGGTCCGCACATCGCGGACACGTTCGTTTGCTCTCCAGATCCACGCGCAGGGAGAGGTCGCGCGGCACCCCGCGGATGGTTTCCCCGCCCGCCTCATTCACTTTCCGCAGCTCGAAATTGTCGAACCAGACCCCGCCGCAGCCTCCGTCGCACACATCGACGTCGACCGCCCCCACCTTTCGCGTCACGAGAGTATTGCCGCAGGCCGGACAGTTCATCGCGCTGAACCTAGGCGGGGAGTCGTTCACTGGCAACGGCAGGAATCTGTCACGCCATCAGGCAATCGCGGGATCAATCTCCTCCGGCCGCCAAAGGCTCCGCCCCTCCATGCCTCCCGCCACCACCACCGTCTGTCCCGTCATGTGCCCCGCCAACCGATCCGACGCCAGATGCAAAATGGCATGCGCAATGTCCTCCGGCCGACCCACCTTCGGCAGCGCCATCGTCGAAGTCACCCGCCGCACCGTCCCCTCATCCCCCAACTTCGCCGCATTCCGCGGAACCACGGTCCAGCCCGGACACACGCAATTCACCCGCCCGCCACAGTAATCCGCTGTGTGCGGCGCCAGCCGGGCGATCTCGTTCTTGAGCGTCCGCGTCAACCCATAGGCCATCGCCGCCTTGGCGGCGGCGTAATCTGCATGGCCTGCCTCCCCGAACACACCCGCCGTCGACCCCACCAGAATCGCATTGCCCCGCCGTTGCTCGGCCACCACCCGGAAGAACTCGCGCAGGCAGAGGAAGGTCGTGGTGAGGACCGACGCGATCGTGGATTTCCACTGCTTCAGCGTCATGTCCTGCAATCCCACGTCCCTCGGCTCCCACGCGCCCGCATTGGCCACCAGCACATCCACCCGTCCAAATCGCCTTCGGGCCGAGGCAAACAACCGCGCAACTGCCGCCTCCTGCCGTAGATCCGCCGCCACCACCAGCGTCTCCGCCGTCACCCCCAGCTCCCGCGCCAACCGCTCCGCCCGGACTCTTCCCGAATGACAGTGAAGCACCACCCGCGCCCCCTCCACGGCAAAGGCCCGGGCCGTCGCCGACCCAATGCCCCCCGACGCCCCCGTGACCAGCACCACCTTGCCGCGCAGTTCCGAATTCATTCCCGCAAGTTTGACCTGACACCCCCACCAACTCCAGCCCCCGACAGGCGCCCCCAATCCCCGCGTAAAGCACCAAAGGAAATGAGGTTTGCACCACGAAGGCACGTAGGACAGAAGGGAATGCGGGGAGGGCGTTTTCCGGAACCCGACACAAACAAGTTGGCTCTGACTTCATTGAACGGCCTTCCTTCGTGATCTTCGTGCGGTTCGTGGTTCCTTATCCAGGGAGGTGGGTGGCGCGCTCGGTGATCGCCCCCTGCATCCGAAGGCATCCCACGCTGGAACCTTCCCGCCGGCATGCTTCACTCCGCCCATGACATCCCTCCGCCAGTCGCTCCCCCTGGTCCTCCTTCTTGCTGTCCTGTCCGGCCCCGGTTGCTCGACCTCTTCCACCTCCTCAACCACCCCGGCCCGCCCCGACACCGCCGCCTCCCGGATCCAGTCCGTGCTCGACCAGCAGGTGGCCGATTGGAATGCCGGCAACCTCCGGGATTTCATGAACGGGTACGCACGTTCCGAAACGACCCGCTTCGCCTCCGGTGGGGATGTCCATCTGGGATGGGAAACCGTGCTGGCCCGGTACACCGGACGATACGCCGATCGCGCCGCCATGGGACGGCTGGCGTTCGAGGACATCCGCATCACCCCACTGGCCCCCGACGCAGCGCTGGTCTTCGGCCGTTGGAAACTGCAACGGGCCAACGATGCGCCGTCAGGCCTGTTCACCCTGCTCTTCCGCCGCACCCCCGATGGCTGGCGGATCGTCCACGACCACACCTCGTCCGCGACGCCCTGATCGGAGCATCGATGGTGGGTTTGGGATCCGAATCGTGCTGGCGTTTCACTCAGCCCGAGAACCCGAAGCGATAGCGTTCCTCCTCCATGGAGATCCCGAGGGAATGACTGAGGTAACGTGCGGCCAGCAGGTTGGCGGCGGATTTCAGCAGGCGATCGCATTCGTGCTGCGACAATCCCACGCCTTCATGCTGGATCCCGACGATCCGAAACCCCCTCTCCAGAAGTTCCGCCAGGAACTCGGTGGCGGCCACGGGATCGTCCGTGTAGTGATGGCTGTGATGGGCGTGCCGCCGAAACTGCACGCTGTACTCGACGGTGTACTTGGCGGGCGTCGGGCTGATCATGTGATTCCCCGCACTCTCCCCTGTCTCCGCCAACCCGCAACGAGCCAGGGGCGAACGCGTGCCCCCAGGGGACGAACGGCGTGCGTGCCCCACCGCCGGCGACAACCGCAAGCCCGGAGCCAGGAGGCCCGAGGCGGTTCTATCGATGCGATGGTTCGGGAAGGATCCCCTCCTCATGCGAATCGTGGCTAGATTTCCAGGCCCGGAATAGGAGCACGTTCGAGAGTGGTGTCCGGCCGGGAAGAATTCATTCCGACAGGATGACCAGGATCGACAGGATGCGGAGGCAGAAACCGAATCCGGACCATCCTGTGAATCCTGTACATCCTGTCCAAAACCCAACGACGGCATGTCAGGGACGAAACGGGAACTGTCCTTCCTGTATTCCCTCCCCCTTCTCCCCTCCCCCTTCTCCCCTCCCCCACCTCCCGTCAACGCCGCGCCGCCGCCCGCGCCTCCAGGAACCGCCGCCACAAACCGGCCTCCACGTACAACTCCACGAAGTACCGAGGACGCAATTCAAACATGCCCGCCTGGATCCACGCCTGACCTGACTTCTCCTCCAAAGACGCATTCACCTTCGTCGCCACCACCACCACGGATCCCGCCAACGGCTCGGGAAGCTTGGACCACCACCCGACCCGGTCGTACCGGCGCAAATACCACGGCAACGGCCAATAGTTGTCGTCCGGCGCCACCACCGACACCGGCATCGACCGGTTCCCCGGATCGATCCCCGACAATTCCTCGATCTGTTCCAGCAGGTTGAACATATCCGGGGAGGTATGGCCGTACACGTGGGGATTCCGGAAGTCGGCGGCGAATTCGCGCGACGCCCGCCATCCCTGCCAGGCCAGGTGGACCGTGGCCGCAGCCACGAGCAGTCCCACCGCGACCCGCCTCGGCCACCCGGATCTGTCTCCCGTCCCCGCCAGGAAGACCACCCCCAGGCCCGCCAGCAGCGCCAGACCATGGTGGAATCCAAGCAGGCACCAGGGAGTCTTGTACGGAAGAATCGAGTACACCGCCGCCAGCGACAGGCTGTAGCCCGTCAGGAAACGAGCCCACTCGCCCCGACGCTCCCGCGCACCGGAACCCACCCAACCGGAGACAGCACCCACCAGGGCGAACGCCACGAGGGCCGCTTCCGTCCAGACCGGTCCGCCCCGGAACCTGTACCAGATCAGGCGTTCCCCATAAAAACTCCAGCCGTGGACGTGAGGCGTCTGCGCCCCGCCCCCGGCCCGCTCGAACCAGATCAGATACGTCCGCAAGGCATCCAGCGCGCCGGCGGGATTCGTGAGAAACGAAGTGAAGAGGATTCCCGCCACCACCACGAACATCCCCAGCCCCAGGCCCCAGTGCGACGCGGGAACTCTCCGTAGTTGCGCCCAACCTTCGGTTCCCAGCCGACGGCATCGACTTCCCCAACCCTCCGAGATTCCCTGCCCCGGACCCAAGGCCGCCCCCAGGATCCCCATCCCCATCGCTCCCAGGGCAAAGACGAACGTCTCCTTGGTGGCGTACATCAGCCCGATCCCGGCGCCGATCCCGGCCGCCCACCCGACGGAAGGCCGTTCCCGATATCGCCCCAGCGCGACGAAGGTCAGGCCGGTGAAGAACACCAGCAGGATCTCATGAATGTAGTACCGGCTGAAATAGACGAAGGCCGGGGACACCGCGACAAACAGGGCCCCCATCCCGGCCGCCACCCGGCCCATGCCGGCGGTCATGCCCCAGGCCAGCAGGACCAATCCCACGCCGAAAACCAGGGGCACACTGCGCAGACCCGCTTCGTCCGGCTGATCCGGACGCGCCCAGGAAACGGCCTTCAAGACCGGGATCGAGGCGTAATAAAGCGTCGGTCCATGGTATTCGTGCGGGTCGTAGCGGAACTCCCCGGTGGTCCACAGTTTCCGCACCTTGAAGGCATTGATCGCCTCGTCATTGTGCAGGGGACGCAACGAAAGATCGCCGCAGCGCAGAAACAGCGCTGCGGCGATCGCAACGAGGAACAGGAGCCCGAAAAAGCCCCGCTCCTTCATTTCACTTGGCGGGCTCGCCGAAGACTTCCAGCTCCTGCCAGCAGTTCAACGCCGTCAGGCTGGTGCCCTTGCTGTAACCACGGACATAGCGGGCCTTGGTGGACTTGCCATCCACGATCTTGCCCCACTTGGTCTCGAAGTACTCCTTGTCCGTGCCCGCCCCAAGCTTCGAGGAATCGTCACGGTCGTTGTTGTAGAGCGAGGTCACCCCCGTCTTGAACTCCGGATCATCCGACACCAGAACGATCACGTCGCGGGTGATCTGGATGTAACGGTGGTCATGCCACAGCGCCACGGCGTAGATGGTATGGGACGCGCCCAGGTCCACCTGCACCCACTGGCTGCCACTGCGCATCTCGATGGCGTCGGAGTCGAAAGCCTCCTTCTTGCCATCCGTCACCTGGGAAAGTTCCCCGGTGAACGGCTTCACACTGCTGGTCACCGTCTTGCCCGCGGCAACGTTCATCGCACCGGGCGGCGCCATGAACGGAGCGGGATCCTCCTTCGGCGGAGGTTCAATGTTCGGTCCGGTCGGGAGATCCTCCGGAGTGCCGCGCAACGTCGGCTCGGGGAGCTTGATGGGCAGGGGCTTCAACCCCGCGGCATCCGCGGCCTGAAGGGCCGGGCCGGCGGTCAACAACGCCACAACGGCAGCCATGACGCCCAGCGCCACGGACCCGCGGAGGGAAAGGACAAGGCCTTGCTTCATAGATGGTCGGTCTTCGTTCGGTTCACACGATCAACATTCCTGACACCACTCAGACGGCAAATCCGCCGCCGGCCTTCGATTCGACCTGACCCCGCCCCTTCCCACAAGCCACGAGTGGGGCTCCCGCCCCGGATCCGTTGACTCCTCGCCTCCGCCGACCACGCTCCTCCCCATGCTCCGGAGTCCGTGTCCACTCCCCGTCCGGCGTCTGATTCTCCCGCTTCTCCTCGCCATCTGCTGCACCGCTCTGGCCGACGCCCCCCCAACCAACCCTCTGGAAGCCGTGGGCAGCATCGTCTACGCCGTCCGCAAGACCATTCCCGAACATTGGTACGCCAACTTCGGCACTTACGCCTCGGACACGGGCCCCTCCTACTTCAACAACAGCAACAAGTTGTACCGCGACGGCGCCCGTCTGGAACGTCTCGACCCCGCCTCCGGCCAGGTCACCCCGCTGCTCGTGGACGCCACCGGCGGCATCCGGGATCCGCAGGTCAGCTACGACGGCCAACGCATTCTCTTCGCCTACCGACGCGGCGGCACCCCGAACTATCTGCTGCACGAAATCGGCATCGACGGCACCGGCCTTCGCCAGATCACCCAAGGCAACCACGACGATTTCGAACCAAGCTACCTGCCCGACGGCGGGATCGTCTTCGTCTCCAGCCGCTGCAATCGCTGGGTGAACTGCTGGCTTACCCAGGTCGCCGTCTTGTACCGCTGCGACGCCGACGGCTCCCATCTTCGTCCGATCTCCAGCAACAACGAACACGACAACACCCCCTGGCCACTTCCCGACGGCCGGATCCTTTACACCCGCTGGGAATACGTCGACCGCAGCCAGGTCGACTACCATCACCTCTGGGTGGTGAACCCGGATGGCACCAGCCAGATGACCTACTTCGGCAACCTTCACCCGGGCACCCTGATGATCGATGCCAAGCCGATCCCAGGAACCTCCAAGGTCGTCGCCATCTTCTCCCCGGGCCACGGCCAGACCGAACACGAAGGCCGTCTCGCCGTGGTGGATCCCGGGGCGGGCCCCGACCGCCCTGAGTCCGCTCAGTACCTCACCCGCGAAGCCAATCTCCGCGATCCCTGGGCCCTCTCCGAATCCGCCTTCCTCGCGGCCCGCGGATCAGGATTGGTGCTCATCGACGGCCAAGGGAACACCCGCGAGATCCACCGGCTCCCCGCCTCGGACGAAAAAGCGGGCCATCAACTCCACGAGCCACGCCCCCTGACGGCCCGACCCCGCGAAGTCGTGCTCCAGCCGCGCGTGCGACTCGATCAACCCACCGGCCGCGTGGTGATCGCCGATGTGCACCTCGGCCGGAACATGGAAGGCGTCCGCCGGGGTGACATCCGCAAGCTGCTGGTGCTCGAATCCCTGCCCAAACCCATCAATTTCACCGGGGGCATGGAACCGCTCAGCTACGGGGGAACGTTCACGCTCGAACGGATTCTCGGCACCGTGCCGGTCGAGGCCGACGGCTCCGCCTACTTCGAGATCCCCGCCCTGCGCAGCGTGTTCTTCGTGGCGCTGGATGAACACGACCGTTCGGTGAAGCGCATGCAGAGTTTCGTCACCCTGCAACCCGGCGAAACCACCGGCTGCGTCGGATGCCACGAGCAACGGACCCTGGCACTCCCCGCCTCCCTCACCCCACCCCTCGCCACCCGCCACCCGGCCCGGGTGATCGAACCGATCCCCGACGTTCCCGACGTGCTCGACTTCCCCCGCGACGTACAGCCGATTCTCGACGCGCTCTGCGTCGATTGCCATGGCTACGATCGCACCCCGCGTGGCGGCCCCTACGCAGGCCGGATCCTCCTGTCCGGCAACCGAGGCCCGATGTTTTCGCAGGCCTATTTTACCCTGACGGTGAAACGCCTGTTCCAGGACGGACGGAATGAGGCGAAGAGCAACCTGAAGCCCCGCTCGGTCGGAAGTTCAGCAAGTCGAATCCTGCGCCTGCTCGACGGTTCGCACTATGGCGTCCAGGCCTCCGCGATCCAGGAACGCACCCTCCGTCTCTGGATCGAAACGGGCGCCCCCTACCCCGGCACCTATGCCGCGCTCGGTTCCGGCATGCTCGGGGGCTATGCGCAGAACGCTCAGGACCACACCGACTTCGACTGGCCCACCACCCGGGCGGGAACCCAGGTCCTCGATCGGCGTTGCGGATCCTGCCATCAGGGAAACCGCCGGCTTCCGCATGCGATCGCCGACGAGATCGACATCTCCTTCTGGCGTTTCGATCTCCAGGATCCCCGACTCCAATTCAGCCGTCATCGGGTCTTCAACCTGGATCAACCAGCAAAGTCCCTGCTCCTCCTCGCCCCGCTCGCCGTGTCGGCCGGGGGCCTGGGACTATGCCGCACCAATGCCCAGGACGCCGTGCTGCCGACCGTGGAGGACCCGGATTACCGGCTGTTGCTGGCCATGGTGGACGCAGGAAGAGCCGAACTCGGACGCCTCAAGCGCTTCGACATGGCGGACTTCCAGCCCCGGCCCGAGTGGGTGCGGGAGATGCGCCGCTACGGGGTGCTCGCGGGAACCCCAGAGCTCCCCCTGCCCCGCTTCACCCGCAGTGAGATCGATGCCTGCGAACGGCGGTACTGGGAATCCCTCTGGCCAAAAAGTCAGTGAATCGAAAACCGACCAGGGCCTGGAACCTTCTCAGCATCTCCGCTCTCCGGCTCCCCACTCCCTACTCCCATCTCCCCACTCCCATCTCCCCTCAGGACTACGAGGGCGTCCCGGACACGGGCGCTGCTCCTTCAGCCGGCGGAAGGCCGAGACACTCCGCCACCGCGGATTGAAGCTCGGCGATGGTGAACGGCTTGGTCAGGGCCTTCTTCGCGCCGGCCAGCTGGGCGGTCTTGAGATAGCCCTCGGGTCGGATCCGTCCGCCCCCGGACATGGCAATGATGGGAAGGCCCGGCGCACGCCGGTGAAGCTGCAGGATGAAGTCGATCCCCTCCATCTCCGGCATGATGATGTCGGTGATCACCAGGTCGAAGGCACCCTCCCCCACCGCCTTCAAGCCGGCCTTGCCATCCCCGACTTCCTGAGTCTCATGGCCCGCGCGAGTAAGAACCCGCCGAAGCAGGGAACGCAGGCTTTCCTCGTCGTCAATGATCAGAATCCGTGCCATGTCAGCTCCCTCCCTCGTCTCGGAAGATGTCGCGAATCCGATCCGCGACACCCCCGTCGGGGAGCAGGCTAAGCTCAAGTCCGTGCCGCCGCAAAGCGCTTTGACGCACCAAAGCTGGTGAGCCGGTGCTACTCCTTCTTGGCAGCCTTCACTTCCAGATAGAGCTCCTTCAACTGCCGGGGCGTCACCAGGGTCGGCGAATCCGTCATCAGACAGACGCCCTTGGCGGTCTTCGGGAAGGCGATCACGTCCCGGATGCTGGTGGTGCCGCACAGGATGGCGCACATCCGATCGAACCCGAGCGCAATGCCACCGTGGGGCGGAGCCCCATAGCGGAAGGCGTCCAGCATGTACCCGAACCGCAGCTTGGTCTCCTCCGGCGGGATGGCCAGGATGTCCTCGAAGATGGTTTTCTGAACATCGGGCTGATGGATTCGGATGGAACCGCCTCCGAGCTCCACGCCGTTGACGACGATGTCGTAGTGCTGGCCCCGGACCTTCTTCGGGTCCTGCTTCAGGAACGGCACGTCCTCCTCCACCGGCGCCGTGAAGGGATGATGGCTGGAATACCAGCGGTTCATCTCCTTGTCGTAACTCAGCAGCGGGAAGTCCACCACCCACAGGAAATCGAACCGGGCCGGATCAATCGTCAGCTTGCCCTGCCCCTTGAGCACCTCGGCGCAGTAGAGCCGGATCTTGCCCAGGATTTCGCACGCGTTCAGCCACTGGTCAGCCGCGAACAGGATCAAGTCCCCTTCCTCGATCGCCAGCTTCTTCGTCAGGGCTTCCTTCTCAGCCGCCGAGAAGAACTTCACGATCGGCGACTTCCATTCCCCGGCCTCCACCTTGATGAACGCCAGTCCCTTCGCCCCGAAGCTCTTGGCGTACTCGGTCATGGTCTCGATCTGACCCTGCGTGGCACAGGCCAGGCCCTTGGCATTCAACGCCTTGACCACCCCGCCATTGGCCACCGCCCCACTGAAGACCTTGAAGGTGCTGGCCCGGAAATCGTCCGTGAAATCGACCAACTCCATGCCAAACCGGGTGTCCGGCTTGTCGATGCCCCACCGGTTCAGCGCCTCCTCGAACGAGATGCGCTTGAACGGGGTCGGGATCTCCATGCCCAACGCCGTCTTCCACACCCGCTTCAGCAACCCCTCGATCAGCGAATAAATGTCCTCGCGATCAATAAAACTCATCTCGATGTCCACCTGCGTGAACTCAGGCTGGCGGTCCGCCCGCAAATCCTCGTCCCGATAGCACCGCGCCAGCTGAAAATAGCGCTCCACCCCCGCCACCATCAGGATCTGCTTGAACTGCTGCGGCGACTGCGGCAACGCGTAAAACGTCCCCGGATCCCGCCGGTTCGGCACCAGGAACTCCCGCGCACCTTCCGGCGTCGACTTGAACAGCGTCGGGGTCTCGACCTCCAGGAAACCCTGTTCATCCATGTACTGCCGGGTGGCGATGGCCACCTTCGACCGCACCCGCAGATTCCGCATCATCTCCGGCCGACGAAGGTCGAGGTACCGATACTGAAGCCGGAGTTCCTCGTTCACCTTGTTCGCCAGTTCCGGGTCGTCGACCGGGAACGGCAGGATGTCGGCGTCGTTAAGCACGTCCATCGCCGTGGCCAGCACCTCGACGGCGCCGGTGGCGATCTTGGAGTTCTCCGTGCCGGTCGGCCGGACGCGGACCTTTCCGGTCACGCGCACCACGGATTCACTGTGCAACCGGGTGGCCCGGTCGAAGGTGGCGGGCGTCAGGTCGGAGGGGTCGAAGACCGTCTGGGTCCGGCCCTCCCGATCCCGCAGATCGAGGAACAGAACACCGCCAAGGTCGCGACGGGAGTGAACCCAGCCTTCAAGGGTCACGGTCTGGCCGGCGTGCTCGGCCCGGAGTGCATTGCAGTGGTGCGATCGCTTCATGCCAAAATGGACGGGCATTGTGGGCAGACTCCGGGGTATTTCAAAAGAAAGTTAACCCGCGATTTGCCACCTTTCCCATGTTTCACCCCCCGCTCCTACGGTTTGCCCCCCTGCTCGGGCTCTTCCTCGGCCTGCTCAGCCAGGGCCCGGCCGCTCCCGCCGCCGAACCCGGTGCCCGACTCGACATCGAGTCCCAGGTGACCCACGGCTACGCCACCAACCAGGGGGTCCGACTCCACTACGCCGCCCTCGGCCAGGGGCCGATCGCGGTCCTGCTCCACGGTTTTCCCGACTGCTGGCTGACCTGGCGCGAGGCCATGCCCGCCCTCGCCCGCACCCACCGCGTGCTCGCCCTCGATCTCCGCGGCTACAACCTCAGCGACCGACCTCCCGGGGATGAGTCCTACGACCTCCGCGTGCTCGTCGAGGACGTCGCCGCGGTCGTCCGCCACGCAGGCGCCCAGCGCGCGGTCATTGTCGGCCACGACTGGGGTGGCGCCATCGCCTGGACCTTCGCCATGGCCCACCCGGAACTGACCGAGAAACTCGTCGTTCTGAACCTCCCCCATCCCCGCGGCATCGCCCGGGAACTGGTCCGAAACCCGGAACAACGGAAGAACAGCGCGTACGCCCGCGAGTTCCAACGCCCTGGGGCCCACTTGAACCTCACCGCCACCGGTCTCGCCTCCTGGGTCCGCGACCCGGTCGCCCGGGCCCGCTACGTCGAGGTGTTCGAACGCTCCGACTTCTCCGCCATGCTGGCTTATTACCGTCGGAACTACCCGCGCGAACCCTACGCCGAGGACCCCACCCCGGTGGTCAAGGTGCAGTGCCCGGTGCTCCTGATCCACGGCCTCCGCGACAAGGCGCTCCTGCATCCCGCCCTGGAAGGCACGTGGAACTGGGTGGAACGCGATCTCACCCTGGTGACCGTGCCCGAGGCGGATCACTTCGTGCTCCAGGACGCCCCCGACCTGGTCACCCGAAGCATCGTCTCCTGGCTGAATCGTTGAGGCCATGCCTCCGGAATCCCCCGACGGGATTCCGCCCCTCAGCCCGGGGTTCGGCGGCATTCGCACGATGAGCGAGATCGACATAGACAAGATCGCCGAGGTTCACCGCCAGATTGATGCAGTCCTGCTGCACGATTGGGATCCGATTGGCATCGCTGCCGTGCCTCAAGCTCAGGACGAGTATCGCGGATACGTTCGTGGCGTCTATGATGTCGCCGTTGGAACGCGTTCGGCACGAGCAGTTGCAGAGCACTTGGTGAAGATGGAGCGAGGCCACATGGGCTTGTCTGGCTGGCGGCGTTGGAAGGCGCGGCTTCCAGTTGCACAGAAGATTCTGGACCTCGTATCGGAGGTAGGACCGATTCCATGATGCCGAACCAGATCACTGGACCGAACGCGGGCGGGCCGCGTCAGTTTCCAATTCGGACGCCACTGGCCGCCCGCGTCGGTCACTTCTGTCGTTCGGGGTCAGTTCCGATTTAGTCCATGACATGTCGTCAGGAGATTTTGGACAGGATGGACAAGATTCACAGGATGGTCCGGATCCAGTTT
>CAYZAE010000004.1:56290-91613 GCA_964476125.1 uncultured Verrucomicrobiota bacterium | reverse complement strand
AGGTGGTTTGGGCGGTCGACGGATTCACGCGGCGTGGGTGGGTGACTTGATGGGGAGGGTTGGAGAAATGGGCAGTGCGGGGGAACAGGTCAGCGGCAGCGGGACACGACAGCATCGGCCTGGACCGTGGTGACGCCCTGGTGGAATTCATCGTTCACCATCATCACCGGCGCAGTTCCGCAGCTGGCGAGGCACTCCACGAATTCCACTGAAAACCGGCCGTCAGGGGTGGTCTGGATCCCGTGCTTCGCCGGATCGAGTCCCAGCTTCTGACACAGGTGGTGATGAAGCTGATGACCGCCCCCGAGCGCACAACTCAGGGTGCGGCAGACCTTGAACTGGAACTTCCCCGCGGGTGCCTGGCGGAACATCGGGTAGAAAGTCACCAGTTCGAAGACGTGGATCGGCTGGAGCCCCAGCTTGCGGGCCGTCCATTCCACAGCTTCGGGGGAGATCCACCCGAACTTCTCCTGCAAGGCGTGGAGCAGCATCAGCGAGGCGCTGCGCTTCACGGGATAACGCGAGATCAACGCATCGATCTCACCCTCGAACTCGGCTGGAACTTCGAAAGCCATGGATCGGATCGTTCAGCGGTCGCATTCGCCCATCACAAAGTCGAAGGACCCCAGGATCGAGGTCGTGTCCGAAATCATGTGCCCAGGCAGCAGGTGGGAGAGGATGCTCAGGTTCACAAAGGATGGGGCGCGGATCTTGAGGCGGTAGGGAGTGCCGCCTCCCCGGCTCTGGATGTAGAAACCGAGTTCGCCTTTCGGATTCTCGGCTCCGAAGTAAACCTCCCCCTTGGGCGCGTTCATGCCCTGGGTGACCAGTAGAAACTGGTGGATCAACTCCTCCATTCCGGTGAGCACCTTCTGCTTCGGCGGCAGGAACACCTTGCCGTCCGGAACATTGATCGGCTCACTATGCGGGTTCTCCGCACCGCCGGGAATGCGGTCCAGGCACTGACGGAGAATCCGCACGCTCTGCCGGGTTTCCTCCATGCGCACCAGATAGCGGTCGTAACAGTCGCCCACGGAACCAACCGGCACCTCGAAATCAAGCTGGTCGTAAACCAGATACGGCGCGGCTCGACGCACGTCGTAGCTCACCCCGCTGCCCCGCAGGTTCGGGCCGGTCATCCCGAAATCAATGGCGTCCGCCGCCGAAATGATCCCCACATCCTTGGTCCGATCGACCCAGATCCGGTTCCGGGTCAGAAGCTTGTCCGACTCATCAATGGCGACCGTCACCTCGTCACAGAACTTGCGAACGCCATCCAACCAGCCGTGGGGAAGGTCCCGGGTCTGGCCACCCACGCGGGTGTAGCTGGTGGTGAAGCGGGCCCCCGTCAGTCTCTCCGCCAGGTTATAAACCTTCTCACGCTCCGTGAACGTGTGCATGAACACGGTCAACGCACCGACGTCCATGGCGAAGCAGCCAACGCCCAGCAGGTGGGAAGAAATCCGCGCCAGTTCGCAACAGATCACCCGGATGTACTGCCCGCGCAGCGGCAGGGTCAGGCCCATCAGCTTCTCGACCGCCAGAGCGTAAGCCACGTTGTTGGCCAGAGGCGCCAGGTAATCCAACCGGTCCGTGTAAGGCCCGAACTGGTTGTACGTCGTGTTCTCCGCGATCTTCTCGTCCCCGCGATGGAGATACCCGATGTCGGGATCCGCCTTCACGATGGTCTCGCCGTCGAGCTCGAGCACGATCCGCAACACCCCGTGCGTGGACGGATGCGACGGTCCCATGTTCAGGACCATCCTGTCCCCGGCCATCTCCCGCAGTTCGCCCCCGCCCCCCTCGGCCGTCACCGATTCCGCGGTCGCGCCTGCCATGGCTCGGGCCGCCGGATCGCGAAACTGGATCTCTTGGGTCGTCGACATTCGCGCTTGGATTGTTCGTCAGGGGTTGCTCCGCCAAAAACTTTCACACCAGCAACTTACCGATCCTCCGGCGTCCGAACCCGCGGCTCGCGGGCGATGGTGTCAGCCCCGCCGGCCACCGTCACAAAAGGTCCGCCCTCAAGCGGGGCCGGCTTGGTGAAGGCCACTTCCGGAACCTCGCTGGATTTGCCGGCCAGGGGAAAGTCCTTGCGAAGCGGGAAATAGGGATACCCCTCCCACATCAGAATCCGCCGCAGATCGGGGTGGCCACGGAACCGGATGCCAAACATGTCGTAGGCCTCCCGCTCATGCCAACCTGCCGTCCGCCACACTCCAACAACCGAGGGCAGTTCAGAGCGCTCCTCCCCCACCGAGGTCCGCAACCGAAGATGGCACCCATGGCCATGGCCATGGAGCTCATAGACCACCGACCAGCGGGGATCCTCGCCCAGGTTGTCGACGCCCGAAAGGTCCACCAGAAAATCGAAGCCCAACTCCCGCTTCGCCACCGCGCAAACCTCGGCAATTCGCTCCGGGTCGGCCACCGTCACGGTCGCCTCACCGCGGAATTCTACGGGATCCGAGACCAGGTCGCCGAGGCGTTCCCGGAGCTTGCCAGCCAGTTCGCGTGGAGTAGGCATGGGATCAGACAGTCAGAGGGAGGGCCTTGGTCGCGGGACGGGCGGCCCCTTTCAACGCCGCCGTGATCGTCAGATCGGCCACCACCGGCTGGCGGGAAACCTTTTTCTGCAGCTTGATCAGCGCATCCAGGAGCGCCTCCGGCCGGGGCGGACAACCCGCCACGTACACATCCACCGGCACAATGTTGTCCACGCCCTGCAGCACCGCGTAGCTCCGATACATCCCGCCGGTCGAGGCGCAAGCTCCCATCGCCACCACCCATTTCGGCTCGGCCATTTGCTCGTAAATGCGCCGCACAACACCCGCCATCTTGTAGGTGACCGTGCCCGCCACGATCATCACGTCCGATTGCCGGGGCGAAAACCGCATGACCTCCATGCCGAATCGCGCGATGTCGAACCGACTCGCCCCGGAGGCCATCAACTCGATGGCGCAACAGGCCAGACCCATCGGCATAGGCCATAGGCTGTTCTCGCGGAACCAAGCCAGAACCGTGTCCAGGCGGGAGATAACAACGTCGCCCTCGATCTTGGAATTGTAGCCGTATTCGCTGGTCTGCATGGGGTGGACCGCCAGCTGGGGAATTGCCGGCGCGCAAACGCTAGCAACGAAGAAAGGTGCGACAAGGTGAATTTGTGATTTTTTTCACAAGCCCTTCCGTTTCTTCCATCCCCCGCTACGTTGGCGCCCTTAATCGATCCAGCAGGGTCAGCGAACCTCCCCGCCCGCTCCATCGACTTCCCCCACCCTCGCCGCAGTCGTCATCGCCTCCGCCAGTTCCGCCGGCGTCCAACGGTTTCCATCGAACATCCGGAAAACCCGCCCCTTGCTGTCGATCACCACCGTTCGCAGGTTGTGGGAGTATCCACCCCCGTCCCTCGCCAGCTTGAGATCAAATCCCGATTTCAGCACCTCCAACGCCCCGGGGCCGGTCGCGGCAAAAACCCACCCCTCCGGATTGGCCCCCCGGTACGCCTTGGCATAGCCCTTCAAGACCACCGGACCATCGAACTCGGGATCGAAGGACACCGACAGAAACAGCCAGTTCTTCGGGGCACCGGCGTCCCGGCGCAGGCGTTCGCGCGCCTCGAGAAAATTGCGGTTCATCCGGGGACAGAAATCCGGAATCGGACAGCGGGAGAAAAAGAAGGTCATGGCCACCGCACGTCCCTGAAGCTCCGAGATCCGCAGCTCCCGGCCCTCCTCGGACACCAACCGGATCTCAGGCACCGGATCGCCGGGCTTCAGTTCGTCCATGCGGGGCCGTGCCGCGAGGGGAACCCCGGCCGGCTCGGGAGCCGCCAAAACCGGCGCGTTCGTCCGGGCGGGTTCCCCACCCAAACGTCGAATGCGATCAATGAAATGATCCTCCGCACGCGTCACCAACCGGAACTCGATGCTGTCCCCGATCGATAGTCCACGGACCTCGTTGGTGTCCGAAAGGGTCAGATCCATGGTCATTTTCGGCATGTAACCAGGGATCTCCTCATGCCGGACCACCACCGACCTTCCGTCCGCGGGAAAATCCCGGACCACACCGCGGACCGTGAACGAACGTTCGCCGGGCGTTTCCTTCTCCTTCCCGCAACCGGCCCCGAGAAGCACCATCGCCGGCAGCCAAGCCGCAGCCCATCGCCGGATGGAATGCGGCAGTCTTCGATTCCAGGCCGTCCTCGTGGCTCCTGTCGAATTCATGGTGCGACCTTTCCCCCGAACTCCTCCACCGCTTCGACAATCTCATCCGCGATATGCGGCTTCATGCCGTCGAAAAAACAGCGCACCCGCCCCGTGCGGTCCACCACCGCGATGCGCTCGGCATGCTCAAAGTCCCCGGGCATCCCGTCCGCGGCGATCGCATCGGGGGTTGGATCCGCGTCGGAACGTTTCAGGAAGCTCTCCCCGATCAGTCGGTAGACCGCGTCGCGTTCCCCGGTGAGGAAGAGCCAGCGCTCCGGATCCGCCTTCAGGCGCTTCGCGAATTTTTCCAGCACCTCGGGTGTGTCGCTCCGTGGGTCGACCGTGATGGACACCAGTTGGACATCCGACCGGCCCCGCAACCGCTCCTGAACTTCCGCCATGCGCCGGCTGATTTCGAAGCACGAAACCGAGCACCCGGTGAAAACAAAGTTTACCACCAGGATCTTGTCATCCATTTGCGATCGCATCACGGTGCGGCCTGAACGTTCGGTCAGCTGGAAATCCACCAACTGCCGGACGACGCGTTCCGACCGGGTCGCCTCGCGATCCCGCCGCGCGCGCCACGCGATGGTTCCCAGAACCACGGACAGCGAAAGCAGCCCCAGCAACGCCAGGGCCCACGTGAAAATCCTCACGTCGGCCGGGGTCGGCTCGGGAAGGGACCCGGCCGCCTTGTCCCCGGAATCCCCACCTCGATCCGGCGCGGTCATGGCCCCTCCGTCTTCTGCGGTCGCAGCCCCCGCCCCGGATTGTCCGACTCGATCATGCCGGAATTCTGACGGCACCCCTTCGCCGAGCGCCACGGAAAACGAGTCCTTCCGACACCCCCCATGAACGATCAGAGTCCCTCCCCTCCCGCCGAAACCGCCTACCGCCTGAATGCCCGGGACGAGATCCTCTGGGTGTCCTCGACCTGGGACGGCTTCGCCCTCGCAAACCAGGGAGGCAATTGTCTCGGTAAATCGATCGAAGGAACCTCCCTCTGGGATCACATCACGGGCGACGTCACCCGCATGTGGTTGAAGTCCCTCCTTTCGGTCGCCCGGAATTGCCAAAGGATCCGGGATGTCGCCTACCGCTGCGATTCGCCCACCGAACGACGGTTCATGCGAATGCGGCTCATTCCGGAGCCAGACGGGAACCTGCTTCTGGAGCACACCATTCTCGAACGGGTGGCCCGGTCCAAGCCGGTCTACCCGACCTACGACCCGGCGGCAGCGATCTGGCGGTGCAGTTCCTGCGGGCGCGTCCTCCAGAATGGCCGGTGGGTCGAATGCGATGGGCCCTCGGTTCTTGCCAAAGCCTCACCCCGGGGCCAGCTCCCCGTGGTCTACGGCATCTGCGAATCGTGCCAGGCAGCCCTTCCGGGCGTGCCATGAACATCCCCCGGCCCGCACAAGACCACCGCCCCACACGACCGGCCCGATCCACGGAGGTCACGGATCAGAACTCCACCTGGACGCCCGCATAAAAATTCCGGCCGTAGGCAGGATCGATCCCATCCCCGCGCACGCGCGCATAGTACTCCTCGTCGAAAAGGTTGTTGATGCCGCCAACCACCGACACCCACTCCCTCCAAACCCGGGCCTCGGCCGTCAAATCCCAGGTCATGTACGCTGGGATCCGCCGCGTGGGATTCTCGTCGTCGGTGGCGTAATGCTCCGAGAGATGCGTTCCCAGCATCGCCACCTTGACGCGTTCCTTCCATCGATACATCAAGCCACCGCGAACCATTCGCGCCGGGGCATACTGCGGCGTCCGGCCATCCTGGGCTCCTCCGTGGATCCCCGCCTCCATCAACGTCAGACCGCCGTGCAGAATCCATCGATGCGTCCGGTCGGCCGCCACCCGCACCTCCCCCTCCGAAGCGGCCCAAACTCCCGCCAGGTCCACTTCCATCGCCAGATCCCAACCGTAGTTGATCGTCCGCCCCACGGACCGCAACTCGGTCCGCCCTCCGCTCGTGACCGTGCCGCCGTATTTGTTGTCGAGGTCGGCCAGGAACAAGCTGGTGTCCCAGGACACCCAATCCCGCGGCTGTCCCCGATACCCGACTTCGTAGGTCCAGGAAGTCGTCGGATCGACATCTCCCCCAACCACGGTTCCCGCCCCAGGCACCACCGATTCGGTAAAGACGGTGGGGCGGTAGCCCTGGGCGACGGATCCGTACGCCTCACTGCTCCACGGCAGGGCATACGCGGTTGAAAGCCCCACCAGCGGTTTGAACTCCGTGCGCTCCTTTTCGGACACGGCGACCCCGCCCGTCCCCGGGCGCACCACCCGGACATCCTGGGAGATGTTCTCCAACCGCACCCCCGGGGTGAGGGACCACTTCCCCACCTGAAAACGATTCTCCGCGAACACCGCTCCGTAATTCACTGTCCGCTCCGAACTGCTGGTGACCACGCCATGCTCCGCATCCGGCGCGGCGCCGCGCTGATCCGTGCGGGGCGAGTCGCCATGATAGAAGTGCACCCCCGCGGTCAGCGTGGAGGTCTCCCCCCACAAGGCGTAATCGTGGCGAACCCTCGCCTCCGTCCCCACGGTGTAAAATTCCTGCCGCTCGATGCTGTTCGACGACGCCGCGGTCCCGGAAGGGGCCAGGCCGAAACCACCCCCGTTCTGACGTTTGCTGAAGCGGTCGTAGTAACCGCCCCAGGACTTCACCTCGAGCAGGGAATCCTCCCCGAAATCCTGGGAGTAAGTCAGGGACGGAACATACCGACGGAGTTGGAATCGATCGTACAAACGCGTCGACTTCTCGGGATTGGCCTCGAACGCCGCCGCCGTCAGGCCTCCCGGTTCGCCGTGCTGCTCCTCGTAGGCGTCCATGGCCAGCACCCACCGCCCGGGCCGATCCGCATCGAGCACCATCTTGAAGTGTCCGCCGTCGAGCCGGTAATCGCTGTTGGCCGTCCTGAATCCCTCCGACTGACGGTGATTGTAGTAACCCAGATAACCGAGACGTCCCGACGTTCCATCCACCGCGTTGTACGAGGAGAACAGGCCATCCGAACCAAAGGTCTGATAACTCCTCCCGGACAACTCACGATCCCGCCGCGGCATGTAGGTCACATAGTTGAGCGCCCCCGCGGGCTGCGGGCCGTACATCAGGGAGGATCCGCCCCGCAGAAACACCAAACGATCCACCACGTCGAGCGGCGGCGTGTAGTACGCCTCGGGATATCCCACCTGATCAGCATGGATCGGAATGCCGTCCTTGAGCACCTGCAGGAATTGCATCCGGTGCGGTTCCCCCAGGCCCCGGTAACCCAGGCTCACCAGCGGCGTGGTCTCCTCGCTGTACAAGAGGCCCGGCGTCTGGATGAGCGCCTGACGATAATTGTTCGCCTGCACCTTCGGCAGGGCATCGAGATCAATGACGGTCGCCTTCTTGCCGGAAAAAATCTCCGTCGACTGCACCGGGGGCAGGAACGGGTCCTGTCGAACGCCCTCATGTTCCGCCTCCCCGTACACAGTCATCGCCGGCAACTCCACCGCCCCCTCAGGCGCACTCCCCGCCTCCGGGAATTCAGCTCCCCCGACCACCATCCGACCCGCCAGCAGACAAAGGAAAGGCCGTGCCCCGAACGAAATTCGCGGGAACCGGCTCCCCGCTATGGAACGATGCTTCGACATGACAGAGACACCCGACGTGGCGTCGCGGATCCGGCGTCCGCCCGACAGAGACGGCGCTACCACGGTCACCCGCGACACGAGCACAATGAGTCATCCCTCGCAGCACCGGCTAACGCTGGCTTGTCATTTTGTGTCGCCGGTTTGACGCCGCCCATCCACGGGCTTGCGGTGGCGTCTTCGCAATCCTTCCTCACGGCCCCTCGCGCAACCCCGGACCGACAACCGGCGGGACGATCAGTCGGCGAGCACCGAGTCCCAGCGGTACCCCAGGATCCAATCGGCCAACCGCTTCATGTCCTCCGGCAGAACCTTGCCCTGGCGATAGGGGGACAGTGATAGGAGGACAGGTCTTTGGTCAGCGCGGGCAGCACCCCCGACTTGCGCCAGTCGGGGTTCGGGGCACCCTACGGAGCCATGGCCCAATTTGAAGTGATCGAGCAGGAGGGTGTGCGCCTAGTGAAGGCCACCCTGAACAACGAAACCGTCCGGACCGAGGCCGGCGCGCTGTACTACATGCGCGGCAATCTGACCATGGAATCCAAGGCACCCGGCCTGGGCGGCATGCTCAAGGCCTTCGCCTCCGGGGAAACCATCTTTCGCCCGACCTACACCGGCACCGGTGAACTGTTTCTCGAACCGTCCCTCGGCGGGTTCTATGTGTTTGAATCCGGTGGACACACCTGGATCGCCGAGAGCGGCGCCTACTGGGCCTCCGAAATGGGCATCGCCGTGGAACTCCACCGCGAGAAGGCCCTCACCTCGCTCATCAGCGGCGAAGGCTTCGTCGACTTCCAAACCAAGCTGAGCGGCCACGGCCAGATTGTCCTCCAGGCCCAGGGACCCGTGGAGGTGATGCAACTGCAGAACGACCGGCTGGTCGTCGACGGCCGGTACGTGCTCGCGCGCACCGGCAACATCCAATACTCCGCCCAGCGGGCGACCCGATCCCTGCTGGGTTCCATGACCTCCGGGGAGGGATTCGTCCGCATTTACGAGGGCACCGGAACCCTGCTCATGGCGCCGATCCCCTACTGGCGTCAGCGGCTATTCGCCTCCGTGGCCTCGTTGCACGCCGCCGCCAAGAGCGGCTCCTGAGCCGACCCCGACGGCCTGACACGCGGACAGCCTGCCCAACTCAAGGGCGCCGCGTTTTCCCCGCCGGCCGGCTCACGGGCACCGCCTCGTAGCCGGCCTCCTTCACCACACTCACCACCCGGGCTTCATCCACCCGGCCCGATTCCACCGTGACCAACGCCCGTCGTTTCGGATGAGACACCTCCACACCAACGACGCCGGGCACTCGTTTCAACTCGGAGGCAATTCCCCGCGCACAACCCTCGCAGTGGGTGCCCCGGATCTCGAACTGAAGAACCTCCCGTCCGCGGGAATTCCCCGATCCGGCCTTCCCTGCTTGGCCTGGCGCCTGAGGGATTGTCGCCACCTCGGCGGCCACTCCGGCAACCGCCCCGCAGAATGCGGAAAACCACGCCAGTCCCAGGATCCTCACGATTGTCTTCATGTCAGTGCCTTGCTTCCGGCATTTTCGATAGTTGATGTTCACCCAGCGGCCGCTGCCTTCCTGATCGGTGGGTGGGGCTCTTTTTTCAGGCGCGCCGACCCTCCATGGCCCCCTCGCGTGCGGCGTCCTCGGAGAGGTCGCCCTACCCTCCCCGACAAGGTCGGGATGCTCCGCCCAGCCAGGGTTCCCCGGGAGGGACCGCCGGGCAAAGATCGACACTGCGGCATTTTGCCGCACCCCATCCCGCCTACCGACGTCAACTTCGATCGTCGGATTCATTGGCGGGGAGGATACTTGGCGAGTTTGCGCTGAAGGGAGCGCCGGTCGATCCCCAGCAGCCGGGCGGTGCGCGAGATGTTGCCCCGGCATTCCGTGAGCACGCGCTGCATGTGCTCCCATTCGACGCGTTCGAGCGAGAGCACGGTCGGACCGGCCGCCTCCGGGGAACGGGCGAAGCCCGGTGGCCCGAGAAGAGCCTGCACCAGACGATCAGGGTCCACCGGTTTGGTGAGGTACTCCGCCGCCCCCCGACGCCCGGCTTCCATCGCGGTGGCAAGGCTGCCGAATCCCGTGAGAATGACGATTCGTGCGGAGGGACGGCGTTCCCGGAAGCGCCCGATAAAATCCAACCCGGACGCCGACACCAACCGCAGGTCGAGCACCGCCCCCTCGAAAGCTTCGGCCTCCCAGGCCTGAATGGCCTCCTCCGCCGCTCCTGCGGAGCACACCCGACACCCCCGATCCGAGAGGGCCCGACTCAACCGCTCCCGGAACGTCGCATCGTCGTCGATCACGAGAATCCTCGGACCTTCGCTCATGCGGCACCTCCCCCCGCTCGCATCGGGAGCCGCAGGATGGCGCGGGTGCCTCCTCCTGACGGGCATTCCAACTGGAAATCCCCCTCCAACCGCCTCGCCAGCAGTCGGACAAGGTATAATCCAAGCCCCGTTCCGCGCCCCACCGGTTTGGTGGTGAAAAAGGGTTCCCCGGCATGGACCCGGGCGGACTCGCTCAAGCCCGGCCCGGAATCCTCGACGCGGAATTCGATGCCGATCGGCACCAAACCCACCGCAACCCGCACCGGGCTTCCCGAGGGGGATGCGTCCTGGCCGTTCCCAACCAGATTGCACAGCGCCTGACGGAGCGCCTCCACCGGAGCCACGAGCGTCCCCGACGCCGTCCCGGCCTCGATGTCGAAACGCGCCGACGGGAACACCCGCCGCAGGTCCTCCACCAACTCCGACACGCCGATCGCCCGGGGCGCGTCTTCGGCCGCATTCTGCAGGCGATCGAGAATGGAGCGGCACCGGAACGCCTCCCGGCGGATCAGGTCCGCGTCCGCCGCCAGATCAGGTCGACCGGCCCGGGTGCTGCGGGCGAGGTCATCCGCCACCAGGGCCATGGTCCCGAGCGGTGTTCCGAGTTCATGGGCTGCGCCGGCCGCCAGGGTGGCCAGCGCCGCGAACCGTTCATTCTCCGCCACGGTTTCCCGGACCCGGGCCAGTTCCATTTCATGGCGTCGCATGCCCTGATGCATGCGTGCCACGAAGAAGGCCACCAGACCCGCCGTGAGCCCGTACGCCGTCAACATGCCCTGAAGGTGAATGGACAACGGCAGATCGGGACCCACGCCGCAGACTGGATCCCCGGGACGGGCGAACCATCCCCGCCCCAGGAAGAGCCACCCGTAACCGAGGCAGCTACCCACCGCCACCGCCGCCGTCCATGCGGGCGTCAGCGAAACCGCCGCCACCGCCACCAGGACGAGAAACAAGGTCGCAAAGGGATTGTGAGGACCGCCTGTCAGGTGAAGAACGGACGTCAACAGCACGACATCCAACCCCAGCACCGCCGCCAGAAAGCCCATTCTTTCGCCCCGACCCGGAGGGACCCGATGGAGTGCCAGATTAGTCAGGACCGCCGCCCCGATCACCCAGGACACCGCCGCCATCGGAAGTTGGACATGCATGCCATGGACCACCGCCAGAACCGTGAGCGTCTGTCCGGCCACCGCCGTCCACCGCAGCCGTCTCAGCCACGGAAGACGAAGCCCGCCCCCATGACCCACGACCGCTCCCTGACAAACGGGACTGCCCGTCCCGGGACTCAAAACCGCAGAATGGTTGACCGTCGAAATCATCGGATTCACCGGTCGTCTTGCTGAAACCGGGCGCGACCGAAGCCCGATGGGATGGATGGGATTGAATTGGAATGCCCGGGACCACGAACCCCCGCATTGGTTCCCGGCTACCGACTGGGTTCACGAGCCTCGCAAGAAAAGCTCCACCGCCGGCACATCCGCATTGGAGGCGGGTCCATCAAACTGAACCCTGCCCAGGTCCTTTCAACAAAACCGCAACGCGGCGTTTGGGGTGCGACTCAGAGGTCGACTCGGGGAGGAGGCACGTGCGGAGGAGAAAACCGCAAAGGCATGTCACTCGTCGGACCAAAGACCACCAAACGTCCTTCGCGCCAGGGGTTCGCATTCCCCCTATCCACCGCCACCGGCAGGAGGTCGAGTTTGCGTGCGACACCGCGATCCGACCGATGGGAATCCTGACGCTGCTCCTCGGCACGCCCCTCCCGGACCACCTTGCACAGTCGGCACGGATGCTGGCCGTCGAAGGTCCGAAGAATGGCCTGCGAAACACTCCCCTGCTGGGAATACCGGATCAGCATTCCGGCCCAAGCCACGGATTGCAGCGCCATCCAGTGCCCGCCAGTCACCAGGACCAGCGCCAGCACCGTCAGCCAGCGGCCAAAGGGTCTAGCCATCGCGTCGAGGCTAGTCCGTCCCCACCAAGGGGTGTCAACAGCGCGACCGCGCACCGTCAAGGCAACTTCATCGCCGCCACATTCCGATGCGCCCGATGACACGCCACGCAGCTGGCCTCCACCTGTTGGAGCGCCCGCTCCCGATCTCCGGCTTTCACGTCCGGATCGGCCAATGACGATTTCAGCACCGAAGCGAGACGCTCGGCCTCGGAAAGGCTTTCCTGATAGGCGGCCCCGCGCGACACGGAATCCGGGGACCGGACCCGTTCGCGAAACTGCTCCCACAGCAGCACCGCCTCGTGGGGCACCGAGAGGTCGGGGTGTCCAGGCACGAACTGAAATCCAGTGGTGCGCGAGGACTTCAATCGTTCCAGGTGTTCCTCAATCGCCACCATCGAGCCCACCGTGGAACTGGTCTTCGCCACTTCGGGCAGTTCGCCCACGCCCGCGATCGTCCCGGCCTCTGGAACACGAAGGTTGGCCACGGAGGCGTAAAGCCCGGCGTACTCCCTGCCCGTTCCGGCCTGCTCCAGAAACGCGCGCCTTTGGTCGGGCGCCCAGCCGGCTGTAGCCGCGCACATCACGACCATCGCCGCGGGGCCCCGATGGCGACCGTGGTGACAATGGACATAGACCGGCCCCTCCGAACGCTTCGCCGCCGCGATCAGTTCCGCCACGCGCGCGGGGCTGATGCCATCGTAGCCGATGGGGAGATGCACGTAACGCAGACCGTGCCGCCGGGCGGCAGCCACATCCGGCCGCGCCCCGTCCACACTCACAATCGTCTTCACCCCCAGCGCCGCCAGTTCGGCGAAAGCCGCCTCCGACGCGGGCGCACTGCCTCCCAGGATCGACGGAGTGACGCGGTGAAGGTTGTGCAGTTCCTTCGAAGGGAGCGCCCGCCCCGGCCCCCGAGGCCTCGCCGCCGTGTCCGCGGGGGCGTCGGCCGCGACCGCCAGGAGACCGCCTTCCAGCGGGGCTCCGAGGATTCCCGAAACCACCAGCCAGCCAGCGAGGCACACTCGCCATCGACGCCCTTGCATGGCGTCAGAGTCCCACGGGACTCCGCGAATCCCAAGCCTCGACCCGGCCCAGTTCGGCTTTGCGCTCCCGGCCGGAGCGTCGGAATGTTGCCGCGTCATCGCCCCATGAACCTCCGCGAACCCGTCGCCCTTCGCTGCCCGTCCTGCGCCTCACCGCTGATCCCAGGCGACCTCGGCGCCTCCCGCGGTTTCATCCAGTGCAGCCACTGCGGCACCGCCCTGACCCTGGGAAGTCCTGAAGCCACCTCCAACCCGTCCAACGACTTTGCGGGTCGAACGCGGTCGCGGCAGGAGATTCCACTTCCTACGTCGCTCCAGGTGACACGCGTCGGTGATAATCTCGAAATTCGCCGACGCTGGTTTACTCCCGCTGTCCTGTTCCTGGTGTTCTTCTGCATCGCCTGGGACAGCTTCCTCGTCTTCTGGTACTCCAAGGCAGTCGGCGGAAACGCGCCCTGGATTGCCATCGTGTTTCCGTTGGTCCACGTGGCCGTGGGCGTCGGGCTCACCTACTCGGCCCTCGCAAGCCTCTTCAACTCGACCGTGATCACCGTGCGCCGCGCGGATCTGACCATCCGCCACGGTCCGTTTCCCTGGGCCGGAAACCTGACCCTCGAGCGCGGGCAGATCGATCAACTCTACTGCCGACGACACCAGCGCCAGCAACGCCACGGCACTGCGACCTTCCATGAGGTCTGGCTGAAATCACGGGACGGTCGAACCCGGAAGATTCTCGGCAACGGCATCGACCTCGATCAGGCCCTGGCCATCGAGCAACAGATCGAACGGGCACTCGGGATTCCCGACAGACAAGTGCCCGGCGAGATCGAACGATAGAAAACCTCCATCCGCCGTTCAGCCCCCCGGAGATTCTTCGTGACCCATGGGGCATCGGTGGTGCAAACCACCCCCCGACGTCGCGGCGTCGAGCATGGAGATTTTCAAGGAATTCACGATCGAGGCAGCCCACCGTCTGCCGAATGTCCCGCCCGGACACAAGTGCGCCCGGCTCCACGGGCATTCCTTCCATGTCTCGATCCACGTCTCCGGCCCGGTCGGGGAGAGCAGCGGCTGGGTCATGGATTTCGCCGATCTCAAGGCGGCCTTCCGCCCCATCCACGACGCCCTGGATCACCAGTATCTCAACGAAATCCCGGGCCTGGAAAATCCGACCAGCGAACATCTCGCCCGCTGGATCTGGCGGCATCTCCAGCCCACGCTCCCGCAACTCTGCCGGATCACCGTCAAGGAAACCTGCACCAGCGGCTGCACCTACGACGGCCAGGACTGAGTCTCTTTCTCCCCCACTCCGCACTCCCCACTCCCCACTCCGCCCCCGCCCTACTCCAGCCCGCAGGCGATCCGGGCGCGCTTGTTGACCACCGTCGCCACGGCACGCGCGCGGGCGGCCCCGTCGCGGAGGACCTGGTTCACGTAATCGAGATTCGATTCCAGCTCCCGGCGCCGCGCCCGCTGGGTGGCAAAGTAGTTCCAGACCTGCTCGAACAGGGCCTTCTTCAGGGTGCCATAGCCGTAGCCACCCGCCGCGAGCTTTCCTTCGATCTCGGCCGCAACCGCCTCGGGGGCGACCAGCTTCAGCAGCTTGATGGCGTTGTTCTCCGCCGCATCCGGCTTCGGCTCCTCCATCGAGCGGCTGTCCATGGTGATCGACATGACCTTGGCCTTGACCGCCTTCTCGTCCCCGAAGAGATCCACCGTGTTCCCGTAACTCTTGCTCATCTTCCGTCCATCGGTGCCGGGAACGACGGCCACCGTCTCGCGGATTCTCGGTTCGGGAAGCACAAAGGTCGTGCCGTAGGCTTCGTTGAACTTGATGGCAATGTCGCGCGTGACCTCCACGTGCTGCTTCTGGTCGCGGCCCACAGGCACGACGTTCGAGTCGTAGATCAGGATGTCCGCCGCCATCAGCACCGGATACGCAAACAGGCCGTGGTTGATCGGAATTCCCGCCGCGGTCTTGTCCTTGTAACTGTGGCACCGCTCCAACAAGCCCATCGGCGTCAGCGTGCTCAACAACCACGTCAATTCGCAGTGCTCCGGCACATCCGACTGACGGAAGAACACCGCCTTCTTCGGGTCCAGTCCGCAGGCCAGGAAATCCAGGGCCACGTCGAGGGTGTTGCGACGACGCTGGGCCGCGTCGAACAGCGAGGTCATCGAGTGGTAATCCGCGATGAAGTAATAGGCATCCCCCTGCTCCTGCAGTTCGATCGCAGGTCGCATCATGCCAAAGTAGTTCCCGAGATGCAGGGTGCCCGAAGGCTGGATGCCCGACAGAATTCGCATGGCGCCAGCCTACCCGGTGCCCCGCGCATGGCACAAGAGGCTCAGGCACCCCGCCGGCAAATGCGCTTGCCCGAAGTGACCCGGCTTGTCCTTCATGCCCCATGCCCCCCGAGAAACGCCCCGGTCGACGAGTGTTCCACGGCTTTACGCTCATCGAACTGCTGGTGGTGATCGCCATCATCGCGGTGCTGGCTTCCATGCTACTGCCCGCGCTCGCCTCCGCCAAGGAACGCGCCAAACGGACCAGCTGCACGAACAACCTCCGGCAAATCGGGATCGGTCTGAGCCTTTATTCGGATGACCACGCGGATCGCGTCCCGCCGCCCCTTTTCGACCCCGAACGCAATGTCGGTTCGGAACCTTGGATGGGCTACCTGGTCTTCGAAGGGACCGAGGGCCAGGCCGCGGACCTTACCCGGCCTTCCAATCTGGGCCACCTCTTCACCTCCCGGATCATTGCCTCCCCGAAATCGTTCTACGACCCCAGCCTCCGGCACCCGGACACGCTCCCCATCAAGTTGGAGATGAAAAACTACGAAAGCCCCAGCGTCCCCTGGCCACGGGTGTCGGGCGGCCGGGTCCGCATCAATTACATGTACTACCCCCAGTCCGACCTTCCGCTTGCCAAGGGCCCGTCGAACTGGGTGGAGACCGCCACCCGCACCACCCAGTTCTCCTCCCAGAGAACCCTCGTCACGGACCTGCTCTACACCCGGGCCACCCTCCCCCACGTGTCCGCAAAGAACCCCAACGGCATCAATGCGCTCTGGGGCGACACACACGTCAGCTTCGGCACCACCAAGGCCGCCTTCGCCCCCAATCTCTGGGACGCCGGCGAACATCACACCGCCAAATTGAACCCCGGCGACAACCCCACCCGCTTCCGCACCATCGTCGCCCTGCTCAAACCCTAGGTTGAACTCCCCTGCGAGCCGGAATTCCGCCACGCTGTCCCCCATGACCGACGCCGCCACGCCCTGGGAACAACGCTACCAGTCCGGAGACACTCCTTGGGAAAAGGGGGAAGGCTCGCCAGGCCTCGATGATTTTCTCACGCAGCACCCCGAATTGCCGCGCGGTTCCGTCCTGGTCCCAGGCTGCGGCACCGGCCATGACGTCCGAACCTGGGCCCGCCAGGGGTTCACCGCCACCGGCCTCGACCTGGCCCCCTCCGCCATCCGTCTCGCCGAGGAACGCACCCGCCAGGCCTCCCTCTCCGCCACCTTCCGCCTCGCCAACTTTCTCGAACCCGCTCCCGCCGGGGCCTACGACTGGATCTTCGAACACACCCTCTACTGCGCGATCAACCCAGCAGACCGCGACCGCTACGCGCAGGCCGCCCACGCCTGGCTCAAACCCGGAGGCCACCTGCTTGCCGTGCATTACATGATCGATGACCGGGACGGCCCGCCCTTCGGCTGCACCCAGCAGGAACTTATGCAGCGGTTCACCCCCGGCTTCGAACTGATCCAAGGCTGGATCCCGCGGGCCTACCCCAACCGCACCGGCCTGGAACTTATGCTCTGGTGGCGACGCCGCTGAGCGCGTCCCCGGCCGACGGCACCCCGTCCTGCACCACCTGGGTCGCCGCCGATCGCAGGCGCTCCCGCTCCTTGTAATCCAATCCGCGCGGATCAAACCGGAGTCGCTGGTGAAGTCCATAGGCGCCCGCCACCTTCGCCACCCAGCCCTGGGGACATCCGGAATCCATCAACCGGGCGGACCATTCCCGCGCGGACTCTCCCGAACGCCTCGTCCAACCCTCCCGTTCGAGGGCCGGCTCCACCCGGAACCATTCGGAGTCCCTTCCAGGCCAATCGATCTCAGGCAGGTCCCCGGTGGACTCCTCCGTCTCGGCACCGGTTTCGCGCACCCGCCGCAATCGCCAGAGCAACCCCGCCAACAGCGGGATGGCAAGCCAGTAGGCCTGTCGCAACAAGCGCTTCTCGCCCAACCACCACCAGCGCGAAACCGAAAATCTGAAATCACTCCAACCGCGGGCCAGCCGGGCCAGCAAACCGGAGGGCTCAGGCTCCGCATCCAGGGCGCCGGAGGGCGTCGGATCAAAATCACGCCACGCCCCGTCGATCCACACCCGCACCCACGCATGCGCCTGGCGTTCCCGAACCACGATCGGATCCCCCGGCCGCCCTTCCCCACCCGCCAGCACGTAACCCGTCACATAGCGCGCCGGAATCCCCAGGGAACGCAGCAACAGGGTCGCCGAGGTCGCGAAATACTCGCAATGACCCGCCCGGCTGCCATGCAGAAACCGGCCCACCGCCGTCATGGCCTCGATGTTCTCCGTCCTCGGCGCCACCAGATCCGTGGTGTACCGGAAGTGCCTCTCAAAATAATCCCCAATCCGCTGCACCACCTCCCCAGCCGCAAGCCCCTCCAAACCCAACTCCCGCGCAAACTTCCGCAAACCCGGAAGTTCCGCCTCCGAAAATCCCCTCTTGTCCTCCTCGGAAGCCGGGAATTCCCACTCGGCGTCCGGACCATAATCCGCCCGGTACGACACCACCCCCGACTTCACATCCGCCCGCACCGTGCCCAACCCCGTCCGCATCACCTGGCTGGCCGAAAAATCCGAAAGGGACCGAACCGTCGCCGGAAGCGGCAGCAACCTCGTCGTCCGTTCCGGATCCCATTCCACCAGCACCGAACCATCCCGGCCGGGACGCCGGTCCAACCGCCATTCGTCCCCCACGGAGTCCACCTTCTCCGGCTCCAACCTGGGCGCGATCCAGGTTCCATCCCCGCGCCACACGGTAAACACGCTCACCCGGAGCCGCCGGGGGGAAGGCCCCTGCCCCACCGTCCGAACCTGCATCACGATCCGGCTGGATCCTCCCACCTTGCCCGTCCTGCCGATGGCCGTCTGGGACGTGCGACTGCTCCACTCATCGCTGCGCCATCGCCCAACCATCGTCAGGACCTTGGCCTCGACCCACTGCTGGACCCCCCCGATCCCGCCCGCCGCAAACCACCCCCCCACCGCCGCCAGTCCCAACGCACCCGCCGCCACCGCCGGCCGCAGTCCGGGGGCTCGCATGCTCCAAAAGGCCGCCCCCCCCACCAGCACGACTCCGGGATAAAACCACGGCCGACCCGCTCCCGTGACGCTCGCCGCGATCAGACAAATCGCGAGGTAGATCGGAACCACATCGAAAACAGTCGAAGGATCCACCTGACGCCGCCATCCAGGCAGCGGAATGAGGGCACTGGCAGGAACCCAGCCCCGGGCCGACCAGACCTGCGCCATCACCGCCGGAAAAGCCACCACCGGAAGCCAGCGCGAAAACGATCGCAGCACGCCTCCCAGCGGCTCACGCCCATAAACCAGGAGAAGGCCCCCCAGCAGCAGCACCCAGCAGACATCCAGCGCCCGGTGGAATTCCACCTGGCTGAACTCAAACCGCCGCCGCACCCGGCCCGGCGCCAGCGCCAAAACCAGCAGAGGACAGGACAAAGGCAGCAACTCGGCCTGCCACCCCCAAAAGAGAATCGCCAAACCCAGGATCCATCCCGGCAACGTCCTCGGACGATGCCCGGACATCCGACCCCCCGGTTCGCCTATTCCGAACATCCGGTCAGACGTCGCAGAGGGTCACGCCCTGTCGCAGGGAGGCCATGGCATCCGGGCGTTTCGGAATGAACTCCTGGGCCACGAAGCCCTTGAACCCCGTCTCGAGAATCGCCCGCATCACCGCCGGATAATAGATCTCCTGCGAATCATCGATCTCGTTCCGGCCCGGAACTCCCCCCGTGTGGTAATGCGCAATGTACGGCGCGGCACCTTTCAGCGTCCGGATGACATCCCCCTCCATGATCTGCATGTGATAGATGTCGTAAAGCAGCTTGAAGCGCTCCGACCCCACCTTCTTGCACAGCGCCACGCCCCAGGCCGTGTGGTCGCACATGTAGTCGGCATGGTTGACCTTCGAATTCAACAGCTCCATGACCAGCACCACCTTGTGCCGCTCGGCCACCGGAAGCAGACGTCGCAACCCCTCCGCACAAACCTCCAATCCCTGCTCATCCGTCATGCCCGCCCGGTTCCCGGAAAAACAAATCACGTTCTCGCACCCCAGGGCCGCAACCTTCGGCGCCGCCGTTTCGAACCACGCCACGATGCCGTCGTGATTCTCCTTCCGGTTCAATCCCTTGGTAATCCCCCCCGGAATCCCACTCACCATCGCGCAGGTCAGATCATGGCGCTTCGCCACCGGAATTTCATCCAGACCCAGCAGATCAATCGATGTGATCCCCATCTCCCGCGACGCCCGGCACAAATCCTCCAAAGGAACCTTGTCATAGCACCATCGGCACACCGAGTGATTGATCCGTCCCTTCAAGCCACCCAGACGCTCCGCCGCCTCCATGCGCCGCCCCAAATCAACCGCCACACCTCCCGCCGACGCCAGCCAACCGACGCCCAGCCCGGCCGCCGACCGACGCAACATGGAACGACGAGAAAGCTTGGTATTCATGCGGTGATTCCTTGGGAGCCAGTAAAGGTGGCACCCGCTCCGACGTCAAATGCCAAGCCGGGACCCCACCCGCCCCGGTGTCAACCCCGGTCTCCCACCTCTTGTTCCCACCCCGTGAGCAAGCTTCCCAAACTTCGACTCGAAAAGCCCACCCCCGGCAGGGACTCTGCCCCTCCGCTGCCTGCGGCCTCCCATTGTGATCGACTCCGTTGACCCATCCCGGGGCCACGACGCCCCGCCCGGCCCCACCACCGACCTCCGGGCCCCCCGGCGCCCCAGGCAACGGAAGGAGTCCGCCGCCCCCACGCAGCGCGTCGACCGCCTGCCACCCCATGCCCCCGACGCCGAGCGCGGCGTCCTCGGCTGTCTCCTGCTCGCCCCGAACGAAGCCATCGGCGAATGCCTTCGGCTGCTCAAACCCGGTGCCGAAGCCTTCTACGATCTCCGGCACCAGTCGATCTACACGACCGTCGTCACCATGTACGACGCCCAGATGCCGGTCGACCTGATCACCGTCCAGCAGCGGCTCCGCGATGCCAACCAGCTGGAGGCCGTGGGCGGTCTCACCTACCTCAATCAGCTCGCCGACTCCGTCCCCTCCGCCGCCAACCTTGAGTACTACGTCGAGATCGTGCTGGAGAAGCACCTGCTCCGACGCATGCTCCAGACCTGCACCACGGTCATCAGCCGGGTGTACGACTGCGAAAGCGATGTCCCCGCCCTCCTGGACGAGGTGGAACGTGACATCCTCCGGATCAACGAGGAACGCGAGCGGCCCGAAACCAAGGCCATCAAGGACCTGGTCAATTCCGCCATCAACACCATCGAGGATCTCCACGCCCGCCAGGGCATGCTCAGCGGTCTGAGCACCGGATTCCCCGACCTGGACAAGATGACGACCGGTCTGCACAAGGGCGAAATGATCGTCATCGCGGCCCGCCCCTCCATGGGCAAGACCTCGCTGGCGATGAACATGGCCGAACACATCGCCATCGATCTGAAGCAACCGGTGGCCGTGTTCAGCCTGGAAATGACCGCGGAATCGCTCGTGCTCCGCATGATGTGCTCCCGCGCCGAGGTCAACCTCCGCGACGTCCGCGAAGGGTTCCTCGCCGAACGCGATTTCCCCCGGCTCACCCATGCCGCCGGCGAAATCGCCGGGGCCCCGCTGTTCATCGACGACACCTCCGGCCTCTCGATCCTCCAGCTCCGCGCCCGGGCCCGGCGCCTCTGGCAGCAGCACCAGATCAAGATGATCGTGATCGACTACCTCCAGCTGCTCCACTCCGACACCCGCCGGGGCAAGGACAACCGCCAGCAGGAAATCGCGGAAATCAGCTCCGGCATCAAGGCCCTGGCCAAGGAACTCGAGGTTCCCATCATCATTCTCAGCCAGCTCAACCGCGAAATCGAAAAGGACAAGTCCCGCAAACCCAAACTCTCCGACCTCCGCGAATCCGGATCGATCGAGCAGGACGCCGACCTGGTCGGGCTTCTCTACAAACCTGCGAAGGAGGGCGAGGACGAGGAAAGTGTGCCGCGGGACGATGGCAGCGGAGTCCAGGTTTGCCTCCTGATCGCCAAGCAGCGTAACGGACCCACCGGCGATGTGGAGCTCACGTTCCTTAAAAGGTTTACTCGCTTCAAGCCCGCTGCCAAAGTCGCCCCCGACGATGTCCCGTCCCAAGGGTAGCTTGCCAACGCCCGGGTCCTGCTTTTTCTGGGTGCCTCTGTGCCTGACAGTGGCGCTGACGCCTCTGCCTGCCCTGAGCCAGACCGCCGAACCGAGTGTCAAATCCATCGACGTCCGACACGTCGGTCCGCGTTCCGTCAGCGATGATCTGGTCCGCGCCAACATCCGGATCAAATCCGGTGACCCGTACAGCAAGGTCAACATCGACGACGATGTCCGGAACCTCTACGCCACGGGTTACTTCTTCAACATCCAGGTGGTGGAGAGCCGCGAGGCGGATGGAGTCCATCTCGTCTACCGGGTCCAGTCCCGCCCCACGTTGAGCGACATCCGTTTCGAGGGAAACGCCAAGTTCAGCACCAAGAAGCTGTCCAAAAAGATCTCCTCGAAGGTGGGCCAACCCTTCGATGAAGCCGCCCTGTTCCGCGACACCCAGGAGCTCAAAAAGTTCTATGAGAAATCCGGGTACCTGAAGACCGAGATCAAGTACGTCCCCAACATCGACGACAATGCCGGGCGCGGGACCGTCACCTTCGAGATCAGCGAGGCGCCCAAGCAGCGGATCGTCAAAGTCAATTTTCCCGGCCACACCGCGTTCAAGGAAAAGAAGCTGCGCAAGGTGGTCAAGACCCGGCGCCGCTGGATGTTCTCCTGGCTCACCGGCTCCGGCCGCCTCAAGGAGGAAGTCCTTCAGGAAGACCGCGAACGGCTGCCCGAGTTCTACCGCAACGAGGGCTACATCGACTTCGAACTGAAGGATATCAAGGTCGACGAAATCGATCCGAAACGACTCAACGTCGCCTTCGTCATCGAAGAAGGGGATCGCTACGAGGTCGGCTCCGTCAAATTCGAAGGCAACAAGCTCTTCACGACCAACGAAATCATCGGAAGCATGCGCCGGCGCGAGGGCACCAAGGTCTTTTACGGCCTGAACCTCAATCCGGGCAACACCTTCAAACCCAAGCTTCACGCCAAGGATATCGAACTGGTCGAGGACTTCTACGGAGCCCGCGGCTACATCGACGTCCAACTCGGACAAACGCTTCGCGCGGTCCGCGTGCCCAACACGGTCTCGAACACCATCGACCTCGTCTACAAAGTCGAAGAGGGCGACAAGTCCTACATCGAGAAAATCGAGATCAAGGGCAACACCAAGACCAAGGACCGCGTCATCCGCCGCGAACTGGCCGTCGCCCCGGGCGAAATCTTCAACACCGTCCGGGTAAAGGTCAGCACCAACCGGCTCTACGGTCTGCAGTACTTCGAAAAGATCGACGCCCGGCCCGAGGAAACCTCGATCGCCAACCGCCGCAACCTCGTCGTCAATGTCGAGGAAAAGAACACCGGCAATTTCAGCGTCGGCGCCGGCTTCAGCTCGGTCGACAGCCTCGTCGGCTTCGCCGAGATGAGCCAGGGCAACTTCGACCTCGCCAACCCGCCGTTATTCGTCGGTGGCGGCCAGAAACTGCGCGTCCGCGCCCAGGTCGGAACCCAGCGCCAGGACTACCTCATCACCTTCATCGAGCCGTGGTTCCTCGGACAACGGCTCGCCCTGGAAGTCGACCTGTATCACCGCGACTACCAGTTCCTCAGCACCCTGTACAACGAGCGCCGCACCGGCGCCCGCATCGGGCTGACCAAGGCCCTCAACGAATGGATCCGGGCCGGCGTCGCCTACACCATCGAAGGCGTCGAACTCGACTTCAACGACTCCGACCTGCTCGCCACCGTCACCCGCGAGGAAGGTCCCGGGCACGGTTCCTCGATCATCACCGCCAACCCCCGCGTTTCACCCGAACTCGCCCAGGAAGAAGGCAGCCGGCTGGTGTCAAAGGTCTCGACCAGCATCACCTATGACAGCCGCAATGCCGTCATCCTCCCGAACAAGGGCCAGCGCGTCGAATTGATCGGTGAGGTCGCGGGCGGCCCGTTCGGCGGCGACACGGACTACTACAAGATCGAACTCCGCGCCGCCCAGTACCTGCCGGGCTTCGCCGAAGGTCACATTGTCGAATTCACCGGACGCATGGGCGTCGCCGAAGCCTACAACGGCGCCCCCCGGGTGCCGCTGTTCGACCGGTTCTTCCTCGGCGGTCTCTACACTCTTCGCGGCTACCAATTCCGCGATGTCGGTCCCGTCGACGAAAACAACGAGCCGGTCGGCGGCAGCACGTATTGGTTCGGCGGCATCGAGTACTCGATCCCGATCATCGACCGCGTGCGCTTCGCCGGGTTCTATGATGTCGGCATGGTCTACAGCGACCCCTACAGCTTCGATCTCCGGCCCACCCAGAAGAATTTCTACAACGACAACTGGGGTATCGGTCTCCGGTTGAATCTGCCCATCGGACCGCTTCGGCTCGATTACGCCTTCCCGATCACGGCCGAGGAATACAACGACACCAGCGGTGGCCGGTTCCAGTTTGGCGTCGGTTACACCCGCGAATTCTAATCCGCGCCGCCGACCAACCGACCGCACGTGATCCCCATGAACGGCTCCCAGGCGCATCGCGAGACGGCCTACGCCGGCCTGCCGCCCAGGGCCTGAACCCCATCGCATCCCATCGCATCACTTCCCCAGGAATTCCATTCTCCATGAAGACACTGAATCTGAAAGGTCTCGTCACCGCCCTCCTGCTTGGGCTCCTCCCGCTGGGTGCCCAGGCTGAAATCAAGCTCGGCATTGTCGATCTGCGAAAGGTCTTCGACGGCTACTACAAGACCAAGGACGCCGACACCAAGATCAAGGAGGAGGCAGGCGGCCTCGAAAAGACCGCCAAGGGCATGCTCGAGGACTACAAGAAGGCCAACGAGGAGTACAAAACCCTCATGGAGGCCGCCAACGACGCCGCCGTCTCGACGGAGGAGAAGCAGAAGCGGAAAAAAGCCGCCGAAGACAAGCTGATCGAGATCCGCCAGACCGAACAGCAGGTCCAGGCCTTCCAGCGCCAGTCCGAAACCACCCTGCTCGAAAAGCGCCGGCGCATGCGCGACCAGATCCTCCGCGAAATCCGCGAGACCGTGGTCTCCAAGGCCAAGACACTCGGCCTCACCCTGGTCATCGACACCGCGGCCGACAGCATCAACCAGACGCCCATCGTCCTCTATACGAACGGCGAAAACGACATCACGGACGATCTGCTCGTGACCCTCAACGCCAGCCAGGGAAGCACCCCCGCCGCCGACAAAAAGTAACGGACGCCACGGTCCCGGCCCGGCCCCGCACACTTCAGGCGCCCGCCTCCACTCTCGATCCACCAAGGCCGCCCCACCCGGGCGGCCTTCTTCGTTCCCACCCATCACCGCGAATTTCCGCCCCCGGACTCCCTCGCTTCGGCCGCAACCACGCTCCCGGCCGACAGGCACCACGGGCCTGCCGCAAGCCAATCCACCACCGGCCGTCCGTGATCGGGAAAAAGATACGGCAGCATCTCATGGCTGGCCGGCGCGACGATCAGGAATCCACTTCCCC
Source organism: uncultured Verrucomicrobiota bacterium (assembly GCA_964476125.1). GTDB lineage: Bacteria > Verrucomicrobiota > Verrucomicrobiia > Limisphaerales > CAIMTB01 > CAIMTB01. The sequence continues at coordinate 66,443 of CAYZAE010000004.1, read as the reverse complement.
CGCCTGCCAGATTTCGAAGTTCCCCGCTGTCCTCCGGAGGGGTCACCACATCCCCCCAGCCGGCCACAAAAAAGACCGTCAACGACCTCCCGCGCATCGCGGCATCCGTGTCGAGCGCCTCCTTTTCCACCCCAAGCAATCCCGGCAGCCTCTGCGCCGCCCCGCGGGCCCAGGCCCGGGGAACCCAGCGGGCATACCCATCCCGCAACCGGACCACGGCGTTCTCGAACCCGGCGTAAGCCCCCAACGCCACGCTGGCCCGGATCGAGGGATCCACCGCCTGCCACCGCACCGCCAGGGAAGCGCCCAGGGAATGACCAAGGGCCACGTAGGGCCCCGCAATCCGACCGGAGCGTTCAAGCGATTCCTTCAGGCACCGGAGATCGTTGGTCTCCAGCACCCCGAAAGTCACCCGGCGCCCCCCGGAAGACCCGTGTCCACGCAAATCCATCATCACCGTCCGCCAACCCGCCTCCGCGAGGTACAATCCCCAAGGAAACAAGGCATCCCCATCCACCCCGTAACCATGGATCAAGAACACCGTTCCCAGAGCCGGACGCGCCGGGGGCAGACCCTCCTTGGGCAGTCGAAATCGAAAGGAGAACTCGTGATTGGTCCGGCCAGCGCTGACCTGATTGGAAAGTGAAAGGGTCAATCCATAGTCGGCCGGTTCAATGATCCGCCAGTACAGCGGGACCGCCGGATGGCCCACCTCGTTCGTTCCCGAAGGAAACCGTTCCAGCAATCCCCCGGGCCATCGCAGGATCACGGGAGCGGAAGGCTTCGCGAACTCAGGAACACGGTTGGGCGCCACCCGGAGCGTCCGCGCCACCAGGGTGGACGGGGAACAACCGACTCCAAACAAGGCCAGCAAACCAAACCACACCAGCGCCCACGCGCGTCCCGGAGGGTTGGGAGACAACCCAAACACGACCCAACCCACCCCAACCCCACGGCCGGGATTCCGGTTCACCGGCCGCCACACCTGAAAGTTCGAGGTCCGGTTCAATAGGCGGACTCTGCCCCCAAGCCCCACCCGGTGTGCAAGCGAGGCTTGGACGGCTTTCGCCATTGCCCGAAACGGGGACCCGCCTAACATCCCACGCATGCAGCATTCACCCGGCTTTCTCAAGGTCGTGGAGGCCGTCCGCCCCCTGGTCAGGGAGGTCACCGTCGAACAGGCCCGCGCCCGGCTCGCCGCCAACCCCGCCGTTGTCCTTCTCGATGTGCGCGAGGACTCCGAATGGCAGGCAGGCCACGCCATCGAGGCCAGCCACCTGGGCCGCGGGGTTCTCGAACGGGACATCGAACGGCTCCACCCGGATCCCAACGCCGAGATCATCATGTACTGCGGCGGCGGCTTCCGATCAGCCCTCGCCTGCGAAGTAGCCCAGCGCATGGGCTATCGCAACGTGCATTCGCTCGCCGGCGGCTACAAGGCCATGGTCACCGCAGGCTGGCCCACCCAGACCGCCTGACCCTGCCCCAAGCCCCCATGTCCAATACCCCGCAACCGCCCCCACCCAGGAAACTCGGCATCCTGCTCTCCTCCGTCCCCGAGCAGGCCAATTTCCGGCACGGGGTGCGTCTCGCGGCCACCGCCCTCGACCAGGGCGTCGACGTGTATTTGTACTGCATCGATGACGCTGTTCGCGGGGTCGGCGACCCGGAATTGCAGTCCCTCAAAAGCCGCGGTCTGAAGCTGTATGCCTGCGCCTACGGTGCCCAACGCCGGAATCTCCCCGTCAACGACCTCGCCGCCTTCGCCGGCCTCACCATCGTCAGCGACCTCATCGCCAGCACCGACCGCTTCGTGGCCTTCAACTAGTTTGGTTTCGCCGGCAACCCCTCCGTGAAAGCCCTTGTCATCGTCAACTCCGATCCCCGCACCAGCCCCCGACCTGCCGAAGCCATCCGCATCGCCGCAGGCGTGGGCGCCTGGAAAAAGGTCGAAGTAACGCTCGTCCTCTGCGAATCCGCCGTGCTCGCCCTCCGGGAATTTCCCGATGAACTGATCGACGAGGACAATTTCACCCGCTACCTGCCCATCGTCGGGGAATGGGGACGCCCCGTCTACGTCGAGACCGGAGCCCCGCTGCTGGCGGACCTGGGGGAAACCCCCGTTCGCTATGAACGCATCACCGTGGCCCAACTCGCCCAACTCGCCGCCGCCTCCGATTGCGTCCTCCGCTTCTGACCTCGACCTACGACCTACGACCTGCGAGCTCCCCACTCCCCACTCCCCACTTTCCGCCCCCCTCCCCCATGCGCCGCGTCCTGCTCATCCTGACCCAGTCCATGGATCCCCTGAACGAGGTGGTGACCCGTGCCGAACAGGCGCTGCCGGGACATCTGGTCGAGGTGGTGGATCTGACCGTGGAGAATCCCGATTATTCCAGGTTGTTGAACGCCCTCTTCGAGGCGGAATCGGTTCAGGTCTGGTGACTCCCGGACCAACCGCCCGCGCCCTGTACAAATCTCCGCCGTCGCCTCACACTGATCCCATACCGCCGTTGAATGCTTCCACTGCCATACCAGCGAGGGACGGACGTCCGGCTCCCAATTCGGGTGCCATCGAGTTCCTGCGTGATTGGGCGATTTTTGTGCGGGAGGCCATCTCCAGCCCGCGGGATGTAGGCGCCCTGGTCCCAAGCTCACGCTTCCTGGCTCGCCGCATGGCCCGCCTGGTGGACCCGGCGGATCGTGGCCTGGTCGTCGAACTGGGAGCCGGCACCGGTGTGGTAACCGAAGCTCTGCTTGAACGGGGCGTTCCTCCCCATCAACTCATCGCACTCGAACGCTCCGCCGCTCTCGCCGATCTCCTCCGCTCCCGTTTTCCCGGGGTCCGGGTGATCTGCGGGGATGCCGCCGATCTTCGATTGCTGCTCCGGCATGCGAAAGCCTTGCCAACTTCGGCTCCCATGCAGGTGGTGTCGAGTCTGCCCCTGCGCTCGCTTCCCCCCGACAAAGTGCGCGCCATCATCCGAGAAATCGCCACGGTCGTGAAGGATGGCGGCCACTGGATCCAGTACACGTACGCCCTCCGCAAGTGGGAGGAACCGCTGGGGTTTGTTCGTCGCGACTCGTTCCGGGTCTGGCAAAACGTGCCGCCTGCCCGCATCGACGTCTATGCCCCCGTCCCCCGGGCCTGACGGCCGGCCCGACCTTCGTCACTTGCCGAGTCCCAGCTTGACGGACTGTTCGGCCACGGATTTTCCGTGGGCGGTGGGTTGAACCGCATCGTCAATGGCGGCAATCCGGCCGTCTTTCCCGATGAAAAAGGTCCAGCGCATGGCCAGACCATTGGCGGGGTTGAGCACGCCGTAGGCCTTGGCTGTCGTCTTGGTCGGATCGGAAAGGATCGGGTAATCGAGCCCCAGCGACTCCGCGAACTTCTTGTTGGTGGCCGCGTCATCGACGCTCGCCGCGAACACCGCCACACCCGCCTTCGCAATTTCGGCGCCGTTCTCACGCAGCGATTTGCACTCCGCGGTGCAACCGCCCGTGAAGGCCTTCGGAAACCAGGCAATGACCACGCCCTTCCGGCCCTTGAAATCCGCCAGGTGGTAGGTCTTCCCATCACTGCCGGTGAGGCTGAAATCAGGCGCGGCATCGCCCACCTTGGGCGCGGCCGTCGCCGACCACACCGCCCCGAGGGTCAGAAGCATCGCCCATCGCATCGGATTCTTCATGGCTTTCATCGGTCGTTCCCAAGCGCATCAGACTCACCCGGACTCGGCAAGCGCGGCTTGTTGCAACCGCTGCAACCTTGTCCGCGGCGGGACGCCCCCCCAGGGCACCGACCCGCAATCCAGATTCCCCGGAAAGAGCGCTCTCCCGGAAGTCCGGTGTCTTCAACGGCCATTCGACGTCGATCGCCGCGCTTTCCTTCAACCGCCCCCAGGCGCCGCCGGAAACGCCATCTCCGCCACATAGGTGTCCATGAACTCCGGGTCGTCGTTCAGGGAGACATGCTCCACCCGACGCCGCAGGGAGAGGTACCGGGCCTCGTCGTCGCCCCCCTCCCGAAACAGGACCAGCTTGGCTCCCAGGAGGGAAGTATTCCCTGCGGGCCGAACTCGTTCCGGGGAAAACGGCAGCAACCCGATGTGCCGCGCGCTCGATCGATTGATGTAATTCCCGAAGGCCCCGGCAAGATGCACCGTGGCCAGGGCTTCGACGCGGGTTCCCCAGCGTCGGGAAAGAATATGGAGTCCGGCGGCAATCGCCCCTTTGGCCAGCTGGAGCTCGCGGATGTCCCGTTGGGAAATCTCCACGGTGGGCGTCAACCGTAGCGGTGTTCCCCCCGCCAACCGACCGGATTTCTGGATCCGGCCGAGTTCCAGTCCACACGCCACCGCATCCACCAACCCGCTCCCACAGATCCCGCGCGCCGCCCCCCCGCCCACCACCCGGCAGACCAGTCCGCCTTCCTCCACCCGAACCTCCGAGATCGCTCCGGTGGAGGCCCGCATGCCCATGCCGATCTTGGCCCCCTCGAACGCCGGCCCCGCCGCCGTCGAGGCACATAACAATCGCTCCCGGTTGCCGACGACGATCTCCCCGTTCGTCCCAAGATCGATCAGCGCCATGGGTTCGGCACTCTCATGCATCCGGGTTGCCAGAATCCCCGCCAAAAGATCGCTCCCCACGAAACCTCCAAGGCAGGGAAGAAACAACACCCGCGCGGAATCCCCTCCCAACACACGATCCCATGCCAACGCCGAGGGCGGAAAAACCAACGGTCCAGGATCCGAGGGCTCGAAGGGATGCCGCGACAACCCCTCCACGGGCAGTCCTCCGAACAAATGATGCATCACCGAATTGCCGGCCAGGATCACCTCCCGGACCTGTTCACGGCCAACCGCCGCATCGGCGATCAATCCCTCAAGAAGCTCCCCGATCTGCTCACGAATCATCCGCCGAAGCACCTCCGCCCCCTCCTCCCGACCCGCGAAATCCAGACGGCTCATGAGATCCGCCCCGTGCCGGGCCTGGGCGTTCAATGCGCTCCGCACCCCAAGAACCCCCGCCGTGCTCAAGTCCACCAACTGCGCCACCAGGGTCGTCGTCCCCAGATCCACCGCCACGCCCAAACCCTCGCGCGGATCAAACCTGAGCACGGAATCATCCCCAAGAATGGGCGCCTCCCATTGGGCGAGTTCGAGGGTGAGATCCGACCTGGGACGCAGCCGGCAGGCCAGGCGCCATCCCGCCTCCAGCTCCGGTCCCTCGAAAAGCACCGCATCCTCGGAGGTCGGAGGAATCGATCCACAGGTGACCCGGACCCGACAGCCCCGACAACGTCCGCGCCCGCCACACGGGAACTCCACGCCTTCAACGAACAGGGCGTCCTGAAGGGGCGTCCCGGGTAACACCTCGATCCAACGACCCGCCGGCTGCAGTTCGATGCGGACCGGAAGGTTCACAGGTCGCCCGCTTCCCTACCCCACCAGCCAGTCGAGCACCGCCTTCTGCACGTGCAGGCGATTCTCCGCCTGCGAAAAGATGGTGTCGGCGTTGGCTTCGAAAGTCGCCTCGTCGATCTCCTTGCCCCGGTACGCCGGCAGGCAATGCATGACCAGCGCCTCCGGCGTGGCCAGCTTCACCAGCGTCGCATCGACCCGATACCCAGCCAGGTCCTTGAGGCGTTGCGCGGATTCCGCTTCCTTGCCCATCGAGACCCACACATCCGTGTAGAGCAGATCCGCGCCTTCCGCAGCCGCCCGGACATCCTCGGTGCAGACGATCCGGCCACCCGCCCGCGCGACCAGTTCCGGCGCCGGTTGGTAAGCCTTCGGGGCCGCGATCCGGAGTTCAAATCCCAACCGCGCCGCGGCCCAGATCCAACTCGCCGGCACGTTGCACGCACCATCCCCGACAAACGTCACCACCCGGCCGGCAATCGGGCCGCGCCGCTCCTGGAAGGTGAAAATGTCCGTGAGAATCTGGCAGGGATGCTCGTCGTCGGTCAGGGCGTTCACCGTCGGAATGCCCGAGTACGCCGCGAACTCCGTCACGTCCGACTGCGCATACGTTCGGATGATTGCTCCATGAACCATCCGGCCCAGCACACGCGCGGTGTCCTTGATGGGCTCGCCGCGGCCCAGCTGGATGTCGGCGGCATTGAGGAACAGCGGACGCCCCCCGAGCTCATGGATCCCCACCTCGAAACTCACCCGCGTGCGGGTCGAGGATTTCGAGAAGATCATGGCCCAGGTCTGGCCCGACAGCGGACGCGGATGTCCGGCGCGGTTGCCCTTGAAGGCCGTAACGCGGTTCAGGATCGACTCCATATCCGCGCGGGAGAGCTGCTCGAGACTCAACAGATGCTTCATGACCACGGCAATGCCCCGTCCCGCGGTTTTCATCGCGGGCAGGAAGCGGTCAGTAGACCACAAGTGCGCCGCAGGTCACGAAAGAACATCGCCGCCCGCCTGCGTTTCTTCAGGTCAGCGGGCCCGCTCCCCGAAGTATTCATGGAGAACCACCGCCAGACCATCAGCCACCGCCGCGCACACCCGCCCCGCGGCAAGCAACCCCCACCCGAGAACCAAGCTCGGAGGGCTTCGAAAGACAGGCTTGGTCGGGGAGGTCACGGGTTGGTGGCCGGAGGCGTCGACTTCTGTTCTACCCTGCAAAGGTTACGAACTCCCGGCTCAACCGGCCCTCGGCACAGTGCATCACCCAATACCCCTTCTCCTTGGTGCCGTCGTGATTGTCGCGCACCCGCGCGCAGCACCGGTTGGTGAGCACCTCGATGTCCCGATGCGGCGTCGCGGTGTACGCGTGATAGTGACCGCCCAGGACCCCCTGCAGGTTGAAGTCGAGGAACCGCTCCAGCACGGCATCCGCATTCAAGGGCCGCATCTTCACCCCGGCCCCCAGAGGGAAGTGCGTGAACAAAATCGTCGGCCGCCTGGGATCGAGCTTGGGTAGATTTTCATCCAGCCACGACAACGTCGCCGGTTGGATATTCGTCTTCTCGTAGTCCACCCCCTGCGTCGAATCGATGCCCACGAACTGCCAGCCCCTGTGCTCAAACCGGTAGTTCACCGACTTCGGAAACGCGGCGTCATACCCGGAACGGTCGGTCGCCGTGCGCAGGTCGTGATTGCCCACCTGGACGTACGTGGGCAATCGCAGCTGGCGAAGGTGATCCCGCACGGCCATGTGGCTCGCCGGCTTGGCGTCATCCGCGAGATCCCCCAGCACCAGCGCGAACTCCGCCTCCGTGTGTCCGCGCATCTGGCGCGTCAGCTTTTCAAACCATGGATCACATTCCTTCGAGGCATGGTGAAGATCGTTCACCGCCAGGAACTGGAATGGCCGCGCACCCGCCCGGGTCCGCGTCGATCGACAGCCCGGCCACGCCGCCGTGCCCAACGCCAGCAGACCACCCGCCCCCAGCCGACGCAGCATGTCACGACGAGAGGTGGGGGTGTCGAAAAGCGCGGACGGTCGGTTCATGGCGAGATGGAATCCGCCCTTCCTCCAGCCCGCAACGTCCGAGTGTCGCGAAACCGCATCCTGTGGAGTGCGGCAGCCCCCTGCCGCTTTCCTACAACCGCCCCCTCCCCACCCCACGCCCGTCCTCCGACCCGCGCCGGCACCAAAGCGCCAAGGGCTGGCGCACTCCATAAGCCCCCTCCCACCCTCCCTTTGACACGGGGTGCGGAACGGAGTGGAGTTCCCCGAACACGCCGGAAGTCCCGCACCCGGGATCTCCGCGTTCGAATACCGACGCCTTAGAACCGTCGAATCCCGACATCCAAACCATGAACCGAGCCCATCTATCCCTCGCCGCCATCGCCGCGGCGCTCTTCACTTCGGCCACCGCCACCGCCGAACCCAAGATTCCCGACGACTACAAGATCAACGGCTTCGCCATCGGCTGCCAGGCCTACACCTTCAACCGCTTCACCGCCTTCGAGGCCATCGAGAAAACCGCGGCCGCCGGCGGCAAGGTGATCGAATTCTACCCCGGCCAGAAGCTCAGCAAGGAAGACGCCAATCTCAAGGTCGACCACGCCTCGGCCGACGTCGATGCCGTGGTGGCCAAGCTCCAGGCCAAGCTTAAGCAGGCCGGTCTGAAGGCCGTGAACTACGGCGTGGTCGGCATCCCGAACAACGAAGCCGAAGCCCGCAAGGTGTTCGAGTTCGCCAAGAAGATGGGACTGCGCGCCGTCACCACCGAATCCGCCGACGCCATCAACGTCATCGAGAAACTGGCCGTCGAGTACGACATCGCCGTCGCCTTCCACAACCACCCCGGCCGCATGTCCAACCCCGGCTACAAGATCTGGAGCCCCCACTACGTGGCCGGCCTGGTCCAGGGACGCGACCGTCGCGTCGGCGCCTGCGCCGATACCGGGCACTGGACACGTTCCGGCATCAAACCCGTCGAAGCCCTGCGCGTGCTCAAGGGACGCATCATCAGCTCCCATCTCAAGGACCTGAACGAATTCGGCGTGGAAAAAGGCCACGACGTCCCGTTCGGCACCGGCGTCGGCGACGTCAAAGCCGTGCTCGACGAACTCAAGGCCCAGGGCTTCGAAGGCAACCTCTCGATCGAATACGAATACAACTGGGACAACAGCGTCCCCGACGTCACCAAGTGCGTCGACTTCGTGAAGTCGTACGGGAAGTAAGTGGGGAGTGAGGAGTGGGGAGATAAGAGCGGTCGGCGGAACTTTCCTCCACTCTCCCATCTCCCATCTCCCCACTTCAGAGCCTCCCCTCTTCAGGCTCCCATCTCCCGACTCCCATCTCCCAACGCCTGATCCGCGCGAGCGGATCAGGCCCCGCAGGCGGCGGCGAGTTCGGGCCAGAGCCGCGCGGACATCTTCATCCCCTTCTCGAAGATCGAGAGGTTGAACTGTTCGTTGGGGGAATGGGCGTTGGCATCGGGCAGCGCCAGGCCAAGAAGAAGCGACTCCACACCGAGAATGCGTTTGAAGTCGTTGACGATGGGAATCGAGCCGCCTTCCCGGAGCAGAACCGGTTCGCAGCCGAACGCCGATTTCAAGGCCCGCAGGGACGCCTGGGCGAGCGGGCCCGCAGGATCAATGCGATAGGGCGCTCCGCCGTGACCGGCATCGACTTCGAGCCGGACGGTGGGAGGACAGAGTTTCTTCAGATGGGCTTCGACCAGCTTGGCGATGACCTCCGGCTTCTGGTTTGGCACGAGACGGAAGGTGAGTTTCGCACGCGCCCACGACGGGATGATGGTTTTGCTGCCCGCTCCCTGGTAGCCACTGGTGAGCCCGTTGATCTCACAGGTCGGGCGCGCGCACCGCTGCTCGGCAAAGGTATAACCCGCCTCGCCGAACATTTTCGGAACGCCCAGGAACTTCCGTTCGGCCGCTTCCTTGAATGGCAGCCGGGCCATTTCGCGGCGCTCAAAGGCCGTGAGTTTCTGGACGTCGTCGTAAAATCCGGGAATCGCCACCCGCCCCTTCTTGTCCCGGAGCTGCGCCAGCAACTGGCACAGGACCATCGCCGGATTATCCACGCTTCCACCGAAGATTCCGGAGTGCAGGTCCCGGTCGGGTCCATGCACGGTCACCTCGATGGCCGCGATGCCGCGCAGGGCGTACGTGAGCGCGGGATGGCGCGGACTGGGCATGCCGGTGTCCGAGATCACAAAGGCTTCGCAGGCCAGTTCCTTGCGGCGCTTCTTGAGGAACGGCGCGAGGTTGGTGCAGCCAACCTCCTCCTCGCCTTCGATCAGGAACGTCAGGTCGCAGGGAAGATCGGTGCCCGTTCGAAGGTGGGCCTCCACCGCATTCAGGTGCGCAAGATGCTGCCCCTTGTTGTCGCTCGAACCGCGCGCGAACAGCGAATCACCCTCCACCCGCGGTTCGAACGGCGGGGATTTCCAGAGCTCCAGCGGGTCCGGCGGCTGGACGTCGTAATGCCCGTAAACGACAAAGTGCGGCTTGCGCGACCCCGCCTGACGCGGGGTGCGGGCGAGCACAATCGGATTGCCCGGAGTCGGACAAATCTCCGACTCCAGCCCAATGGACCGGCAATGCCCGGCCAGCCAGTCCGCACAGGCCCGCATGTCGGGCTGGTGCTTGGGCTGAGCCGAGACGGAGGGGAACTTCAGGTAGTCGCAGAGCTCAGCCACGAATCGATCGCGGTGCTCGGC
>CAYZAE010000004.1:45503-56190 GCA_964476125.1 uncultured Verrucomicrobiota bacterium | reverse complement strand
AGGGGAACTTCAGGTAGTCGCAGAGCTCAGCCACGAATCGATCGCGGTGCTCGGCAAGATAGGAGTCGACGGGGTTCATCTGGAATCGGGTCTGGCGTCTAGGGTCTGGGGTGGGATCTGGGGTCTGGCGTCTGGCGTCTGGGGTTAGGGCATTTCTTCGGGTCGACACACGACCTTCGATTTACGACCGACTCTTGGGTCTGGTGTCTGAATTCTCCGAACGACACACGACACACGACCTTCGGCCCACGACCCACGACCCTCGACCTACCACACACTCACGGTGGCGCGGGGCCTAGGGCTTCTTGTTGTCGTTCCCAAGCAATCCCTTGAGCAGTCCGCCCACGGCCTTGTTGAGGGCATTGGTCGCGGGTGCGGCGTTGGTGGTGGTGGTGGTTGATGAGGCAGGCGCTGCTTTCGCCGGGGCATTGGTCGAGGCGGCAGTCGCCGGGGTCGCGGCGGGACTGGCTTCCTGTTTCTTGCCGCCAAACAGATTGCCCACGCCCTGGATCAGGTTTCCGACGGCATTGGTCTCTCCCTTGGCCACGCCCCCAATCAGGTCGGCCACCCCGCTCACCGCGTTCCCGGTCTGTCCCCCGGCCAAACCAGCCAACCCACGCGCCAGCAGCAGTCCCGCCGCCACCTTGTCGATGTCCGGCGTCGGAGCCCCGAGGGTCCCCTTGAGCGACGCGATGGCCGGGATCGCCACGTAAGCCTGGTTGGTGGGGGTGTTGGCGGGCATGAGTCGCGCCTTCTGGGCCAGCTCGCGGTTCAACGAAACGTTCACCGGCAGGTTCACGGGCGTCTGCATCAGGTCCGCGGCGATCGGAAGCGATCCCGAGGTTCCGACTTCCAAGGACGAACTCCGGGCCCGGGCCTCGGTCAGGTCGATCTTGCCGCCCCCCATCTTCGCCGTGGCCACGATGTCCATGATCGGCCGATCCTGCAGCTCACGGATGTTCAGCGTCTTCGCCAGCAGCGAAGTGAGCAGCGTCAGAAGACCCTTCTTCTGGTTGGGATCGTTGAGCCGGAGGTTGGCATTGGTGACCGAAAGACCGAGAGCACCCGCGAGATTCTTCTGGAGGCTGACGCCGGTGATGCCCGCGCCCTTCACCTGCGCGGTGGCCTGGAACGCTCCCTCAATGCGGTCCTTCAACATCGGCACGAACGAATTGGCGAACGGCTTGACCGGAATCCGATCGGCCTGGGCGTTGAGATCGTAGATGTATCCGGGAACGCCAAGATCGAGCTTCAGGTCGGCCTTGATCGGCGCCCCGTTCAACGCGAGCTGCAGGGGCTGCACCTCGATCCGGCTGCCCGCGATCTTCAAGCCCATCACGAAATTCTCGGCCGCGACCTCGCGCAGGAAGAATTTCCCCACGGTCGCATCGAACGTGAACAGCTCGATGGGAAGCTTCACAGGATCCGGCTCCCGCTGCGGTCCGCCGGCCGGAGGCACCGGATTCGCCGGAGGCGGCGTGGAGGTCGAGGTCGACGCCGTCTCCGCACCGCCCGCGAAAAGGTCGTAGAACGGAGTGACGTCGAGCGACTCGGAAGTCAGCTTGAACCCGCCCTTCAAGGCGTTGGTCTTCCCGAAATCAAGATCCCCGGTGAGAGTCGCGATGTTCTTCGCCCGCGCCGTGGGACTGAGCCGAAGCTCACCCTGACGGACCGCGATGCGCGTCGCCGTGCCGCCCAGGTCCAGGGAAAGCCCGGCCGCCAACGGCGATTCCGGCACCGTGCCCGAAGGATCCCGCACGACCAGGTCCTTCAGTTCCGCCGAACCCTTCACCGCGAAATCCGCAGCCGGGTCATACTTGGTCGAGAGTTCCGCCGCGATCTTGACCGAGCGCAGCTCCTTGTCGCCCAGGGCCGCCTGGAGGAACGGCTTCAGGGCGGCCTCATTCAGGTCTTTCGCCACCACGGCGATCTCGCCCGCGCCCTTGACGGTGTTCCAGCGGCCTTTCACACCCACACTGCCGCCTTCCTGGGTGCGCTGACGCAACCGGACCTGGAGATCGTGGATCACCACTTCGCCCTCAGGCAGCCCGATGTCTGAGGTCAACGCCATGGCATAGCCGTTGAACTTCACCACCGCAGCCTCCCCGGTGAGTTCCTTGACCTCCGCCGCCACAGTGAGCCGGCGCTTGGCCGCCTCCGCAAACGACGCCACACCGCCCTGAACCGCCGCGTCAAAACCAAGATTCTTCACCACGTTGCTGCCAAAGGTCCCCGACATCCCGGCCAACCCCGCGGCCACCCGGAAGCCCAGATCCTTGCCGCCCCCCTTCACGCCAAATTCCGCCTGGGCATTGAGAGTCCCCTGCAGCGGGGTCCCCGCCAGGGCACTCCAGTCGGCCAGCCGGAAATCGCTGATCTTCAGTTGCACCGAAGCGTCCGGCAGCGCCCCCGCATTCGGCGCCCAGCTGACCTGGAGCGGCTGCGATAGCGCCCCCTGGAGAATCTCGCGTCCGCCCTGGGTACCGCTCAGCGCGAAGGCCTTCACCGTGGCCGATTGCGCGGTCAGGTCCACGGCCACGTCGTAGGAATCCTTCAGATCCACCGGGGGCATCACCATCTCGCCCTTCTTCACCGACACCCGGCTGCCGGTCACGCTGCCGGTGATGGATACCTTCTGACCTCCGGCCGTGAGTTCGATGCGGTTCGCGCTGTCAAACCGCGTGGTCGCGAAATCCAGGCCCATCGCCGCACCGGCAAGGTTCAGCACGTTCCGGTCGATGGCACTCACGTCGACCTGGAGCTTCGCCTCCTTCTTGGCGAGATCGAGGGGGCCGGCCGCGGTCACCGAACCCATCGCCGTCCCCTGACGCGCGAACTCCACCGCCAGCCGTTTCAGCTCACCCGGGACCAGGTCCGCACTGACCACCGTTGCGAATCCCTGGAATTCCTTGAAGGCCCCGGTGGCCTGCTGCAACTGGGCCTCCAGCTTCCCGCCAACCGCGCCGGGCGCCAGTTCAGGCGAAAGCCCCAGATCGAAACCGCCCTTGATCGTACCCTGAACCCCGCTGGTGGTGACGGTCGGCGCCGCCGTGCGCTGCTCGAACTTCAATCCCGACCCGATCTCAATCCGCCCCTTGCCGCCGTTCTTGAGATCGCGCGCCGTCAGGTTCAGTCCGGTCACGTCGGCGGACATCCCGGAGCCATCCTTGGCGGACGCCCGATAGCTGAGGCTGGCGTTCTCGATCTTGAACGAACGGAGGTCCAGTTGCACCGGCTTGCCCGGAGCGGAGCCCTTTGCGGGGGCCGGGGCCGACGCGCCCTCGCCCAGCTTTTTCATGATCGGATCCAGGTTGCTGGTGCCGTCCGCTTTCTGAACGAGGGTGAGGCTCGGCGATCCCACCAGGATTTCCTCCACCTCAATCCGGCCGCCGAGAATGGCGAAGAGGCTGTAACGAACCCGGGCCAGTTCAACGGAGGCGAGCGGCTCAGCCCCGTTCGGAACCACGGTCAGCTTTCGAATTTCGACGGAGGAAAACGGGCTGAGCGACACGCTCTCCGCATCCACCTTGGCGTTCAGGGCCGCCCCGACTTTCGGGAGCACCATGGACTTAAGGAACCCGGAACTGGTCAGGACGAAGAAGGCGACCACGAGCAGCGCCAGCAGCGCCACGAGGATCACGAGGAGTTTTTTCATGTTGGGAGATTCGAAATGGAATTTTGTACGGAACCCGGCACCGGCCGACCGCGGGCATCCCGGCAGCCAGGGGCATCATTCATCTTGCTTCAAACGGCACTTCCTCAGATCGCAGCGCCCTCAAGCAGACCCAGGTAATCGGCGATGCCCCGGCCGGGCGGATATTGCGGGGAGAAGTTAAGCTCGTTTCGTGCCTTCGCCATGTCGGCCTCGGTATGGGGTTGGTAGAAGGAATAAGGGTTCTCGAAGTATTCGGGCTCCAGCGAAGTGCCCAGACACCGGTTCAGCTCGGCAATCACCTCGTTGAAGGAGAAGGGATGCCCCGAGCCGCAGTTGAAAATGTCGCTCCGCGGTGCGCCCACGGCGGCAATGGTCATGGCCACGACGTCCTTCACGTACACGAAATCGCGTTTGTGTTCACCCGCCTTGAAGACGCGCGGACGCTTGCCCGCCTTCATTTGGCGGTACAACTGGTAGATCATGCTGGCCGCCGCCCCCTTGTGGGGCTCCCGGGGTCCGTACACATTGAAGTACCTCAACCCCACGATCTTCCACGCAGAATTCCGACGCGCGAAACGGCGTCCCAGGTTGTCCAGCTGAACCTTGCTGAAGGCATAGATGTTCGCCGGAGCCGGAGGCTGGTCCTCCCGGTTCACCCCGCTCGCAATGCCGTACGTCGCGGCCGACGATGCATAAACCACCGGCACCTGCGAGGGCGCCGCATACTCCAGCAGGCGCCGGAACCCCTCGATGTTGTCGTGCGCCTGCAGAATCTGATCGTGGACCGTGGTGTCCGTGATCGACGCCAGGTGGAAAATGGCATCGAAGGCGTCCTCGGGAAACCGGGCCTTCCAATCGAGGCGGGAGACGTCGCCCGCGATGAAGTCGCCCCGATACCCGCGCAGGTTCTTGAAATCCCCCGACCGGAAATCATCGATGACCGTGATCTCCGACTCCGGATACCGCTCCTGAAGCGTGAGGGTCAGATTGGATCCGATGAACCCCGCCCCGCCCGTGACCAGAATGCGTCGCATGAAGGGCCGAGCGTATCCATGCGCCCGGGCACGTCAATTCGGGCTGGCCCTCGCGCCGGCCCGAATAATCGGCTGACACTCCGATTCCCGAACCGGTAGTCTCCGCGCTCGTGACACCCCTTCCGCCGACAACGGCCGTTCCTTGCCGCACTTCCGTGCCCCATTGCCAACCCGACCCGATGTCACTGCCCATGCCCCGCCGCACCTCCGCACTCCTGAGCCGGCTGGTCCTCCTTGCCGGAATCAGCCTCAACGCCCTCCCCCTCGGCGCCTCCGCCCTCGACCTCCGGAATGCGGTCGTCGTGCACGCGCCCGAAATCTCGCGGGTGGAGAAAAAGGCGGTCGCAATGCTGATCGACGAGGTGGCGAAGCGGTCCCAGGTCCGCTGGACGGAATCGACCGTCTGGCCGACCAACGGGCAACCGGTCATCGCGCTCGGACTGGGTTCGGCCTGGCAGAAGTTCGCCGGTCCCCACGCCACCCCCGCCATGGTGCCCCTGGGGCCACCCGCCACCGCCCCGGAAGGCTTCTCCCTCCGGGTCACGACGAACGCCCCCTCCCCCGCTGTCCTGCTCTCCGGCCACGATCCGCGCGGGGTCCTGTTCGGTGTCGGCGCCCTGCTCCGCAACCTCCACCTCGACACCGGCATCGCCCGCGTCGATGACACGCTGCGGACCGCCACCGCTCCGCGCTACGCCCTCCGCGGTCATCAGCTGGGCTACCGCCCCAAGACCCATTCCTACGACGCCTGGGACGTGCCCCAGTGGGAACAGTACCTGCGCGACCTCATCGTCTTCGGGGCCAATGCCGTCGAACTCATCCCGCCGCGCTCCGATGACGACGCCACCAGCCCTCACTTCCCGCGGCCTCCCCTGGACATGATGGTCGAGATGTCCCGCCTCGCGGATGACTACGGTCTCGACGTCTGGGTCTGGTTCCCCGCCCTGGACTCGGACTACACGAAGTCCTCCATGGTCGAACGCTCCCTCCGCGAATGGCGCGAGGTCTTCGAACGGCTGCCCCGCATCGACGCCATCTTTGTCCCCGGCGGGGATCCCGGCCATACCCCCCCGCGGCCGCTCATGGCCCTGCTCGAAATCCAGGCACTTTCGCTCCGCCAATATCATCCCAAAGCGCAGATGTGGATGTCCCCCCAGGGCTTCAACCAGGCCTGGCTGGAGGAGTTCCTCGGCATGCTCCGCCACGAGGACACCAGCTTTCTCCAGGGCCTCGTCTTCGGCCCGCAGAACCGGCTCTCCCTCCCGGAACTGCGCGCCGCCATCCCCGCCCGTCTGCCCATCCGCCATTACCCCGACATCACCCACACCCGCCAATGCCAGTACCCGGTGCCCGACTGGGACGTGGCCTTCGCGGTGACCGAAGGACGGGAATGCATCAACCCCCGCCCGCTCGATCAGGCCGCCATCATCCGGAAGATTCAGCCGGACAGTTTTGGCTTCATCACCTACTCCGAGGGTTGCAACGACGACGTCAACAAGGCGGTCTGGAGCGCGCTCGGGTGGGATCCGGAGCGTCCCGTCCTGGACGTGCTCCGCGAGTACAGCCGCTACTTCATCGGCTCGAAACACGCCGAAGGCTTTGCCCAGGGGCTGCTCGCTCTTGAACGCAACTGGCGCGGACCGGTCGCCGCCAACGCCGGCATCGAAACCACCCTCAGCCAATTCCAGCAGATGGAACGGATCGCCTCGCCCTCCGTGAAAGCCAACTGGCGCTTCCAGCAGGCGCTTTTCCGGGCCTGCTACGACGCCTACATCCGACGCCGCCAGATCCACGAGACGGACCTCGAAGCCCGCGCGCTTGAACGGCTCGCCGAGGCCGACCGCACCGGTTCCCAACTCGCCCTGCGCGAAGCCGAAGCCGTGCTCGATCGCGCGTTGACCGAACCTCCCGCCCCCGCCCTGCGCGCCAGGATTTCCGAGCTCGCCGAGGCCCTCTTCCAAAGCATCCGCATGCAACTCAGCGTGCCCCGCTACCAGGCCATCGGCGTCGATCGCGGCGCCAGCCTCGACACCGTCGATTACCCCCTCAACAACCGCCTCTGGCTGCGCGAACGGTTCGCCGCCATCCGCGCCCTCCCCACCGAAGCCGCGCGTCTCGCCGCACTTCGGGAAATCCTGGATTGGACCAACCCCGGCCCAGGCGGGTTCTACGACGACCTCGGCAACCCCGCGCGCCAACCCCACCTCGTCCGCGGCCTGCCCTATGCCGAGGATCCCGCCAGTCTGCGCTCCTCCAAGACCGGGTTCGAGGAAGGCGATGTCGTGGATGAACCGGACGAAAAACCCGAGAGCGCACTCCGACTGGGCTGGATGGACCACGCGGAATCGCTCAACGAACAACCGTTGCAGGTCCGCTACACCGATCTCGATCCCAAGGCCTCGTATCGCGTGAAGATCGTCTATGGCGGGGACGCCCCCAAGCGCCGCATCCGGCTGGTCGCCGGCGAAAACCACGAGATCCATCCGCTCCAGGCCAAGGACCACCCCTACCGCCCCCGGGAATTCGACATTCCCCAGGCCGCCATTCGCAACGGCACCCTGACCCTGACCTGGACCCGCGAACCGGGGCTGGGCGGCAACGGGCGCGGCTGCCAGGTGGCCGAGGTCTGGCTGATCCGACGCGACCCCTGATTTGCCCGGGGCGTTTCCCGTGCTCTCATGTCCGCCCCTGACATGGGACATTCCGGACGCACCGCACTTCTCTGGTTTCGCCGCGATCTTCGGCTGACCGACAACCCCGCCCTCGAGGCCGCGATCGCCCACGGCGGATCGATCCTTCCGGTCTTCGTCGGGTCGCCCGAGGACGACGGAGCCTGGAAGCCTGGCGCGGCCTCGCGCTGGTGGCTGCACCACTCCCTCGCCCGACTCGATCGCGCCCTCCAGGCCCGCGGCTCGCGGCTCATCCTCCGAACCGGTCCCGCCGCAACCGCCCTGGAGAAGCTCGTCGCCGAAACCGGTGCGGAAGCAGTCTTCTGGAACCGCCGTTACGAACCCGCCCTCATCGCTCGGGACACCACCCTCAAGGAACAACTCCTCGCCAAAGGCATCGAAACCGGCAGCTTCAACAGCGCCCTGTTGCACGAACCGTGGACGATCCGGAACCAGGCCGGGAACCCCTTCCAGGTCTTCACCCCGTTCTGGAAAACCTGCCTCACCCAGCCCGACCCCGGCCCGGTCCACCCCGCACCCGAGACCCTCAAATCCCCGGGGAAATGGCCGGCCTCCACCCCACTGGAGGGACTCGGACTGCTCCCCCGAGTTTCCTGGGACGCCGGAATCCAGGCGGCCTGGACCCCGGGCGAAACCGGCGCCCTCGCCCAACTGGAACGTTTCGCCGCCAACGCCGTGCTGGAGTATGGGAAGGAACGGGACCGACCCGACCGAACTGGCACCTCCCGGCTTTCACCCCATCTCCACTTCGGCGAAGTCGGACCGCGCCAGATCTGGCACGCCGCCCGCCGCACCGCCGAACGCGAAGGCCTCGGACCGGAGGTCTGGCGGCGATGGCAGTTCCTCGCCGAAGTCGGCTGGCGTGAATTCGCCCACCACCTGCTTTTCCATTTCCCCCACACCCCGGAACGCCCGCTGCGCGTCGCCTTCGAAAAATTCCCCTGGCGCCGCGATCAGGACCTCCTGGTCGCCTGGAAAAAGGGCCGGACCGGCTACCCCATGGTCGATGCCGGCATGCGCGAGCTCTGGGCCACCGGCTGGATGCACAACCGCGTGCGCATGATCGTGGGATCCTTCCTCGTCAAAAACCTCCTCCACTCCTGGCGCGACGGCGCCGAGTGGTTCTGGGACACGCTCGTCGACGCCGATCTCGCCAGCAACACGCTCGGCTGGCAGTGGGTCGGAGGTTGCGGCGCCGACGCCGCCCCCTACTACCGGATCTTCAATCCCGTGCTCCAGGGCAGGAAGTTCGACCCCGACGGTGCCTACGTTCGCCGGTGGGTTCCGGAACTCGCCCGCGTGCCCAACGAGCATCTGCACGCCCCCTGGGAAGCCCCCGCCGACATCCTGCGTCAGGCCGGCGTGACGCTGGGATTGCAGTACCCCCATCCCATCGTCAGCCAGGCCGCCTCCCGCATCGCCGCCCTCGCCGCGCTGGAAAAGACCAAGGACTGACCCCCGGACGGATGTCGGCGTGATCCGCGGACAAGCCCCCCCGCAAAAACGAAGGAGGCGCCCCGCTTTCGCAGGGCGCCTCCCTTGAATTACTTCGGCTCTCCTCCCGCTGCGGTGGAGAAGCCGATGGCTCGCTCGCTCAGGCCTTGCCCGTCGCCGATTCCTCGGGAATGCGCATGCCGTAGAAGGAGCGGTAGACGAACACCAGCGCGATCAGGAAGAACACCGCACCGATCGCGGTCTTCAGGCTCTGGTTGGTCATGGTCACGGCGATCTCCACAGCCAGCAGACCGAAGAGCGTGGTGAACTTGATCACCGGATTCAGTGCGACCGACGAGGTGTCCTTGAAGGGATCGCCCACCGTGTCGCCCACCACCGTCGCGGCATGGAGCTCAGTGCCCTTCTGGCGCAGGTCGACCTCCACGATCTTCTTCGCGTTGTCCCACGCGCCACCCGCGTTCGCCATGAAGATGGCCTGGAACAGGCCGAAGAAGGCGATCGCAATCAGGTAACCGATGAAGAAGTACGGATTGAAGAACGGCAGCGCCAGCGCCATGCAGAACACGACGATGAAGATGTTCCACATGCCCTTCTGCGCGTACTCGGTGCAGATCCGGACGACTTCCTTGCTGTCCTTGTCCGAAGCCGTCGCGGCATCAAGCTTCATGTTCTCCTTGATGTACACCACCGCCCGGTAGGCGCCGGTGACCACCGCCTGGCAGGACGCACCGGTGAACCAGTACACCACCGAGCCGCCCATGATCAGGCCGAGAATGATTTCCGGCTGCACGATGCTCAGCTTCGGAATCACGCCGCCAAACATGTTCTCGAGGAGAATGATGATGCCGAACACCATGGTCGTCGCACCCACCACCGCCGTGCCGATCAACACCGGCTTGGCCGTTGCCTTGAACGTGTTGCCCGCGCCATCCCCCTTCTCCAACAGGTACTTGGCATTCTCGAAGTCAGGCTTGAACCCGAAATCCTTCTGGATCTCGGCACCAATGCCCTTGCTCGCCTCGATCTGGCTCAGTTCGTACACCGACTGCGCGTTGTCCGTGACCGGCCCATAGCTGTCGACCGCGATGGTCACCGGCCCCATGCCCAGGAACCCAAAGGCCACCAGACCGAAGGCAAAGATCGGCGCCGCGAACTTGAACTTCTCCGGCATGATCCCCAGCAGCGCCGGGTTCTGGGAGAAATAGTAGGACACAAACATGAGCAGCATGATCACCAGCCCCATCCAGAAGGCCGACATGTTGCCCGCCACAAAACCCGACAGGATGTTCAGCGACGCACCCCCGTGCTTGGAACAGTTCGTGACCTCGCGCACATGCCGGGAGTTCGTGCTGGTGAAGATCTTGGTGAACTCCGGAATCAACGCGCCAGCCACCGTGCCGCAACTGATGATCACCGACAGCACCCACCACAGGTTGCCATCCAACCCCGTCTGCCTCGCCAGGAGCACGTAGCTCGCCACAAAGGTGATGCCGATCGACACCGCGGAGGTCAGCCAGACGAGGTGCGTCAGGGGCGCCTCGAAATCAAAGTCCTTCTTGCCGCCGAACATCGACTTGCTGATGACCTCGTTCACGAAATACGACACCAGCGAAGTCACGATCATCAACGCCCGCATCACGAACAACCAGATGATCAGCGTGCCGCAGATCACCGGACTCGCCGCCAGCGCCAGCGCCAGAAACGCAATCAGCGCCACTCCCGTCACCCCGTAGGTCTCAAACCCGTCCGCCGTCGGCCCCACGGAATCACCCGCGTTGTCGCCCGTGCAATCCGCGATCACGCCGGGATTCTTCGGATCATCCTCCGGGAGCTTGAAGACGATCTTCATCAGG
>CAYZAE010000004.1:26458-45493 GCA_964476125.1 uncultured Verrucomicrobiota bacterium | reverse complement strand
TTCTTTAATTTTGAAAACGATTTTCATAAGGTCAGAACCGATGTCCGCGATCTTCGTGAAAATACCACCGCAGATGCGCAACACCGAGGCACCCAGGGATTCACCAATCGCGAATCCGATGAAACACGCGCCCACCATCTCGCGCGGCAGGAAAACCAGGATCGCGATCATGAAGAACAACTCCACCGCCACCAGCAGCAGACCCACGCTCATCCCCGAACGAAGCGGAATACTCAGGGTCGCCAGCGGATCCCCCTTCAACGCCGAAAAGGCCGTGCGGGAATTCGCCGTGGTGTTGATCCGGATCCCAAACCACGCCACCCCGTAGGACCCCAGGATTCCCAACACCGAGCACAGGAGGATCACCAGCACCTTCCCGAAGCTCTCATGCGACAAACCCATGAAGTAGTAAACCATGCAGGCCGCGATCAACACCCACAGGATCGCCAGGAACCGGCCCTGCGTCGCCAGGTACGTCTTGCAGGTCTCCCAAATGCTGTTCGAGACCTTCGCCATGCTCTCATGCACCGGCAGCGCCTTCGTCTGCTGGTACTGCACCAACCCGAAAATCGCCCCCACCAGACAAATGACGATACCGACGTACATTAACGTTATACCCCCCACACCTCCCAACCCGTCAAACTTCACCGCAGACAGGTCAGGAATGTTGATGTCGGCTTCGCTGGCCCCGGCCAGGATCGGAACCCCGGCCACCGCCACGGCGAGCAAGGTGAGGAGACGCTTGAGTGAGTTTGGCTTATCCATAATCCAATTCCCATTAGAACCACTACGGTCCGATGCTGGGGAGCCGACGCCCGGCTGTCGAGTATTTTGAGGAGAAAATCTCATACGATATGACGGTTTTTGGAAGGCTCTCTAATGGAGCCGCGCGTTTGCTTTTCTGTCAAGCATGGTGTGCCCAAACCATGCTCCCCATTAGCCGGAGCGAATCCTGGGATTCAAAAGAAGGAAGCCAGCATCGAAAACCAAACCGCCCACGAAGAAACACCAACCCTCGGCATACCCCCGCCCCCCCAGATCCACCCTTCGAAACCGCCCGCAGGAGCACGCGGACGCCACACCCCCCCCCCCGGATCACCCCAGGGACCGCTCTCCCACCGCCTCACCCCACCGCCCCGACACCAAAAGTTGCACTGATGCTAAACAACCCCCGCCAGCATCGCGTCCCCAGCAGCCAGACCCGACAAGACCGCTCCCTCCACTCGCGGCCCCCCGAAGGCGTCCCCGGCAAAGATCACCGGACCAGGGCTGTGCGCCGCCAGATACCGATCCGGATGAAGCACCGTGGGAGCGGAATAGCGCCAACGATGCACGCGAACGCCCGTGACCTCGGCCCCCAACCAGGTCTCTACCTCCCGCGTCATGACCCACCCCACCTCCTCCAGGTCATCCTCCCAATGAGCCCGACTGAACTCAGGTCCAGCGTGAACGGTAACGCAACCCCCAAGCCGGCTCTCCGAAATCCCCTTCTGGGTGTTGTCCCCCATCCAACTGACAGGCTCCCCCTCAAACCATAAACCTCCCGGGGCCGGAACCGAACTCGCCCCCAGCAACCGCACCAGGGCCGCAAGGCACGGGGAGTAATCAATCCTGGTCAGCGCCACCGCCGCCGACGCATCCAACACCACCCCGCCCGCCGCCAACAGGGCCAGCGACTGCGGCACCGGCATGGTCAAAACCAGGATCCCCGCCGAAACGGTGAAACGCTCCTTGAAACGAATCTGCCACCGGCCGTCCTGTCGCGAGCAGGACACCGCCGTCGCCCCTCCCCGGACCTTCAAGCCCTCCGCCAATCGCATGGGAATGGTCGACATCCCCCGAATTCCAAAATACCGCGGTTCCCCATCCCGCTTCTCCCCGCCTTTCGCCACAGCAAAGCCATCGCTCCAAACCCCCACCAAACCCTCTTTCACCCACTCATCGACCATCGGACGGAACACGGCGTCCCGCACCGTGAAATACTGCGCCCCATAATCAAACATGGCGTCACCCACACGCCGCGACGCCATCCGTCCCCCGACGACTCGCGCCTTGTCGAAGACCACCACCTGCCTTCCAGCCTCCGCCAAACGGCGGGCGGCCATGAGCCCCGACATTCCTGCTCCCACCACCGCCACGTCGACGGAGGTTATCCGATCGGTTGAATCGACCACCGCCCCAGCCTACGCAGGATTGCCCCGGCGGCAATCACTGCGCTAAGTTGGTTCTCCAGTAAGTTCCAGCGCCGCTGACATCCCCACCCATCCACTCATGGATTTCCCCCACGCTTTCCCACCGTTCAGCCTCACCCGCCTTCTCACCACCGTCTTCGCCCCCACCCCCGGCCAGCGGATCGCCCTGCTCATCGACCTTCCCGACCCCCGCGCCATCCGTGACTTCGCCTTCCTCCAGGACCCGACACTGACCATCCAGCGGCACGCCCACGACGTTTTCTACCAGGGTCTAAAAAACGGCGGCCTCGCCGAACTGGGCCTCGTAGGCGGGCAAATGTTCGCCTACGAAGTGACGGGAGGCAGCAACCTCGAACTTCCCGACACCTGCTTCAGCCCCGACGGCCACCAAGGCAGCCTGCTCCGCGATGTCTATCCCAACTTCGACATCCTGCTCTGCATCTCCACCTTCTCCGCCACCGCCCCCCTGACCGCCTTCGCCCGCCAATTCGGCTTCCGCGGCGCCACCCTGCACGGACTCAACGACATCATCCTGCGCTCCGGACTGGCCGTGGATTACAACGAGGTCAGCCGTCAGGCCGAAAAACTCCGGCTCAGCCTGACCCGCGCCGACGCCTTTGAAATCGACTTCGCCGTCGACGGTTTGCCGAACACCGCCACGCTCCGACTGGAAACCGCACGTCAGGAAGCCCAGAAAAGCCACGGCCTGTGCCGAGGCCCGAAACCTGACGTCGCCAACCTCCCCGCCGGCGAAGTGTATTTCGTTCCCACCGGCGCCGAAGGCTCGTTCCCCATGCGGTATCACGACGGCACCGTCGGTCTCATGCAGGTTTCCTCCGGCCGGATCCAACGCGCCTCCCTGGTGCGCGGCAACCCCAACACCATCGCCGAGCACAACGCCAAGCTCACCTCCGACCCCATGACCGGGGAACTCGGCGAACTCGGCTTCGGAACCCAACAACTCCCGGTCTCCGGCCGCGATATTCAGGACGAAAAAATCCTCGGCACACTGCACGTGGCCACCGGCCGGAGCGATCACCTCGGCGGCCATCTCACGCCAGACAAGTTCGCCACAGCAAGGAATGCCACCCACGACGACATCCTGTTCTCCCCGGAAAAAACCCCGGGAATTGTCGTCACCGAGGCCCGCATGTTCCGCGATGGAACCTCCACCGTGGTCCTCCAAAACTTCCAGCCCGCCGCCCACCTCACCGCCGCCCTCGCCCCTTGACCCCCCCCCTCCGCCACTTCCGCACGGCCCTCCCCAACCATGCCCGGCTTCTACGACTCCGACACGGCGGTCTCCGAATACCTCCTCTTCCACTTCGGGGCCGACGAGGACCTCATGCCCTGGGCCTCCGGACCCGTCGGAGCCCTCCACTTCCCGGCCCGCTGCGTGGAGTTCGCCCTTCGCCCCGGTCCAATTCCCGGAGACGCACGCGCGCTGGACCTGGGCTGCGCCGTCGGCCGCGCCTCGTTCGAACTCGCCCGACATTGCGCCCAGGTCATCGGAATCGACGCCTCGGCGCGCTTCATCGAAACCGCCCAGAACCTCGCACTCTCCGGACAGGCCACCTACACGCTTCATCGAGGGGGAGGACAAACTGAGCCACGCACCGCCCAGGTGGATCGCACCATCGATCGGACTCGCGTGCAGTTCCAAGTCGGGGACGCCCTCAACCTCCCGGAGAATCTCGGGACCTTCGATGTCGTGCTCGCCGCCAACCTCGTGGACCGCGTCCCACGCCCGGCGGAACTGCTGCGGCGACTCCAGGATCTGCTTCGGCCCGGGGGACGGCTCGTGCTCACCTCGCCCTACACCTGGTTGGAGGAATACACACCCCGCACCGAGTGGCTCGTCAGGAGGGACCAGGAAACGCTGGAAATGCTGGGGAAAAACCTTCCCCGACTCAAACTCAGCCTGCGCGGGGACCTGCCCTTCGTCATCCGCGAACATCCGCGGAAGTTCCAATGGAGCGTCGCCGAAGCCTCGCTTTGGTCGGCCCGGAATCCCCTCGCCTCGGCCTAGCGGACCCCCACACTCAGGCGCCCCGCAACCGGACATCCGTGCCCATCCCAGGCCCCGATCCAGCGCTTGATATCGTGGCTGGACGTACCTCGGGCAGGACGGAAACCACGGGTACCCCGTTCCGTTCCCACGATCCATTCCGCAACGAGCCCAGCAAACCACAGAGCTCCGGTAAATCCGACGGCATCAGCGCCCCAATCCCCCGCAGGGTCTCCGCGTAGCCCCAAACCGCCCGCCCCCCGCAGACAATCGAGACTTCCGTGGGCAGACATCGACGCAACTGCGCCAACTCCCCCACCAATTGCCGGTCGTCCGCCGGGTAAACCAGACTGAGGAGAACCGCTCGCACCCCGTTCTGCAGCGCCGCCCCCGCGATCTCCACCGCAGGAAGATTCGCGCCCAGGTAGATCACCCGCCACCCGAGATTCGAGGCCGCCGCCGCGACAATCACCGCCCCCAACTCGTGCAACTGCCCCGAAGGCGTCGCCACCACCAACCGCGGCGCACCCTCCGGAATCGCAAAGGGTCGCGCGCTGCGCGCCAGAAAATCGCGAATCAGGGCCGACGCAAAATGCTCGTGCGCCGCCGTCGCTTCGCCCCGCTGCCACATCTCACCCACCTCCCGCGCCAGCGGACCAATCACCCGGTGCAACACCCCGTTGTGACCAAACCGGACCGCACCCTGCTCCAACACCCCCACCAAATCCGTGGACGAAAAGGCACGCGTCGCCTCCAGAGCCGCCCGAACCAAACCCCCATCCGCCCCACCGGCAACCCCGGGAGCTGACCCAGGAGCTGAGCCGTTCCGATCCTCGACCCCATCCGCCAACCGCATCGGCCCCTGAGCCGCACCCGTCCCCACTCCTTCGCCCGGCAGATCCGTGGACACCGAAAGACCCGATCCAAGAGCAGCCACCAACCGCTCAAGATCCGGCAGCCCAAGCTGCGCAATAATCCCAATCCGATGCCCCGCCGCGGTGGCCCGACTCAACAACCGGAGACGCTGGATTTCCTCCTCGGAATACAGCCTCCGATTCGTCCCCGTCCGAACCGGCGTCACCGCCCCATACCGCTTCTCCCAGACGCGGATGACGTGGGGGCTCAACCCCGACAAACGCGACACGACCTGAATCGGATGCTTGTAGGACACTTCGACAGGGTTATAGACAAGATCTAGACCAAATCAAACTCGAATCCACACCCGCCCGCAGAAAAGAATGCAACAAACCCCAATTTCCCCGGGTTAACCGCCCGTCAGCTCCACTCCTGCTTAAAAATCTCAATCAAACAAATATTAGACAATACATTGACACCACCCAGAACAGCAGACATCATCTCAACAGATTTGAGGCACCGAAAAAAAGTTTTGAACACAGAAAGATCAGAATCGGTCTAGAGGGCAGTGCCAAATCGGAGTATTACACTCTTGTTTATCTGAATCACGCTGGAACCCTGGAGGAAAATGGACATGAAAAATGCGCGTAAAAAATCCCCGGTAAGAGTCACCAAGGCCGCCCTTACCCCGACCCCGCCCGCCCGGTCCGCCGCCCAGGAAGCGCTGACCAATGTGTCCAGAATGACCCCGGCAAGTCCGACGGAGACCGCCTCCTCCAGGAATCCGCTGCCCACCACCGTTCCCATCGAACCCGTCTCCCGGGAATACGGCATTCGGTCCCCTCTCGAACAGTACCTGCGCGAAATCACCGAGGTGCCCCTGCTGACCCCCGACGAGGAGGTCAAGCTGGCCCGACGCATTCATCGCGGCGACAAAAAGGCCCGGGAACACATGATCCGCGCCAACCTGCGGCTCTGCGTCAAGATCGCCCGCGATTACGAACATCACGGCGTGCCACTGCTCGACCTGGTGAACGAGGGCAATATCGGCCTCATGAAGGCCGTCGACTACTTCGACCCCACCAAGGGCGCCAAGTTCTCCACCTACGGTTCGTGGTGGATCAAGCAGGCCATCAAACGCGCCGTCGCCAACCAGTCGCGCACCATCCGCATTCCCATCCATCTCCGCGACCGCATCGCCCACTTCTGGCGGACCCACTCCTCGCTTCACAACGAACTCGGTCGCGAGCCGAGTGATGAGGAGATCGCCGACGAAATGGGGCTGCCCATCAATCGCATCCGCAAGATGCGCCGGGCCATGCTGACCACGATCTCGCTCGACGCCCAACTCGGCGATGACGACAGCAGCACGGTGGCGGAAGTGGTCGCCGACGAACGCTCCCATACCGCCTACCAGGATCTGGATGAACGGACCCGCGCCGATCTCGTTCGCGAACTTCTGGTCGGTCTCAACGATCGCGAACTGACCATCCTGCGCCAGCGGTTCGGCCTCGAAGGAGGCTCCGAAAAGACGCTCGAGGAGGTGGGTGCCATGTTCAACCTGACGCGGGAACGGATCCGCCAGCTCCAGAACATCGCCCTGACCAAGCTCCGCAAGTGGATCGAACAGCGCGAAGCTGTTCCCGAAGCGGCCTGACACCACCTCTCCGGTCCCCGGGTAACGCCGCAATTCCGCGGCGCCCCATCCCTGAATCCAACGATCGACGGCGGTCCCTCCGGGACCGCCAGCGCACGATCGTGTCTGCGACCCGATATCGAATGAGCAAGGAAATCATCGTCGTTGGCGCCGGTCCCGGCGGCCTGGCCTCCGCCATCCTCCTCGCCGCCAGCGGCCAGCGGGTTCAGATCTTCGAACGTCTCCCCGTAATCGGAGGCAGAACCTCCACCCTCGAAGCCGAGGGTTACCGGTTCGATCTGGGCCCCACCTTCTTCCTCTATCCCCAGGTCCTCCGGGAAATCTTCGCCGCCGCAGGCGCCCGTCTCGAGGAAGAGGTGCCGATGGTGCGCCTCGACCCCCAATACCGACTCATCTTCGGCGGAGGCGGCGAACTCCACTGCACCTCGGATACCGAGGCCATGGTTCGCCAGATCGCCGCGATCTCCCCCCAGGACGCCCCCCGGTTCCGCGATTTCCTCCGCGAGAACCGCACCAAACTGAAGGCCATGATGCCCTGCCTTCAAACCCCGTTCCTCGGCTGGGGCGATCTGCTCAACCTCCGGATGCTTAAAATGCTGCCGATGATCCGGCCGCATCAGTCCCTCGACCAGTACCTGGGCAGGTTCTTCCAGGATCCCCGCATCCGTCTGGCCTTCAGCTTCCAGTCAAAGTACCTCGGCATGTCGCCGTTCCGCTGTCCCAGCCTGTTCAGCATCCTCTCGTTTCTCGAATACGAGTACGGCGTGTTCCACCCGCTCGGCGGATGTGGATCCGTAACCCAGGGCATGGCCCGTCTGGCCGAACGCTTGGGCGTTCGCATCCACCTCGGCGAACCGGTCGAGGAAGTCCTGTTCCAGGGCCGACGCGCCACCGGCATCCGCACCGCCTCAGGCACCCACCACGCCGACGCCCTCGTTCTCAACGCCGACTTCGCCCGGGCCATCTCCAAGCTGGTGCCCGATTCCAAACGCTCCCGCTGGACCGACAAACGGCTCGCACGCAAGAAGTACTCCTGCTCCACCTTCATGATGTACCTCGGCGTGGAGGGAACGTTCCAGCAACCGCACCACAACATCTTCATCGCCGAGGACTACGCGCGAAACCTCGACGACATCGAAAACGCCCATCGCCTGAGTCCGGACCCGTCGTTCTACGTCGAGAATCCGACCGCCACCGATCCCTCCCTCGCTCCGGCCGGCCATAGCTCCCTCTACGTGCTCCTGCCCGTCAGTCACCAGCATCCCAACATCGACTGGCGCCGCGAGACCCCAGCCTTCCGCGAACTCGCGCTCCGCCGCATCGCCGCAGCTGGCTTTGACCTCGATCCCCGTCGAATTCGGTTCGAACGGGTCATCACCCCGGACGACTGGGAGAACAAGTACGCCATCTACAAGGGTGCCACCTTCAATCTCGCCCACAGCCTCGATCAGATGCTGCACCTCCGACCGCACAACCGATTCGAGGATTTCGACGGAATGTACCTCGTCGGCGGCGGCACCCACCCCGGATCCGGGCTTCCCGTGATCTTCGAGAGCGCACGGATCAGCTCCCGGCTGCTGCTCGAAGACCTCGGCCAGGTGCCCGCCTGGTCGAACAGTCCCCACCCGGCACCCCAGGAGGGAATCCCCAGCCCGGCCATGATCCACGCCTGACCCGTTTCCGCCCACCCCGCTCCGAGCATCGACCCCGATTCTGCATCTCCTCGACCATGTCCTCCCAATCCCATCACGAAGAACGCATCGGCATCATTGGCGGCGGCCTGGCCGGACTTTCAGCGGCCTGCACTCTCGCCGCGCGCGGACACCGGGTGACCCTGTTCGAAACCAATGACTGGTTCGGAGGCAAAGCCGCGGTCCTCGAGGAGCGTGGATTCCGCTTCGACATGGGCCCCACCATTCTCACCCTGCCCTCGGTGCTCCATCGCATCTTCGCCGAAGCAGGCCGCAAAACCTCGGACTACCTGGACCTGCGCCGACTCGATCCGCAGTGGCGCTGTTTCTTCACCGACCAAACCCATCTGGACCTGTTCGAGGGAACGGACCGGATGGCCGAGAACCTCGACCGATTCTCCCCGGGCACGGGCAGCGGCGCAGGTTACCGGCGCTTCATGAAGCTGTCGGCGCGGCTCAATGACATCTCCCGGCGCTACTTCTTCTATAAACCGATCGGCGGCCTCGCCGACATGTTCGAGTTCCGCACCGCTGTGAAACCAGGGGTGGTCGGCGACGTTCTCAGCATGCGCATGCACAGCACCGTGGCGGCCACCATCCGGCGGTTCGTCCCCGACACCCGCGCCGCCCAGATGCTCGATCATTACACCCAGTACGTGGGCTCCTCGCCCGAGCAGTCCCCGGCGGTGCTTGCCGGAATCGCCCACATGCAGAGCGACGAAGGAGTTTGGTACCCCATGGGCGGAACTCGGGCCGTCCCCGTGGCCCTCGCCAAACTCGCCACGGAACTGGGCGTCGAAATCCGCCTCAACGCCCACGTCGCCCGGATCCTCACCGAAGGCGATCGCGCCACCGGCGTGCAACTCGCCACCGGCGAATCAATCCCATTCTCAGCCGTGGTTTCCAATCGCGACGCCGTCCGCACCTTCACAGATCTCCTCCCCGACCATCCCGTGACCCGGCGGCATTTCCTGTCGCGCGAATTCGAGCCCGCCTGCTCGGGCGTGGTGCTGTACCTCGGACTGAACCGCCGGTACGACCACATCCAGCATCACAACTTCGTCTTCTCACGCGATCCGCACGAAGAATTCGAGGCGATCTACCGCCGCGGCGAACCCGCCCCCGACCCCACCGCCTACGTCTGCGCCCCTTCGTTCACCGAACCCGGCGTGGCCCCGGCCGGAGGTGAAGCCCTCTACATCCTCGTCCACACCCCCTACCTCCGCTCGCGGCACGACTGGACGCGCATGCTGCCCGACTACCGCCGAACCATCCTCCGCAAGCTCGCCGATACCGGCGGCATGAAGGATCTCGAATCCCGCATCGTGGTCGAACGCTGGCTGACGCCGCGCGACATCCACAACCGGTACCAGGTTCTCAACGGCGCCATCTACGGCCTCGCCAGCCACGGCCGGCTGCTAGGCGCCTTCAAACCGGGCAACCGATCCCCCCTCCGCGGACTCTACCTCGCCGGCGGCGCCGCTCATCCCGGCCCCGGCATGCCCATGGTCATGATGTCCGGCTGGATCGCGGGAGACACCCTCGACCGGGACGGACTGGCCTCCCCGCAATCGCGCGGCACCGCTGACGCCGAAACTCTCGCCGAGGCGGCATGAGTTCCGGCGGCTCCCAAACCGCGGGTCCCGCGACCGGTTTGCCCCCCGTCTCACGGCCCCTGCTTCGCGCGTTCGCCGCGTACTCCCGCTGGTATCTGGGACGCCATTTCCACGCCATCCGGCTGCTGACCGCAGGCTGGCTGCCGTTGCCCGCCGACGACACCCCCACCATCGTCTTCCTCAACCATGCCTCCTGGTGGGACCCCCTCACCTGCCTGCACCTCTGGAACTGCCACTTTCCAACCCAACACGCCTACGCCCCCATCGACGCCACCGCCGTCGCCAAATACGCCTTCTTCCGAAAACTGGGCTTTTTCGGCGTCGAAGCGGACTCTGCCCGGGGGGCCGCGGAGTTTCTGAGGATCGGCCGAAGAATCGCCAGCCACCCCCACCGGATGCTCTGGGTCACACCCCAGGCCCGGTTCGCCGACGCTCGCGAACGACCGCTCCGATTCAAACCGGGGCTCGGTCACCTCGCCTCCCGGATCGAGCGTGATCTGGTCGGAACTTCCGCGATGCCCGTCCGCTTCCTTCCCCTCGCCATCGAATACACGCACTGGCACGAACGGCTTCCCGAACTCCTGCTGCACCTCGGCGCTCCCGTCGTGATCTCCCCCGAATCCGGGACCCAACGCGACGCCCAGGAATGGACCCAACTCCTGGAAGGGCGGCTGGCCAGCACCATGGAAACACTGGGATCCGCAGCGCAGCGTCGCGACGCCTCGGAATTCGAAAACCTCCTTCGCGGTTCGGCAGGTGTCGGCGGAGTCTACGACTTCTGGCGGCACCTCAAGGCCGCCGTCTCCGGTCGCAGATTCACCCCACGCCACGGCAACCTATGACGAGTCTCCTCCTCCTCGCCCTCGGGCTCGCCGCAATGCCCGCCGCGCTGTTCACCCTCAACCTGCTCGTCTACCGGCCGGCCCCGGCACCCACTCCCGCACCCGAACCCGGTCCTGCAACGGAACCAACACCGGATCCAGCCCCAGGTGTGTCCGTGCTCATCCCGGTTCGCAATGAGGAGTCCGCGATCGCCGACGCACTCCGCTCCGTGCTCTCGCATCCCGGTTCGAATCTTGAGGTGCTCGTGCTGGACGATCATTCCACCGACTCCACCGCCTCGATTGTCCGGTCCATCGCCGCCACCGACACCCGGGTCCGGCTGGTTCAGGGGGCTCCGCTTCCGGCGGGATGGTGCGGAAAACAACACGCCTGCTGGCAACTCGCCCACGAAGCCGCCCATGAAAACATGGTGTTCCTCGACGCGGATGTCCGGCTTCGCCCAGGCGCCATCGCCCGGCTCTCCGCCCTGCTGCGACACCATCCCGACATCCACCTCTTCAGCGGGGTTCCCAGGCAGATCACCGGATCGTTCCTCGAACGACTGCTGATTCCCCTCATCCACTTCATCCTGCTGGGCTACCTGCCGATTCCCTTCTCCCGGCTGTCCCGAAATCCCGCCTTCGCCGCCGGCTGCGGACAACTGTTCGTCGCCCGACGACCGGCCTACCTCGCCGTGGACGGCCACCGCGCGATCCGCGCCAGCCTCCATGACGGAGTGAAACTGCCCCGGTCCTTCCGGGCCGGGGGCTGGAGGACCGATCTTTTCGACGCCACCGATCTCGCGGAATGCCGGATGTACCGGAACGCCGGCGAGGTTTGGCGCGGACTTGGGAAGAACGCCACCGAAGGACTGGCCCACCCGGCAGCCATCCTTCCCTGGTCGTTTCTTCTCCTCGGCGGTCAGGTACTGCCCTGGCTCTTGCTGGTGTGGGCCCTCGTGGATGCCCAAGCCACTCTCCCCCTCGCCGCCCTGGCCACCGGACTGACCCTGCTCCCGCGTCTGCTCGCCGCGGCCCGCTTCCGCCAAAGCTGGATCGGCGCCGTCCTCCATCCGCTCGGCATCCTCACCCTCGTCTCCATCCAGTGGACCGCCCTGTTCCGTCATTGGCGGGGACGCCCCTCCGAATGGCGCGGACGGAAATACGGGCCCGCTCCCGCCCCCGCGCCATCGGTTCCCTGCCAGCGCCCCTCACCCCCGTGAACCCGGCGCCTCCGTGCCGACCAACACCGTCCACCTCGCGCTTGCCCCCGGGCAGGTCACGGCGGTTTCATCGAATCGGAACGTGACCCAACTCCGAACACCCCGCCCCAACGCTGCGCCCCGTTGTCCCTGGCGCCTCGCCCTCGGCCTTGCCCTGCTGCTGGGCTTCACCATCGCCCGGCCAACGGCCAGCCGGGGAGCCGACACCAACCACCTGGCCGCCTTCGTTCTCCAGGATCAGTTCGGCACCAACCACACCGTCTCCTTCCCCCGCGCCCGACCGCTGATCCTGCTGCTCGGCGACCGGCGGGGCTCGGAGGAAGTCGACGCCTGGATCGCCCCGCTGAAACAACGCTGGGACGGCGTCGCCGACCTGCTCGGGATCGCCGACGTCTCCGCCGCCCCCCGCTTTCTCCGCAACCGCATCCGCGAAGCCCTCCGGAAACAGCGACCACACCCCCTGATGCTCGACTTCGACGGCTCGGTGACCGACCCCCTCCATTGTCTTCCAAAAACCGCGAACCTCCTCGTCGTTGCACCGGACGGCCGGATCGTGGCCCGGGAATCCGGCCCGCCCGACGACACCAAGTTCCTCCGGATCGGAAAAGCCCTGGGCACGAAACCCTGAGTCGTTGGATCGATTGATCCCGGCCAGCCGAAACCCCAGCCTTCCCGCGTGTCGCAGACGTCCGCCCCAGCGCCCGACGCCAACGCCGTCCGCGGCGCCCTGGCGGCGGCTTCCTGCTATCTCATCTGGGGCCTGGTGCCGCTTTACTGGAAGCAGCTGGCGGCCATCCAGCCCGTGGAACTCATCGCCCACCGGCATGTCGGATCGCTGCTGGTGGTCGCGATCCTGATCGGGTTCCAGGGCACCCTCGGCGAGGTCTGGGACGCGCTTCAACACCGCCGCACCGCCGTGGTGCACCTGTTGAGCGCCTGCCTGCTCACCACCAACTGGCTGGTCTATGTCTGGGGGGTCAACACCGGGCACGTCATCGAAACCAGTCTCGGCTATTTCCTCGTCCCGCTCGCCAACGTCGCCGCCGGCCGCTTCGTGCTCCACGAACGGTTGCGTCGACGCCAATGGGTGGCCATCGGGTTCGCCATCGCCGGAGTGGCGGTCATGGTCGCCCAGGTGAACCAGGTTCCCTGGATCGCCCTCGTCCTGGCCGCGACGTTCAGTTCCTACGGTCTGCTCCGAAAACAATCACCGCTCGGTTCCCTCACCGGGCTGACCGTCGAAACCCTGTTGCTCGCCCCTTTGGCCCTCGGATTCCTCGCCTGGCGGCACGTGCAGGGAACCGGCGCGCTCGGCCGGATCGACGCCTGGCATCACGTCCTCCTGCTCAGCGCCGGACTGATCACCGCCGTCCCCCTGCTCCTGTTCGCCTACGGCGCCCGGCGCATCCGGCTGTCCACCCTCGGCCTGCTCCAGTACCTCGGCCCCACCGTGCAGTTCAGCCTCGGCCTGCTCGTCTACCACGAGCCGTTCTCACGCGATCGCGCCACCGGCTTCTTCCTGATCTGGACGGGTCTGGTGCTCTACACCCTCGACAACCTGATGGCGCAACGGCGTCCGAAAACGCCCTGAAGCCGACTCAGGCCCCCACTTCGGCCCGCGCTTCCGCGGCCAACGGGGTCGAGAGATACCGTTCGCCCGTGGAACAGGCGACGGTCACGATGACCTTGCCCTTGTTCTCGGGCCGCTTCGCCACTTCACAGGCCGCCCACACGTTCGCCCCGGAGGAAATGCCAGCCAGAATGCCCTCCTCCTTGGCCAGACGTCGCGCCGTCGCGAAGGCATCGTCGTTCGAAACCGTCACGCACTCCGCGATCTGCACCTCACCGTTCGGACCTTTGAGATGGAGATTGGACGGCACAAAGCCCGCCCCCGTGCCCTGGATCTTGTGCGGCCCCGGCTTCACCGGGTCGCCACGCAAGGTCTGGGTGATGACCGGGGAATCCTTCGGTTCCACCGCCACCGCCTGGAACGACGGCTTGCGCGCCTTCAACGCCTCGTAACAGCCCGTGATCGTCCCGCCCGTTCCCACCGCCGCCACCAGAATGTCGATCGCCCCATCGGTGTCCCGCCAAAGTTCCTCGGCGGTCGTCCGCCGGTGGACGTCCGGATTCGCCCCGTTCTCGAACTGCTGGGGAATCCACGCGTTCGGAATCTCCTTTGCCAGCTCCTCCGCCCGCCGGATCGCGCCCTTCATGCCTTCCGTACCCGGCGTCAGCACCAGCTTCGCCCCCAGCATCGCCAGCAGCGCACGCCGCTCCAGCGACATCGTCTCCGGCATGGTCAGGATCAGCTTGTAACCCTTCGCCGCCGCCACGAACGCCAGCGCAATGCCGGTGTTGCCCGAGGTCGGCTCAATGATGGTGGTCTCCGGCTTCAGAATGCCCCGCTTCTCCGCGTCCTCGATCATCGCCATCCCGATCCGGTCCTTCACGCTGCTCAGCGGATTGAAGAACTCGCACTTGAGAAGCACCGAGGTGGAGGGATCGACACCAAAGCTCGCCGGAATGCGGTTCAGGCGCACCAGGGGGGTGTTTCCGACGGTTTCGACGATGTTATTGAAAATTCGGCCCATAAATCGAATGCGTTGGGGGTTGGCTCTTGGACTTGGCCGTGATGATTTCCCGTCCTCAACCGCCGGGCAAGGGTGGATTCGAGTCCGCCCCCAATGCCTCGTCCCGCCCCTTCGGAAGCCGTCCCAGTTGCGTGCCCAGGAATCCCTTCAGAAACCGATCCAGCGGCTCCACCCAGTCGACCCGCACCTCCACCCCCAGCCACGCCCCCCACTCCGCCTCCAACAACCGCTCCGCCAGCTTCCGGCTGCCCGCACCCAGGGATTCCCGATCGAAGTCCGGCAACTGCCCGAGATCCGCCAGATGTCTCAACTCCAGCGCGTACACCGTCAACACCGAGAACGGTCCACGGTTCACCGTCGCCAGGTAGGCCCGAAACAAATTCCAGGTCTCCGGCACCGGAGTGTCCTCCTCCGTCGTCAACTCGATCAACGACACGCCATAGCACGCCTGGGTCAAAAGCCGCCAATCCCGCCTCAACTCCGGGTACGTCCCCGTCGGCACCACCTCCCCCAAGGTGTGCAAATCAGATCGCTTCGCCCGCCGAAAAGTCAGTTCCGCCTCCTGAAAGAGATCCAGTCGACCGCGATAAACCGACTTCGGTCCCCGCGCCCCCCGCGCCACCGTCGACACCCGGCCCGCCTCCGCCGTCAGCCAGTGCACGATCAACGAAGTCTCCGTCAGCAACCTCGTGCGCACCACAATCCCCGCCGTGCGCTCCTCACTCATGGCGTTCCCCGCAATCTTTCCCCCGCACGCGCGCCGCAACGCATCACCAACCGGCCCACCCGGAACTTCGCCTCCAAAACCCGCACCAACCGCGTCTCCTCCCGCTTCATCACCCGTCTCAACCCGGGCTCAAGGTCATCATAGCCGGTCAGATGAAGCACCCCATGGACGACATACCGCACGAGTTCCTGGCCCGGGCCCACCCCGAACTCGGCCGCCTGCCGCACCGCATCGTCCACGCTGATGAACAACTCGCCATTCATCGGCCCGACAGCCCCGTCCCGATGATCAAAGGTCAGGATGTCCGTCGACCCCTCATGCTTCAGCCACTGCCAGTTCATCGACGCCATCCGCCGCGCGCCGATCAGGTGGACACCCAGGGCCCCCTCCGTGAAGCCCAAAACCTCCACGCACAAATGCCACGCGATCTCCCGTAACCGGGCCGTGTCCACCCGCCACCCGCGCTGACGCTGGATCACCTGGAGTTCGAAACTCATCCCGCCGTCTCCGACCGGTGGCGTCCACGGTGTTCCTCGTACGCGGAAATGATCCGCTGGACCAGCGGATGCCGGACCACATCCCGGCGCGAGAACTCGCACACAGCAATGCCTTCGACGCCCCGAAGGACGCGCACGGCCTCGATCAGGCCCGACGGCCGGTTCTTGGGAAGGTCCACCTGCGTCGGGTCCCCGGTCACCACCGCGCGGGAACTGAATCCGAGTCGGGTGAGGAACATGAACATCTGTTCGGCCGTGGCGTTCTGCGCCTCGTCCAGGATGATGAAGGCGTTGTTCAGGGTCCGACCCCGCATGTACGCCAGGGGCGCGATCTCGATGACGCCCTTCTCGGTGCATCGCTGGATGTCCTCCGCCGGCATCATGTCGTGGAGCGCGTCATGCAACGGCCTCAGGTACGGCGCGATCTTCTCGTACAGGTCGCCAGGCAGGAAACCCAGGGCCTCGCCCGCCTCCACCGCCGGCCGGGTCAGGATGATGCGCGCCACCTTCTCCTCGCGCAACGCCGCCACCGCCATGGCCATGGCCAGATAGGTCTTCCCGGTGCCCGCCGGCCCGATGCCCAGCGTGAGATCATGCTGCCGGATCGCCTCAACGTACCGCTTCTGGCCGGTCGTCTTCGGCATGACCTGCGCCTTCCGGGTCGAGGTCACGATGCGAGTGTCGAACAGCCCCGCCAGCGCATCCGTGCCCTCGTGCTGGACCACGTTCAGCGCGTAGGCGAACTCCTTGCCGCGCACGACCTGCCCCGTCTTCACCGAGGCATCCAGAAGCTCAAACATGCGCCGCGCCCGCGCCACCGCCTCCGGCGCCCCCTCGAACTTGATCCAACCCTCGCGCGACGTCGCCCGCACCCCCAGCGCCGATTCCACCGACGCCAGGTTCTTGGGGTCGTTGTTGAACAGCTGCTGCGCGTGGCGCGCGCTTTCGAAATGGAGGATCTCCTCGATCATCGGCAGACCCGCCACCGGTTCCCCGGACGTCTCCTGCCCCCGCTCCGCCGTTTTCAATGCCGACTTCATGTCTTCCTTGATCCGTCAGTTCCCCGACTCAATCGCTTCCCGCAACCGTGCCGCCACCTCCCGCAACGCCTGGGGCAACACCCCGGTGCCCGCGATGACCGGCATGAAATTCGTGTCCCCCAGCCACCGCGGAACGATGTGCAAATGGAGATGCTCCACAATCCCCGCCCCCGCCACCCGCCCCAGGTTCAACCCGAGATTGAACCCGTCCGGCTTCATCGTGCGCCGGATCGCCGACTGCACCCGCTTCGCCACCTGCATCAGCTCCAGGGTCTCCTCATCGGTCAGGTCCTCCAAACCCGGGACCTGCCGGTACGGGACCACCATCACGTGGCCGCCGTTGTACGGGTAGTTGTTCAACAAGGCGAAGCACGTGCGCGCCCGGAGAATCACCAGGTTCGCCTCATCGTCCGACGCATCGGCAATCCGCTTGAACACCGAGTCCTCCCCCGCCGGGACCTTCGGCGCCAGGATGTACTCGATACGCCAGGGCGCATGCAGTGGCTCCATCCGCAGAACCCTACCGGGACCTCCGCCCCATGCAAACTGCCAAGCCAACCCCCCATCCCGGGTTTCAGGGTCATGCCCCCACTGGAACACGCTGGCGCACCCGACGCACCATTCGTTCAGCGCGTTCGAGCACAACCCTAACCGGCATCTGTGCTTTCGCTGCTCCCTCGGGTGATCCAGGGAGTCGACGGCAGGCCTCCGCAACACGAGCCGCCATGTCGGACAGTCGTTCGCGCACCATCGGCCAACTCAGGCGGGCACTCGTCGCGAGCTGCTGGAAATGCTCCGGCGAAACTTCGGCCAACGTTCCCGCAGTCCCGACTTTCATCGAGAGATGCTTCGAGAGTTCAGGCCAGGCCAGAGTGCAGACTTGATCGTAGAGCGGTGCCAGACGGCGCTCTCGCCCGGAATAAAGGAACGAGAAGTTCTTGCTGTGGGCATCGGCGTTGCCCGTCAGGGCAGCAAGGATCACCCCGTCCAGGAAGTCCCGAATGTCGATCACCGGTACCGACGACCACTCACGGATCAGGTTGAAGCAATCCTTCAGGGAGGGCCCCCCTTCCTGCTGATACTTGCGCGAGGCCGGAAACCCAAGTGCCTGACAAAAATCCTCCTGATGCAATCGCTCGACTCTCCCATCCGCACTCGTAGCGCGGTCGTATCGCTTGACGATGAGGCATGGGGTCTTGCCGATGATTCGCTGCTGGCTTTCGGCAACCCTGAGTCCGACCTCGCGCGCCAGGGCCATGCACCACGCCTCGTTGGCAACCAATCCGGGAAAGCGCATCGGTTCCGGCTTGAGAATGTGCGTGCTCGGTGTCCCGTCCAACGGCAGAGCCATCCGCACCCCGGCTGTCGCACCATCCTCCGCCAGCACCACGGGAAGTTTGATCTGCGCCCCCGCCAGGGAGAGTCGAAGTCCCACTTCACCCGCCAGGAGAGGCTGCTGGGGAAGACGCTCAACGAGGGACGCCAAGTCTGCTTCGTCCAACCAGCGGAGATTGCCCGTCCGCGAAGCAGTCCATGAAATGTCTTCGGGAAAGAGGGACACGGCTCCGGCGCAGTCGCCGCCGATTCGTTCCAGGATCGCAAAGTCATTTCCACCACTCACCCCAAGGATCGAAGCGATTCGATCCCGCGGTTCCGCCTCCGGAAGGAGACCCGCGAAAAAGGCACGCACCGCCCTGCCGGAAAAGGGTTCCGCCTGAAGGGGCAATTGTCGCGAAAGCGGATAGCCCGGGCCGGTTGCCAGCCATTCCGGCTCATAAACAAAGGTGGGCTCATCGGAGTCCGAGAGGAGGCCCACCCTTGCGCCGTCCAGACAGACGACGAGGCGCTTCATGATTCGACCACCCTAAGGCGCAATCCAAGGGCCTGAAGAATTCCCAACGCTTTGCCCAGGTGG
Source organism: uncultured Verrucomicrobiota bacterium (assembly GCA_964476125.1). Lineage (GTDB taxonomy): Bacteria > Verrucomicrobiota > Verrucomicrobiia > Limisphaerales > CAIMTB01 > CAIMTB01. The sequence goes on along the minus strand of CAYZAE010000004.1, from coordinate 26,657 downwards.
CAGGTGGCTTTGCCGCGTTCCAATTCGATAATGAACCGCAGTCCGGTGCCGGAAGCCAGGGCGAGGTCCTTTTGGGTGACTTTCAATCGCTTCCGGGCCGCACGAATCGCCTCGCCGAGAGCTTTGGAGTCAACGATGTCCATATTCCCGAACGGGAACCTATTGGTGCATCAGAAGATTTACAATCGATTAGTTCCCG
>CAYZAE010000004.1:0-26358 GCA_964476125.1 uncultured Verrucomicrobiota bacterium | reverse complement strand
CTTTCCCAACCCTTGCCTTCACACGCCCCGACCGGAACGCTCCCCGCCGCATGCTGCCCGAATTCACCGCCGGCCAATGGGCCCTCGCCCTGCTCGCCGGTCTCGGCATCGGGATCTCCAAAAGCGGCCTGCCCGGCATCAGCCTGCTCCACGTCGTCCTTTTCGCCCAACTGTTCCCCGGCATCGCCTCCACCGGCGTCGTGCTCCCCATGCTGATCGCCGGCGATTTAGGCGCAGTCCGCCTGTTCCGACGCCATGCCAGCTGGCCGCATGTTCGACGCACGCTGCCCCCCGCCCTGCTGGGAATCGTCACCGGCTGGTGGCTCATGCACCTGCTGCCCGCCACTCGCTTCGGTCCGGTGATCGGCTCCATCGTGCTGGTGCTCGCCCTGCTCCAGGGTCTCCGCGACTGGAAACCCGGGCTCTGGCAGAACATCCCCCAGTCGCGGGAATTCGCCTGGACCATGGGCTTCATCGCCGGAGTCACCACCATGCTCGCCAACGCCGCCGGCCCGGTCATGGGGCTCTACCTGCTCGCCGTCGCGCTGCCCAAGGACGCCTTCGTCGGGACGGCCGCCTGGTTCTTCCTCCTGGTCAATCTCGCCAAGGTCCCCTTCAGCGCCCAACTCGGTCTGATCACGCCCGCCACGCTCACCTTCAACGCCCTCCTGCTCCCCGCCATCGCCGCCGGACTTCTGCTCGGCCGGGAAGTGGTCGCCCGGCTGCCCCAGCGATTCTTCAATTCCCTCGTGCTCGTTTTCGCGATCGCCGCCGCCCTCCGCCTGCTCGGCGTCTATTGAGGGCGACCCCGGATCGATGCCCGCACAAGACTCAGGATCTCGTACTCGTACTTCTCTCCCAGCGCCTCCCGCACCTGCTTCAGCGAAAGGGTTCCGTGCTCGCGAAAGGCTTCCTCGATCTCGTTCCGCTCGGTCGGCCCCACGAATGGGTCCAGATCCACCGTCTCCCCCGACTCAATCGCCCGGGCCAGATGGTCGTACACCGTGCGTGGCTCCAGTCCGCGAATGCGCGCCGTTTCCTCCACCGACCTCCCCTCCCGAATCAATCGCAGGCTCTCCCGTACCCGGTCGTTCATGCCGGTCCGCGACGATTCCGGGCGTGGAGCGGAGCCCGACACCCCAGCAACCGCTCCGCCGACCGGACTGCGCGAACCGCCCAGTCCCGCGTCCCCGGAAAACGTCTGGGCTGAATGGCTCCCCAGATACGTGACGATCGCCTCCAGGAACGCCGGACCAAACTCGCGCAACTTGCGTTCGCCCACGCCATGAATGCGCCGGAAATCATCCTCGCTCCGGGGATACACCCGCGCCATGTGCCGCAGCGAAACATCCCCGAACACGATGTACGGCGGCACCCCCAGTTCGTCTGACAACCGCTTGCGAAGTTCCCGCAACTGTTCAAACAGCCGCTCGTCGCACTCGATCTCACCCACCCGCGGCCGTCCCGCCGCCGCCGGGGTGACCGGCTTGGTCAGGGTCACCTTCTCCCGCGTTCTCAACACACCCCGACCGGACTCGGTCAGGCCCACCGTCGCGAACTTTCCCGCCGAAACCTCCAGATGGCCCAGTCGCACCAACTCCCGCCCCACCGCCCCCCAGGCTCCCTTGTCCCGATCCTTGCCAATCCCGTACGTCGACAGGCGCTCATGGCCCCAACGCCGGATCTTGTCCGTGTCCGCCCCACGCAACACCTCCACGATGTGGTTGATGCCGACATCAAACCCGCCGTGCTGGCGGACGCGGTAGACGCAGGAGAGGAACTTCTGCGCCTCGATCGTGCCGTCGTAGGTCGCCCGCGGCATGAGGCAGTTGTCGCACGCCCCGCAGCTCGGCTCCGCGTAGTCCTCGCCAAAATATCCCAGCAACTCCGACCGCCGGCAGGCGGAGGTCTCCGCGTAATGCACCATCTGCCGGAGCTGCGCCCGCGCCACCGCCTGTTCCTGCGGATCCGGCTTCTCCTCGATGAACGCCGTCTGGCGCTGCGCATCTCCCGGACTGAACAACAGCAGGCATTCGCCCGGCAGCCCGTCCCGCCCCGCCCGCCCGGTCTCCTGGTAATAGCCCTCGATGTTCTTCGGCAGGTCGTGGTGGATCACGAACCGGACGTTCGGCTTGTTGATGCCCATGCCGAACGCGATCGTCGCGCAAATCACCCGCACCTCGTCCCGCAGAAACCGCTCCTGGTTCCGCGCCCGATCCCCCGCCTCCAGTCCCGCATGGTAAGGCGCCGCCGCCACCCCGTCCGCCTTCAACCGGCTGGCCAGCGACTCCGCCCCCTTCCGGCTCTGGCAATAGACAATGCCCGCCTCCCGCGGCCGCGCCCGCACATATTCGAACACCTGGTCGTACCCGCCCGACCGCCCCGTCACCCGGTAGGTGAGGTTCGGACGGTTGAAGCTCGCCACATAAATCCCGGGATCCTTCAAACCCAACTGCCCGACAATGTCGCCCCGCACCCGCTCCGTCGCCGTCGCCGTCAGCGCCATGACCGGCACGTCCGGAAAATGCCCGCGCAAGGTCGCCAACTGACGGTATTCCGGCCGGAAATCATGGCCCCACTCGCTGATGCAATGGGCTTCGTCGACGGCAAACAACCCCACGTTCCAACGGCGCAGATCCTCCAGGAACCCCGACAACATCAACCGTTCGGGCGCCACATAAAGCAGCCGGTACTCCCCCTGGTGCAGGCCGCGCAGGCGTGGACGCGATTCCCCCGCCGCCAGCGACGAATTCAGGAAGGTCGCCGGAATTCCCGCCGCGGTCATCGAGTCCACCTGATCCTTCATCAAGGCGATCAGTGGCGACACCACCACCGTCAGCCCCGGACGCACCAGCGCCGGAAGCTGGAAGCACAACGACTTCCCACCGCCCGTGGGCAGAACCGCAAAAACATCCCGGCCGGCCAGCGAATCCTGGATGATCTCCTCCTGCAAGGGCCGGAACTCCGCGAAGCCAAAGCTTCGCTTGAGCAGGGAACGGAGTTCTTGGGGCGACGTGGTCACGACCTCGTTGGGCCCGGCGGTTTACCCCACCCCCCTCCCGCAAGGGAAGCCCGATCCAAGGCCTCCGAAACAATTCCAGGCAGGGCGCGATCTCCGAGCGCGTCACCCTTTCGTGCCCCCCTCACCTGCGGCGTCCTCGGAGAGGTCGCTTTACCCCCCGGAAAGCAAGAAGCCCCGGAGTCCCATGACTCCGAGGCTAGCCCCTTGCTGCGCGCCGTGGGCCCCTCCACGGTGGAGTGCGCAGCGCCCAAAACCGCGATCATTTTCCGAGCGACGTGCCTCCCCGGCCCGTCGCGGCGATCCCTCGATTTCAGCCCTGCGCCCTCCCCGCGCCGGACGGTTTCACGTCCACCTGCGTTGTCGCTCCTCCCTCGCCCCCGGTCAACGGGAAGGACTGACCCTCGCTTGAACCCCCGACAACAACCAAGGGCCACAGCCGGGCTGCTTTCAGCATCAGCCCCCCTCATGGTCAACCCCACCCCCCGGCAGCCGCGGGATTTTTCACGGCCCAACGGATGACAAAACCCTTCTGTAACCAGCACACTGCGATCGACGTCAGCGTCATCAGCGCGTGTTGTCCACCCAATCCAACCAACGCGCGGCCTCCCGTTGTGCCGCCGTTTCATTCATCACCCTAATTCTAGGGCTGCTCCTGCTTTCTGCCGGCCCAGGCTGCTCCCGTCGTCACTACCGCCAGTCCGCCGACCGCCAGACTTACCGGATCATCCGCCAGGCCGAGGAACAGGTGTTCGGGCGCACCAACGCCTTCTCCATCAACACCCCCTTCAGCGACCGCGAACCCGCCACCCTGCACCCCGACGAACTCATCGGCGAACGGTCCGCCTCCGAAAAACGGGTGCTCAACCTCGACCAGGCCCTCGATCTCGCCGTCCAGCACAGCCGCGAATACCAGACCCAAAAGGAACAACTCTACCTCGCCGCCCTCTCCCTCGTCGGCGCCGAACTCGAGTTCTCCCCCCGCTTCTTCGCCGAATCCACCGCCACCGCCTCCGGCTCCCCCTCCGGCACCCAGTCCGGCTCCCTGCGCACCCAGGTCGGCGTCAGCCAGCTGCTCTCCACCGGCGGCCGGCTCAGCGTCTCGCTCGCCAACGACCTGCTCCGCTACTTCACCGGCTGGTCGACCGGCAACGGCAATGGCAACTCCTCCCGCGATTCCGCCGTCAACATCCTCACCGCCGACCTCTCCCAACCCATCCTCCGCGGGTTCGGCCGCAACGACGCCCGGGTCGAAAACCTCACCCAGGCCGAACGGAACGTCATCTACGCCGTCCGCTCGTTCTCCCAGTACCAACGCCAGTTCGCCGTCGATACCGTCAACGCCTACTTCTCCCTCCTGGCCCAGAAGGACGGCATCCGCAACAACTACACCAACTACCTCCGGCGCGTGGACACCACCGCCTACCTCGATGCCCGCTCCGTCGATCGCGTGCGGAAAAGCGAGGTCGACGACGCCCGCAACGCCGAACTCAGCGCCCGCATCGACTACATCAACTCCGTCGCCAACTACCTCAACGCCGTCGCCTCCTTCAAACTCCGGCTCGGCATCCCCATCGGCGATGCCGTCTATCTCGACGACGCCGACCTCCGTCATCTCGAACAGGCCGGCTTGATCGGCTGCGAAATCGACCGGCTCACCGCCTTCCGCATGGCCATCGAAGGGCACATGGACGTTCTCAACGCCATCGACCGTTTCGAGGACGCCCAGCGACGGATCCGCATCGCCGCCGACCAGCTCAAGCCCGGCATCCTGCTCACCGGCAGCGCCACCCTTCAGTCGGAGGCGCCCTACGACTACGCCAACTTCAACCTCGAAAAGGTCCGGTACTCCACCGGCGTCCAGCTCGACCTCCCCATCGACCGCCGGCGCGAGCGCAACTCCTACCGCGCCGCCCTCGTCTCGTTCGAATCCCAGATCCGGTCCCTGTCCCTCACCCTGGATGATTTTAAGGACCGCGTGGAGGAGGGGCTGCGCACGCTCGAACAACGCCGATTGAACCTGCTCAACCGCCAGGCCGCCCTCGAGGTCGCCACCCGCCGCCAGGAACTCAACCGCGACCTGCTCGAGACCGGACGCGCCACCATCCGCGACCTCCGCGAAGCCCAGGACCAGCTCATCACCGCCCAAAACGCCCGGAGTCTCACGCTCGTCGATTATCTCCGCGCCCGACTCCAACTGCTGCTCGACGTCGGTGCCCTCCGCACCGAGGGCGACGAGTTCTGGCTGAAAGACCCGCTTCCCAACCGCTCGGCTCCCGGCGACGCCGCCCGCAGCCCCCTGCACATGCCCGACAACACCCTGTTCCCTCCCAACCAGTTTCTCGACCCCACCCCGTGAAATCCCCGGTCTCCCTGGAAATGATCCCCGCCCCGTTGCGTGGAAGGACGGCAGTCATCATCGCCGGCCTGGCGCTCGCTGCCGTCCTGCTCGTCTGGTTCCTGCGCCCCGGCAACACCCAGGCTGCCACCGCCTTTCACGAGGTGCGCCGCGGCAACTTCGCGGTCTCGGTCGTCGAAGGCGGCAACCTCTCCGCCGTCAGCGAAGTCTCCGTCCGCAACGAAGTCGAGGGCGTCGCCCGCATCATCTTCATCGTGCCCGAAGGCTCCTATGTCATGGAGGGCGACCTGCTCGTGGAACTCGATTCCGCCCAGGCCCAGGACCAGGTGAACCAGCAGCAGATCGCCTTCGAACGCGCCCGCTTCGGGGTCATCCAGGCCGAGCAAACCCTCGAAATCCAACGCAGCACCACCAACAGCGACCTCCGCGCCGCCGCCCTGAAACTGAAGTTCTCCGAACTCGACCTCCGGAAGTTCGACGAAGGCCAGCGGATCGTCGACCTGGTGGATGCCAGCAACAAACTGGTCACCGCCCAGGCCCAGCTCGCCGTCAATCTAGAGACCTACCTCAACACCCGCCGGCTCGCCGCCAAAGGCTACGAAACCAAGCTGCGCGAGGACGGCGACCGTCTCACCGTTCTCAACAACACCAACTCGCTCATCGTCGCCAGCAACAACCTCTGGATGCTCCGGACCTTCGATCACCCCAAGCAGCGGGAGAAATTCGAATCCGACGTCAGCGAGGCCAAAAGCGAACTGGACCGCGTGCTCGCCCAAAGCATCCGCCGCATCGCCCAGTACGAGGCCGACCTGCTCACCCAGTCCAACACGCTCGTCCTGAATTCCCGGAAACTGGAGCGCGACAAGAAGAACCTCGACGCCTGCCGGGTCTACGCTCCCCAGGACGGTCTCGTGGTCTACGCCTCCGGCGAAAACCGCTGGTCCAGCGAATCACTCATCGAGGAAGGCGCCACCGTCCGCAACCGGCAGGAGATCATCAAACTGCCCGACACCTCCCGCATGAAGGTGACCGTCAAGGTCCACGAATCCCACGTGAACATGATCCGCCCCGGCCTGCCCGCCTTCGTCACGCTCGACTCCATGCCCGATGAACGGTTCGCCGGCATCGTCGAGAAAGTAGGCCTCCTGCCCGACACCCAAAGCCGCTGGGGCAATCCCAATCTCAAGGTCTACAACACCGACATCCATATCACCGACAAACTGCCCGACGTGAAACCCGGCGTGTCCGCCAAGGCCGAAATCATCATCACCAACATCGAAAGCGCCCTGTCCGTGCCCATCCAGGCCGTCACCACGCTCAAAGGCAAACAGGTGGTCTACCTCGCCTCCAGCGCCAACGGCGGCCAGGGCGACTCCCGCGCCGTCGAAGTCGGTCTCTACAACACCAAGTACATCCAGATCATTTCCGGCGTGAAGGAAGGCGACCGCGTCCTGCTCTCCCCTCCCTTCGACACCCAGTCCAAGGATCTCACCGGCGAAATCCTCGCCCCCGACGAAAAAGCCCGGATCAAGTTCACCAACACCCTGCCCAGCGGCGGTTCCACCCGCATCAATCGCGACGACATGCTGAAACGCTACGACCGCGACAAGGACGGCAAACTGAACGATCAGGAGAAAGCCGCCATGGAACGAGCCTTCGGCGACCGCATCTCCCAACCGAATGGCCCGGGAAACAACAACCCCGGCAATGGCAACCGCTCCCAGGAAGGACGCCCCGGCGGCGCCGGCAATCGCCCCGGCGGAAACGCCCCCAACGACGCCCCCTCCGAAGGCCCCCGCAACGGCGGCAACCGCTCGAACCGCAACAGCGGCGGCGCCGGTTCAGGCAGCGCCCCCCGCGAACGCCCCCCCACCCCGTAATCGCCTCCTCCCCTCCGACGACCCACCCCCCACGACCAACGACACACGCCCCCCACAAATGCCCCCGGCCATCAGCGCCATCATCCACATCGAGGGCGTCCAGAAACGTTACGTTCTGGGCGGGGAAGCCGACGTCTTCGCACTCCGCGGCGTGGACCTCCAGATCCACCGGGGATCCTACGTGGCCATCATGGGGCCCTCCGGCTCCGGCAAATCGACGATGCTCAACATCCTCGGCTGCCTCGACCGCCCCACCGCCGGACGCTACTGGCTGGGCGGGGAGGACGTCTCGCGCATGCCTGACGATCAACTGTCCGAGGCCCGTGGCGCCCGGATCGGGTTCATCTTCCAATCCTACAACCTCATCGCCCAACTCACCGTCCTGGAAAACATCCAGGTCCCGCTGCTCTACCAGGGCAAGGATCTCCGCGCCTTCCACGATCGCTGCGTCGAACTCGCTAAACTGGTGGGCCTCGGCGAACGGCTCAACCACCGACCCAACCAACTGTCCGGCGGACAACAACAGCGCGTGGCCGTCGCGCGCTCCCTGGTCAACGATCCGCTCATGATCCTGGCCGATGAACCGACCGGCAACCTCGACTCCCGCACCGGCCAGGAAGTGCTGGAGATGATCGACCGCCTCAACGCCGCCGGAAAAACCATCGTGCTTGTCACCCATGACGAACGGGTCGCCGCCCGGGCCCATCGCGTGATTCACATGAAGGATGGCGTCATCGACCGCGAGGTCATCAACCGGGAGCCCCCCCAGCCATGCTGAGCTTCCAGTTCACCAGCACCGTCCGTCTCGGCATCAAAAGCCTGATGCTGCACAAGCTCCGGTCCGCCCTGACCATGCTCGGCATCATCTTCGGGGTCTGCTCGGTCATCTCGATGCTGGCCATCGGCGAGGGCGCCTCCTTCGAAGCCCAGGAAGCCATCAAGAAACTCGGCAGCAACAACATCCTCATCCGCAGTCTCAAACCCCCCGAACAATCCCGCCAACAAAGCGGCGGCGCCGGCTCCCGCGGAACCCAGCTCAAATACGGTCTGACCTACGAGGACGGCGCCCGGCTGCAGTCCACCATCCCCGGCGTGCTCCGCGTGCTGCCCATGCGGATCATCCGCGAAAACGTCCGCTTCTCCCGCAACGAAGTGCCCTGCCAGGTCATCGGCACGCTCCCCTTCTACACCGAAGTCACCGGCGCCCAGCTGATCCGCGGACGCTTCCTCTGCGACCTCGACGAACAGCACCAGGACAACGTCTGCGTCATCACCACCGGGCTCGCCCGTCGTCTCTTCCCCACCACCGATCCCCTCCAGCACTCCCTCCGCGTCGACGCCTTCTACTACCGGGTCGTCGGCGTCATCCAGGAGCGCAGTCAACCCGACCAGCGCGCCCAGGCCGGCAAGATGGAGGGCCAGCCCATCGACAACAATCTCTACATCCCCCTCTCCACCTCCCGCACCCGTTTCGGCGAGGTGCTGATCCGCCGGTCCGCGGGAAGTTTCGAGGCCGAGGAAGTCCAACTCCACCAGATCACCGTCCAGATGAAGGATCTCGCCTCCGTCGAAACCGCCGATCCCCAGATCCAGACTCTGCTCCAGCATTTCCACGACCAGAACGACTTCGAAACCACCGTCCCCCTCCAACTGCTGCGCTCCGCCGAACGCACCAAGGCGATCTTCAACATCGTGCTCGGATCCATCGCCGCCATTTCCCTGCTCGTGGGTGGCATCGGCATCATGAACATCATGCTCGCCACCGTCACCGAGCGGACCCGCGAGATCGGCGTCCGCCGCGCCCTCGGCGCGAAGCGCCGCGACATCACCCGCCAGTTCCTCGTCGAAACCGTCGTCCTCTCCATCGGCGGCGGGCTCATCGGCGTCGCCGTCGGTGTCGCCACCCCGCTCCTCGTCTCCCGCCTCACCGACATGAAGACCATCATCACCGTCTGGTCGGTCCTCCTCGCCTTCGGCATCTCCGGCGCCGTCGGCATCGTCTTCGGCCTCTACCCCGCCCGCGCCGCAGCCCGCCTCGACCCCATCGAAGCCCTCCGCCACGAATAAAAAAACCTCCGCCTTGAGGGGGGACAAGCGGGAGAATCCCTTCCCCTCTTATTCTTAATCTTATTCTTAATCTCAATCCCCTCCCCACTCTCCTCTTCCTCTCCCCCTCCCTACCCCCACTCCAAACTCCGAACTCCAACCCCCCTTCACTTCCCCCCCCAAACCCAATCCTGCAACCCCGCAGGATCCCTCACATAGTTCCTCCCCTCTCCCACCGCAGGACTCGTTAACCCACCCTCATCCCGCCCATTCAGTCCGACGGAATACAGCACGTACCCCCCGTTCTCCTCGCTTCGATATCGCAGCACTCCCGGATCGTTGACCCCGCCTCCCGGATTCGCCGCAGCATACCCTGGTCCGAGTTCCGCCAGTGATCCCGGGAGTTTCCCTGTCACCGCGCGGTGCCTTTCCACCGCACAAGCCGCCGCCGCCAACTGAAGACAGACCTCCCCAAAGCTCGGGAAAACCTGCGCGTCCGCAAACAACTGGCGAACCTTCGGGAGCACGAAGACTGCATAGATGGGATCCGAAGTGGCCCTTAACGCCCGCGTCAGTTCGACCTCCCCCTCCCCAACGTCCTTTCCCGCACCCACCGCCGACCTTCGGTCGAGGATCCCAAGCCATCCCTCCATAACCGACGCCTGATCCTGCAACGACCAACCGGTCGGGTAGAATAGGCGCACCCACTCGAGCACCCGACGTTCCTCTCCCATCTCCTCCTTCAACGACGCGGCGGCCGCCGGCCCGCGGACCGTCGGGATCAGACTCTCGACAAAGCTCAGCGTCGCCACCGCCGTCACGCGGATCTGTCGGTCCACCGCGACATTCACCCCTTCACTCGCCGCTTCAATGGCCTTCTGGAGCCGCGACAGCTGAGGTTCGCTCCAAACCCTGCGCGCAAGGCCTTCCCACACGGGCTGCATCCCATGCGCAACAGTCGTTGCCCCCCAGCCCGACATAAAGCCCCCCGGCAGGCTGCGCCCGTGGCGAACCAAGCGCAGACCCAGTTCGATCTCCTGCAAAGCCTCCTCCCCCCGATTCAGCAAGACCAACGCGTGCGCCTTGGCAAAGGCCATCTGCTGCAAGGCCAGCAACACCCGCTCGGCCGCATTGTCCGAGAGAAACGGAGACTCATTCTCGGACGTCAGTCGACAGTGTTCACGCCCCGCAAAACGCCGGGCCTCCTCCAGAAAGGGGGCAAAAGGCTCGACCGAAGTCAGAAACTCCCGCGCCACATCCTCCGGACCGGACTCGGAAGGTGCCTCCCCGGATTTATCCGATCTCAGTGTGACTTTCGGATTTCCCGCGGCGTCCCGCGCCATCCTCACCGCCATCCCCTTGCGGGAGGCGCGTTTCAGGGGTTCGACGGTCGACTGCCCGGTCATCCAGCCCGGTAATTTCATGCCCTGTGAAGTCCAGGGTTGTGCCCATTGCCACGAGGTAAAGAGGCCCTCCAAATTACCCAACCCCGACGGCGGCATCGCCGGAGAAGTTCGGTCCGCGAATCGTCGGCGAAGCGGTTCAAACATGGGAGCCTGCCCGAAGTCCTCGTCCATCCGGGGTGCGGGGGGAACCAGCGACCGCGCATCAAGGTTCAATCCACGATCCCGAGCCAGAACCTCGACACGCGCCCACGCACGCCGGCCTCGCCAGGATTCCACTGCGTAAAACAGAACCACCAACGAGAGCCCCAGCGCCGCCAGGGCCACGAATCGTCTCCCAGCTTCGCCCGAGAACAACCAACGGGATCCGCCCCGCCACATCCCGCTCAAAACCCACCCCAGCCCCAGCCCCAGCCACCAGAAAAGCCCCCCCACCAGAAAGGCGGGCACTGCATGAAGCGTCCCCTCACCCCGGCTCCATCCGAGATGCGACCAGACCGGCCACGCTCCCATCAGCAGCAGCGCAGCCCCTCCCGCCATCCACACCCCCAACCCTGTCCGATGGTTTGTGTTGTCCGTCATGATTGAATGCTCCTCGAGTGATTCCGCTTCGATCTTTGGCTATCTACCGCCACCGACCCTCACACCCTTCGCCCAAACTCGGGACCCGACTCGCTCCGTGGCCCGACTCCGGAAGCCGGCTTCGATTTCGATCGTTCTCCCGCACCCAGCTCGGAAGCCGGGGCAGGGTTGCCCCCCGGCCGAGGGTCACCGTCGACACCCCCAGCCAACGCCAACCGGATCTCCCGCCAGGAAAGCACCACCCGCGGCGCCGGTTCACCCAGACGTTTCGGCCGCGGCGCCGAAAACCAAAAGAAACCAACCGCCAACCAACACGCCCCCACCGCCCCCCAGACCCAGCGCAACTCCGCGCTCCCCCAACCCGCAACCCTCGCCCCCCGCACCGATGTCCCGAACCGGACGGTCTTCCCCTCCCGCGCAACCATGGGACCGCCGTTCCCACGAACCACCGACTCCCAGCGGGCGCTCAACGACACCGACGGCTCCGGAAGCCCAAGGCCCCCCGCGACTCTCCCCAGGCTTCGCATCCCGGCGTTCACGGCCCGCAATTCCTCCAGGCGCTCCCGACAGGCCCGGCAGCCCTCCACGTGGGCTTCAACGGCCCCGCGTTCTTCACCGTCCAGCAAACCCAGCGCGTGGAGCCCGAGGTCCTGGCGCCATTTCCGGCACCGCCATCGGGCCCACCAGGATCGTTGTCCCTTCGTTCGACGCACACTCATGATTCCCTCCTCTCCTTCCAAAGGTTCACCACCACGGCCATGGACTTCAGTTTCTCCAGTCCGTGATGCAGCCGCGATTTCACCGTTCCCAAAGGCAGATCCAGCGCGAGAGCGATTTCCTGAAGCGACGCATCCTCAAAGAAACGAAGGGCAAGCACCGCCCGATGCTCGTCCGGCAGTGCGGCCAGGGCCGATCGCAGGCGCACCGATTCCTCCTCCCGAAGAAGCGCCTCGCTCGCGCTGTCCCCGGAATCCGAAACAGAAGTCAGGGCCTGATCCACCGCCTCGCGTGCCTCCCCGGAGAGCGAAGCCCCCGACGGCGGACGGGAACGCACCCGCCGGGCGTGCTTCTGAAAGCGATGAAGCAGGATGCCGTACAGCCAGGTGGAAAACCGGCACCGACCGTCGAAACGACCGATCCCCTGCCAGGCCCCGATCAGGGTCTCCGCCACCAGGTCCTCCGCCAAAGGGGCCTCGCCGCACAACACCAGCGCCTGGCGATAAAGACGCGACTCCTCCGCCTTCGCCAACCGGCAGAAGGACTCCGCATCCCCGCTCCGGGCCAGCCCCAGCCACTCGGCCGGACCCGCCACGGAGGATGTTGCCCCAGGGCTTGTCACTCCATTCCTTGGTCCCCCACCCGCGATAAAAGGTTCACTCGAATTATTTTCGTGGTTCCCTGCCCGCTCCGCGAATGCTAACTCCCGGGGCTCGCGACGATGGAACCTAACGCCGAAGCCGAAACACCCGCCGCCTCAGCCCCCCCCCACCAACCCGGGGACAGGCTCCAGATCGTCATCGACAACCTCGCGTACGGCGGCGATGGCGTTGGCCGGTTCAACGACTTCGTCATCTTCGTCCCCTTCGTCGCCCCCGGCGAAACCGTCGAAGTCGAACTGACCGAGGTCAAAAAGAACTTCGCCCGAGCCTCCCTCGTCCGCGTCGTCACCCCATCCCCCGACCGCACCGACCCGGTCTGCCGGCACTACGGCGATTGCGGCGGCTGCCAGTACCAGCACCTGAAGTACGAGGCCCAGACCCGGATCAAGCACGACCAGATCCTCAATCTGCTCCGGCGCCTGGGCGGCTTCGCCGACGTTCCCGTCGACCCCGTCATCCCCTGCCCTTCCCCTTACGCCTACCGGAACCGCATCATGGTCCGGAGCCAGTGGGACCGCCGCATCCAGGGTCTTCTCATCGGCTTCATCCGCCACGACAACCGCTACGTCGTCGACGTCGAAAACTGTCCCATCGCCGAACCCGCACTCAACGAACAACTGCTCCAGGTCCGCCGGCAACCGCCGCCCAAAGGCGGGATCAAAGTCACCCTCCGGATCGCCCCCGAGGGCTGGGACGTCCCCCGCGATTCCTTCTTCCAAAACAACTTCCACATCCTTCCCCAGCTGGTCGAAACGGTCCGCGCCCGGCTCGCCGACAGCGGCGTCCGCTATCTCATCGACGCCTACTGCGGCGTCGGTTTCTTCGCGCTCGAATGCGCCTCCGCGGTGGAACGATTCACCGGGGTTGAAATCGACAAACTCGCCATCCGCTCCGCCAACCGCAACATGGAGCTCCGCGGAGTGACCAACGGCGACTTCGTCGTCGGCCCGGCTGAGGAATGGATGCCTGCCCTGCTCCAGCGCTTCCCGGCTGAACGCACCGCGGTGATCACCGACCCGCCCCGGGTGGGATGCGCTCCGAGTTTCATCCAGGCCGTGCTCGCCACCCGCCCTGCCCAGGTGATCTACGTGTCCTGCCATCCCGCCACCCTCTCCCGCGACCTCAAGGCGCTCTGCGCCGACAACGCCTACCGGCTCGTCCGTCTCACCCCGCTCGATCTCTTCCCCCAGACTCAGCACGTCGAGTGCGTCGCCGACCTCCGCCGCGTCGACGCGTGAACTCTTCCGGCCCCGGGTGGCGACGGGATAGAGGACAGGCGAGATCTCGGCGAATCCCGATGGGATTCCGCCCCCCAGCCCGGGGTTGGACTGCGTCCGCGCAGGCCTACCCCGGGAACCCCATCACCCCACGTCCCGAACCCTGAAGGGGTTTCGTCCACCCAACCGCCCCGCCACGCCCCACGCAGGGACGCCACAACCTCGTTCGAGGTTGTCACATTCCGCGACCGCAACTGGGGGACAGGCTATTGGTCAGGGCTCCCAGCCCCCCCCGTCCGGCCGGCTCGACGAGACGCTACAGAGGGACAGATCTTTGGTCGGGGATCGGTCAGGGATGAAGATTAAGATTAGGATTATGGCGAAGACGAAGATCGGACCGCTATAGGGGGACAGGCTATTGGTCACGGGTTCTGGTCCCTCTCCCGGCCGCCCCGGGGGGACGTTACAGAGGGACAGGTCTTTGGTCCGGGAGGGGTCGGGGATTAAGATTAAGATTAAGATTAGGATTACGACGAAGACGAAGACGACGATCGGATCGCTTTGTGCCCAGAGGGACAGGCTCTTTGGGTTCGAAGCACCTTCCTTCGTGGCCTTCGTGCGCTTCGTGGTTCCTTCGGCGCAGACTTGGGCTACTGGCGCGGAGTCGATCGGAAAGGGATTTGCCCCCCCGCATCGGCGCTGGCAGAAATGACTTCACCGTGAAGCCCACCCCCCTGTTCGCGCTCGCCTGGATGCTCCTCGGCCCCGCCCCCGGCCTCCAGGCCGCCGATCCCGCCCCACGGGCCCTCCCTGAATTGCCCGGCCAACGAGCCGACGGCTCGGTGCTCCTCCCCAATCAGTGGTCGCTCCGGCCCATCGGAAAGCAGATCAATGTCGGTGATTTCCCCGTCAACATCGCCCTCCATCCCGGGGGCCGCCATGCCGCGGTGCTGCACTCGGGCTACGGTCCCCACGAAGTGGTCATCGTGGATGTCCGCTCCGCGAAGGTCGTCAGCCGTGTCGCCCTCGAGGAATCGTTCTACGGCATCACCTTCTCCCGGGACGGCTCCGACCTTTACTGCAGCGGCGCCGGCGACGAAGTAATCCGCGCCTTCTCCTTCCGCAAAGGCCTGCTCGGCGACCCCCGTGAACTCCGCGTCCGGCCCGTCGCCAAACGCGGCGCCCCCTCCGGTCTCGCCCTCTCCGCAGACGGCTCGACGCTCTGGATCGCCAATGTCTGGGGACACGAAGTTTCGCGGATCCGCACCGATGGCTCCGAGGATCCGGTTCATCTCCGACTCGGCGACGCCCCGGCCGCAACTGCGTCGGGTGTGGTGGCGCCCCCCGAAAACCCGGACCTCGCCGCCGCCACGAAACGCGGCGAAGCCCTGCTCGATCCCACCTCCTCCGCCGATCCGTTCCCGTATTCCTGCGTTCTCGATGAACCACGGAACCGGCTCTACGTGAGTCTCTGGGCGCACTCGGCCGTGGCGGTGGTGGACACCACGAACCTCACCGTCGTCGCCCGCTGGAAAACTGAAGAGCACCCGAACGAACTGCTCATCGCCCCGTCCGGCCGTCATCTCTACGTCGCCAACGCCAACCGCAACACGGTCTCCGTGTTCGACCTCGACACCGGTAAATCCGTCGAAACCCTCTTCGCCGCCCTCCATCCCCAGGCCCCCGCCGGCAGCACCCCCAACAGCCTCGCGCTCACCCCCGACGGCTCGACGCTCTTCGTCGCCAACGCCTGCAACAACAACGTCGCGGTGTTCGACGTCCGCGAACCCGGCCGCAGCCGGTCCCTCGGGTTCATCCCCGTCGGCTGGTACCCCACCTCGGTCCGGGTCACGCCCGATGGGAAACGGCTGGTGGTCGCCAATGGCAAAGGCCAGATCTCGAAACCCAACCGGCACGGACCGCGCCCCGGCAAGGACGCCCCGGCCCGCAACGTGCTCGAACATATCGGCGGTCTGATGCAGGGAACCGTCAGCGTCATCGACCTTCCCGACCGCGAGGATCTCCCCGGGAAACTGAAGCCCTGGACGGTCCAAGCCTACCAATGCAGCCCGTTGCAGGCCGACACCACCACCTCGCGCGGTCGTCCCGAAGGCAACCCCATCCCCGCCCGCGTCGGCGACCCCAGCCCGATCCGGCACGTGCTCTACATCATCAAGGAGAACCGGACCTACGACCAGGTCCTGGGGGACATGCCCCAGGGAAACGGCGATCCGTCCCTCTGCCTTTTCCCGGAGGACATCACCCCCAACCACCACGCGCTCGCCCGCGAGTTCGTCCTGCTCGACAACTTCTACGTCGAAAGCGAAGTCAGCGCCGACGGCCATGAATGGACCCTCGGCGCCGTGGCCACGGATTTCGTCGAGAAAACCTGGCCCCTGAATTACGGGCACAACGCGCGGGGCAAATTCCCCTACCCGTCCGAAGGCCGGTTCCCCGTGGCCATGCCGTCCGCGGGTTACCTCTGGGACGCCGCCAAACGGGCCGGAATCACCTACCGGTCCTACGGTTCGTTCGTCGAAAACGGGAAAACCCCGGCCGATCCAGCCACCACGCGAGTCGCCACGTTGGTCGACCACATCGATCCCGGCTACCGCGGCTGGGACATGGATTATCCCGACGTCCAGCGCGCCGAACGGTTCCTGTCGGAGCTCAAGCGCTTCGAGCAGACCGGCGACATGCCCCGGCTCCAGATCCTCCGTCTGCCCAACGATCACACCTACGGCACAAGTGTTGGCAAACCCTCCCCGCGTGCCATGGTCGCCGACAACGATCTCGCCCTGGGTAGGATCATCGAAGGCCTGAGCCGGTCGAAGTTCTGGCCCACCACCGCCGTCTTCGTCGTCGAGGACGACGCCCAGAACGGCCCCGACCATGTCGATGCCCATCGCACCATCGCCTATGCCATCAGTCCCTATGTCCGCCGCGGCACCGTCGATTCCTCGATGTACTCGACCTGCAGCATGCTCCGAACCCTGGAACTGATCCTCGGCCTCCAGCCCATGACCCAGTTCGATGCCGCCGCGAAACCGATGTACGCCAGCTTCCAGGCCCAACCCGATCTCCGGCCCTACGACCTCCGCCCCGTCACCGCGGATCGAAGCGAAAAGAATCTCGCCTCCGCCTGGGGCGCCGCGGAATCCGGGGGCATGAATTTCTCCAAGGAGGACGCCGCCGATGACCTCCGCCTCAATGAGGTGGTCTGGCGTTCCATCCGAGGCTCCGACCACCCCATGCCCGGCCCCGTCCGGGCCGCCTTTGTCTTCGCCGCCGGCGACGGGGACGAGGACGAGGACGACGACTAGGACATACCCCCGAACCCACCCTGATCCCCATGATCCTCCCGCTCCTCCGCGATGAAGCGTTCCTGACCGACGTGGCCAGCGTCCGCAGTTCCCAGGATCCCCTGGTCACCCCGAACCAGGTGCATGTCTGGTGGCTCGGACAGTCCGGCTTCCTGATCCATCACCAGGGCAGCTTCCTGCTCCTCGACCCGTACCTGTCCGATTCCCTGACCCGGAAGTACGCCAAGACCGACAAGCCGCACGTGCGCCTCTCGGAACGGGTGGTCGACCCGGCCAAGCTGGATTTCGTGAACGTGGTGACCTCCAGCCACGCCCACACCGATCACCTCGATCCGGACACGCTCCAACCCCTGGCCGCCGCCAACCCCGGCCTCCGCATGGTCTGTCCCGAAGCCATCAGGAGCCTGGTCACCGACCGCTCGGGTCTGCCCGCAGACCGCATCATCGGCCTCGACTCGGGAGTCATCCCCTCCAGCCTGCTCACCCGCCAACCGCCCTTCCGCATTCACGCGGTCCCCGCCGCCCACGAAAAGTTTGAGCGCGATTCCTTCGGACGCCTCACCTGCCTGGGCTACGTGATCCAGGTCGGCACCTTCCGCATCTATCACAGCGGCGACACCATCCGGTTCCCGGGCATGGCCGAAATGCTCCGACCGTTCCGCATCGATCTCGCCATCCTTCCCATCAACGGACGCGCGCCGGAACGCCGTGTTGCCGGCAACCTCGACGGCCCCGAAGCCGCCCAACTGGCCCATGACATCGATGCCGGCGTCGTCGTCCCCTGTCATTACGACATGTTCGAGTTCAACACCGCCTCCACCTACGACTTCGTCTCCGCCTGCTGGCGTCTCAGCCAACCGCATCGCGTGCTTCAACTCGGCGAACGTCTGATCCTAGACGTGGATCCGAGCCCCTGATCCCGCCCCCGGCCTCCCCCGCCCCCCTCCCGTGATTCCCGGCCCCGCCCCAACCCAACCCCCTGCCCCACGTCGACGCCAACGACGCATGACCGACTGGATCCTCTATCTCCTCGTGGGAGCGGTCGGTTTCTGGCTCTTCTTCCGCTGGTTCGAACAACAGAACGTCTACCAACCCTCCCGCACCTGGTGGGCCACCGGCGCCGACCTCGGCGGGCCCTGGGAAACCGTGGAATTCACGGCCAGCGACGGCGTGCGCCTCAGCGGCTGGTTCTTCCCCGCCCGCACCAACGCCGCATTTCCAAACCTCGTCGTGCTCATCAGCCACGGCAACGGCGGGAACGTCTCGCATCGGCTCACGTTCTACCAACTCCTCCTCGATCTTGGGGTGAACGTGTTCGCCTACGACTACCGCGGCTACGGTCAAAGCGAAGGCCGCCCCTCGGAAGCCGGGACCTACCTCGACGCCGAGGCCGCCCTCGGCTGGCTGAAACAACGCGGGTTCGCCGAAGGCAACATCGTGGCTCACGGCGAAAGTCTCGGCGGCGGCATCGCCTCCGAACTCGCCCTTCGCCACCCCGGTCTCCGCGGTCTCATCCTCCGCTCCACCTTCACCACCATCCCCGACATCGGCGCCGAGCTTTTCCCGATTCTCCCGGTTCGAACCCTCAGCCGGATCCGCTACGCCACCATCGAGAAGCTGCCGCAAATCCGGGTGCCGGTCCTCATCCTCCACAGCCGCACCGACACGCTCATCGCCTTCCGCCACGCCGAGCGAAACTTCGAAGCGGCAAAGGCTCCGAAATGGCTCCACGAAATCCAGGGCGATCACAACGACCAACCCGACGCCAGCCCGCAGGTCTACTCCGACGCCGTCCGCGATTTTCTGCTCGCCACCTCCCCCTCCCTACCCACGCCAACGCCCACACCCTCGCCCTGAATCTCTCCCATGAGCCGGAACGATTCCCAACTGGGACTGAACTTTGACTCACCCGCGTCCGGATCCAACGGCTACTCGCGCTGGCAACAGGAGCGGCGCGAGGCCCTGGAAAACATGGCGCAAAAACTCGGACTCCCGCTCGGCCACCGGGCCGAGGTGATCCTCCGCGACGGCGCCTGCCTGAAGGGAATCCTCCAACTGGACGGGGAGGAGCTGTGGATCGAAGCCCGTCGGGATTTCCGGCTCGTGCTGCGCATCGACCGCTGCACCTTCGAGGCGCGCGAGATCGAATCCTGCATCCGCCTGGACTGAGTTCCCAAAGCTCAGATCTGCTCGAAATACCGCTTCTTCTCCCAGTCGGTCACAGCGTCGGAAAACGACTGCTGCTCGAGTCGCGCGTGGTGCGCATAGAACTCCACCACCCCGTCGCCGAACGCCTTCCGCGCCAGAGCCGAATTCTCGAAGAGCTCCGTCGCCTCCCGCAAGCTGCTCGGCAGCCGTGCCAGCTTCGGATCGATGTACGCGTTGCCGACGTATTCAGGCCCGCAGTCCAGCCCCTCGTCGATGCCCGCCAACCCCGCCGCCAGCATGGCCGCAAAGGCCAGGTAAGGATTCGCATCCGCTCCCGGCATTCGATTCTCCGGCCGGAACGAGTTGCCGTGCCCCACCACCCGGAAACCCGTCGTGCGATTGTCCGTCGCCCACGCCATCCGCGTCGGCGCCCAGCTTCCCGGCTGGTACCGCTTGTAGCTGTTGATCGTCGGCCCGTAGCAAAGACAGAGCTCCGGCGAATACTTCATCAGGCCACCCAGAAACTGCCGGAACATCGCCGACCCCTGCGCGGCGTCCTTCCCCTTCCGGCCCGCGTCCCAGAACAGGTTCTTTCCGCCTTTCCAGAGGCTCATGTGGATGTGGCACGAATTGCCCGCCTCGGAAGCAGCGTACTTGGCCATGAAAGTCACGGACTTGCCGAACTGCTCCGCGATCTCCTTCACCCCCTGCTTGAACAGCACATGCATGTCCGCCATCGGCAGCGGCTCCGCATAGGTGAAGTTGATCTCGTGCTGGCCCCGGCTCCACTCGCCCTTGCTGCTCTCCACCGGCACCCGCGCCTCCGTCATCCCGTTCCGGATCGCTCGCATCAAGGGCTCGTCCCGCGTCGGCTGCATCAAATGGTAATCGATCCGGTAATCACTCGAAGGCGGCAACTCCCGGTACCCCGCCACCGACGCCGCATGGTACGTCTGGTTGAACAGGTAAAACTCCAGCTCACTCGCGCAATAACAGGTCATCCCCCGCTCCGACACCCGCTCCAACTGACGCCGCAACACCGACCTCGGCGCCTCCGGCACCAGGGTCCCGTCGTGCTTCAGGAAATCACAGACCACCAGCGCCGACCCCGCCTGCCACGGCAGGATCCGCAGGGTGTCCAGGTCCGGGCGCATCTCGAAATCCCCGAAACCCGCGTCCCAGTTCGCCACCTTGAAACCGTCCAACGGATCCATCTCCAGATTCACCGTCAGGAGATAATTGCACCCGTGCGTCCCATGCTTCGCCACGCTCGCCAGGAAGAAATCCGCCCGGAACCGCTTCCCCACCAACCTCCCGAAGGGATCCGGAAAAGCCACCAGTACGGTATCAATCCGTCCAGCACGGACGGCCTTCGAAAGTTCCTGCAACGTCACAGGCACAAAGGTTACGGCGACACCCTCCCCGTATCCAGCCGCCAGAATGCAACACCCTCTCCCACGGTGCATCCCGGGGTTCTGGGGAGGTCGCGCCCTGCCACCAAGATTTCTTCCACCCGTCCCGTGCGCCCCGCTGCCCCATGTGTTACGATTGCGCGTCATGACGTTCCGATCCCCCAGGCCCGAACGCCTTTCCGTCGCCCTGTCGCTCCTCCTGCTCTTCCTGCTGGTCGCCTCCCCCTCCAGGGCCGCCTCGCTTATCCTGTCCGAGTTCCTCGCCTCCAATGCCCTGGGGCTCGCCGACGAAAACGGGGACCGGGAAGATTGGATCGAACTGCGCAACACCGGCACCCAGGCGGTCAACACCGACGGCTGGTGCCTGACCGACGACGCCGAGGTGCCCGCCAAATGGCGCCTGCCCGCCACCAACATCCCCCCCGGCGGATTCCTCATCGTGTTCGCCTCCGCCAAGGACCGCCGCATCCCGGGCGCCCCGCTTCACGCCAACTTCAGCCTGAACAACCAGGGAGAATTCCTCGCCCTCTACCAGCCGGACGCCGAAACCGTCGCCACCGCCTTCGCCCCGCAGTTCCCGCCCCAGGCTCCCGACGTCTCCTTCGGACTCGATGCTGCCGGCACCCAACGTTTCTTCCAGCCACCCACCCCGGGAACGGTGAACGGCTCCGGCTTCATCGACCGCGTCGCCGACACCAAATTCAGCGTCGACCGCGGTTTCTTCGACTCCCCGTTCGACCTGACCATCGTCTGCGCCACCGAAGGCGCCCAGATCCGCTACACCACCAACGGCACCCTCCCCACCGCCACCTCCGGAATCGTCTACACCGGCGCCATCCGCATCGCCGGCACCACCGCCCTCCGCGCCGCCGCCTTCAAGGCCGGACTCGTGCCGTCCAACACCGACTCCCACTCCTACCTGTTCACCCGCGACATCATCACGCAGTCCCCCACCGGCAGCCCACCCCCCGGATGGCCCTCCAGTTGGGGCTCCAACACCCGCGACTACGGGATGGACCCGGACGTCGTGAACGACCCGCGTTACCGCGACAAAATCCAGGGCGCCCTCAAAAGTCTGCCCTCGTTCTGCGTCACCCTGAACCTCCCCGACCTGTTCGACCCCACCCGCGGCATCTACGCCAACCCCGGTCAGGACGGTCGCGCCTGGGAACGGCCGATGTCCCTGGAACTGGTTTTCCCCGATGGCCGCAAGGGCTTCCAAATCGACGGCGGAATCCGCATCCGGGGCGGCTTCAGCCGCAGCACCGGCAACCCCAAACATGCCTTCCGCTTCTTCTTCCGACCCGAATACGGCGCCTCGAAACTGAAATACCCGGTGTTCGGTGAACAGTCCGCCGACGAATTCGAAGGCTTCGACCTGCGCACGTTCCAGAACTACTCCTGGAGCTTCCAGGGAGACCCCCGGGGAACCTTCATCCGCGACATGTTCAACCGCGACACGCAACTGGCCACGGGCAGCCAGGCGGAACGCGGCGATTACTACCACCTCTACATCAACGGCCAGTACTGGGGGCTCTTCAACACCTGCGAACGGCCCGAAGCCAGCTACGCCGAAACCTACTACGGCGGCGACAAGGACGAATACGACGTCATCAAGGTGGAAGCAGGTCCCTACACGACCGTCGCCACCGACGGCACGCTCGCCGGCTGGACCCAGGTCTACAATCTCGCGCGAAACGGCGTGAATGACGTGCTCTACCGCCGGCTCCTCGGCCAGAACCCCGACGGCACCCGCAACCCCGCCTACCCCGTCTACCTCGACCCGGTCAACCTGACCGATTACATGCTCATCATCCTCTGGGGCGGGAACCTCGACGCCCCCATCTCCAACTTCCTCGGCAATACCAGCCCCAACAATTACTTCGGCATCTGGAATCGCGTCCGCCAGAACCTCGGCTTCCAGTGGTTCGTCCACGACGCCGAACACACCCTGCTCGACGTCAATTCCGACCGCACCGGCCCCTGGCCCGCCGGCGATTCCTCCGTCACCAAAAGCAACCCCCAGTGGCTCTGGCAGAAACTGCTCGCCAGCCAGGAATTCAAAATGGTCGTGCGCGACCGCATCCAACGCCACTTCTTCAACGGCGGCCCGCTCTCCGCCGACGGCGCCCGCGCCACCTACCTCCGTCGACGCACCCAGATCGACTCCGCCGTCATCGCCGAATCCGCCCGCTGGGGAGACGCCAAACGACCCAACGATCCCTTCGACCGCGACTCGGATTGGGTCGTCGCCGTCAACGCCAACCTCAGCTTCATCGCCGCCCGCCCCGCCGTCGTGCTCAACCAACTGCGCAATGACGGCCTGTTCCCGTCCATCTCCGTGCCCCAATTCAACCAGCAGGGAGGCACCGTCAACTCCGGCTTCGCCCTGCTCATGGCCCCCTCCACCGCCACGATCTACTACACCCTCGATGGCACGGATCCTCGACGGCCCGGCGGCGCCGTCGCCCCGGGAGCCGTCCGCTACACCGGCCCCGTCCGCCTCACCGAATCCACCCTCATCAAAGCCCGGACGTTCGAAAACACTGACTGGAGCGCCCTCAACGAAGCCGAATTCGTCATCGCCCAGACATTCAACGAACTGGCCCTCTCCGAAATCCATTACCACCCTGTCTCCACCCCGGACCGCGACGGCGACGAATTCGAGTTCCTTGAATTGAAAAACGTCGGACGCCAGACCCTCGACCTCAGCGGCGTCCAATTCACCAACGGCATCGCCTTCCGCTTCCCCAACGGCTCCCGGCTCGCCCCCGGCAACTTCGCCGTGCTGGTCCGCAACGCCCAGGCCTTCGCCTCCCGCTACCCCGGCGTGCCCATCGCCGGCGTCTACACCGGCGGCCTCGGCAACTCCGGCGAACGGCTCACCCTCGTCCACGCCACCGGCACCCCGATCTTCAGCCTCGCCTACGACACCCGCCCACCCTGGCCCGAACTCGCCGACGGCAAAGGCTTCTCCCTCGTCCCCATCCAGGCCAATAGCGTGCCGTCCGCCGACACACCGTCCGCCTGGCGCGCCAGCTCCAAGGCCGGTGGGTCCCCCGGCGCCGACGACTCCGCCCCGGGCATCGTCCCCGTCGTGGTCAACGAAATCCTCACCCACACCGACCCGCCGCTCATCGACGCCGTCGAACTGCACAACCCCACCGACACCCCCGCCCCGATCGGAGGCTGGTGGCTGAGCGATGACCGGCAAACCCCCGCCAAGTTCCGCATTCCCGCGGGTACGATCGTGCCGCCCCGCGGTTACCTCGCCTTCAGCGAACTGGACTTCAACCGTCCCCTCGGCGCACCCACGGCCTTCACCTTCAGTTCGTATGGCGACGAAGTCTGGATCTTCAGCGCCGATACCGCCGGCAACCTGACCGGTTACAGCGATGGCTTCGGTTTCCCAGCCACCCCCAACGCCGCCACCCTCGGCCGCTTCACCAACAGTCTCGGACAACTCCGCTACCCCACCCAGTCCGCCAACACCCTCGGCGCCCCGAACGCGGCCCCGGTCCTCGGCCCCGTCGTGTTCAATGAAATCCATTACGCCCCCGCCGACGGAAACGCCGAATTCGTCGAACTCCGGAACACGACCAGCTCCCCCGTCCCCCTGTTCGACCCGCTCGCCCCAACCAATACCTGGCGGATCAACGGACTCGGGTTCTCGTTCCCCCGCAATGTCAGCCTCCCGCCCAACGGCCTCGCCCTCGTGACCCCCGGCGACCCCGCCGCCTTCCGCTCCCGCTACGGCGTCCCCGAGGCCATCCCCATCTTCGGCCCCTGTGAAGGCACCCTCCAGGACAACGGCGAAACCCTGACGCTCGAACGCCCCGACAAACCGGACCTGCTCCCCGACGGATCCTGGTTCGTGCCCTACCTGATCGTCGAACAGGTCGACTACGACAACACCGTCCCCTGGCCCACCACCGCCGCGGGACAGGGCGCTTCGCTGGAACGAAAATCACCCCTCACCTTCGCCGACGATCCCGCAGCCTGGGCCGCCAGCTTCGGCGATCCCTCGCCCGGCTCCCCCAACGACGGCAATCGCCCCCCCGTCGCCAATGCGGGGCCCGATGTCGAAATCGAAGCCGCCCGCTTCCCGCTCGCCATACCCCTCGCCGGCAGAGGATCCGACGATGGCCTTCCCGTCATTCCCGGTCGCCTCTCCTACCTCTGGAGCCAACTCGACGGTCCCGGCGTGGTGACCTTCGACGACGCCTCCCGCAGCAACGCCGTCGCCCAGTTGCCAGGCACCGGTGTCTACCGCCTTCGATTGACCGTCTCCGACGGAGACCGCCTCCGGACCGACGACCTGACCGTCACCACCCGCCGTCCCTCCGTTCAACAAGCCCTCGTGGCCGCCGATTCCACCTGGCGCTACCTCGATAACGGCACCGACCAGGGAACAGCCTGGCGGGAACGCAGTTTCAACGATGCTTCATGGAAAACCGGCACCGCTGAGTTCGGGTATGGCGATTCGGATGAAAAGACCGTCCTCGCCATCAACGGAACCGCCGGCACGAAAACCACGACCTTCTACTTCCGGAAATCCTTCACCGTCGCCGACCCACGGGCCGTGCAATCGTTGAACGTCCGATTGGTCCGGGATGACGGCGCGAACGTGTATCTCAACGGAACCCTCGTGTTCCGCTCCAACATGCCCGAAGGAAACGTCAACTTCCTCACCTGGGCCAGCGAAGTGGCCGGCAATGCCGACGAAACCGCCTTCTTCGAACAGGCCGCCGACCCCGCCCTGCTGGTCGCCGGAGTGAACGTGCTCGCCGTCGAGGTCCACCAGGTCAACGCGGGAAGCAGCGACGTCAGCTTCAATCTCGCCCTGGACGCCCAAACCAGCGCCTCCAACAACGCCCCCACGGCCGACGCCGGCCCCGACACCACCGCCCCCCTCAACACCCCCTTCCAACTCACTGGCCGCTACTCCGACGACGGTCTGCCGGCCCCCCCCGGCGTGGTGTCCTTCACCTGGACGCAACGGGAAGGTCCTGCCACCGCCACGTTGGAGGCCGCCTCCTCCCCCTCACCCCGCGTGACCTTCCCGGCGGCGGGCCGCTATGTCCTGCGTTTCACCGTCACGGATGGCGCACTCTCTGCCACCGACGACATCACCCTCACCGTCGCGGGCGCTCCTGACGATTATGCGGCCTGGAAGGCTCGGCACTTCACTCCCGCGGAACTTGCGAACCCCGCCATCTCCGGCGACGACGCCGATCCCGATGCCGACGCGCAGTCGAACCGTGCCGAGTACCAGAGCGGAACCGATCCCCGAAATGCGGCGAGTGTTCTGAGGGTGATTTCGATCACGCGGGGGGCGGGCACCCTGCAGCTCACCTTTGCCGCCGTGACCGGCTATGGGTACGCGATCCAGAAACGGGCCAGCCTGGAAACCGGCACTTGGGAGCCGGTTCTGTCAGTGGCTCCAGGCAACTGCGATTGCCCGGTCACCATCAACCTGCCCCTGCCGCCGGCAACCTCGGGGCCGGTCTATTATCAGGTCATGACCCCCGGCAAACCCTGAGCCCGGCCGCCCTCTCGAACCCACGGAAGGTTCCGTCTTCCGCCTGCG
>CAYZAE010000003.1:108725-111309 GCA_964476125.1 uncultured Verrucomicrobiota bacterium | reverse complement strand
CCGCGATCTCGGTCGGTCTCTCGGTGTCCCGCGTCGGCTCCGCCGCCCAGGTCAAGGCCATGAAACAGGTGGCCGGACGCATCAAGGGCGACCTCGCCCAGTTCCGCGAACTCGCCGCCTTCGCCCAGTTCGGCTCCGATCTCGACGCCGGCACCCAGGCCAAGCTCGAGCGCGGCAAGCGCATCGTCGAACTGTTCAAGCAGCCCCAATACAACCCGATCCCCGTCGAAGTCCAGGTGGCGGTCATGTGGGCGATTCAGAACAGCTACTTCGATGATGTCCCCGTCGACAAGGTGAAGGATTTCCAGGGCAAGCTGACCGAGTACCTCAAGACGCGGAAGGAGAAGCTGCTCACCTCGATTTCGAAGGAGAAAGCCCTCAGCGATGCGCTGACCGCCGAACTCAAGGCTGCCGTGGTCGAGTTCAAGCAGACCTATCGCTGAACCGGATCGATCCGAGCCTGTCCCTCCCCGACGCAACGACACCATGGTTCGCTGACCCGACCTCCCCATGCCCAGCACCCGCGACATCCGCCGGCGCATCAAGTCGGTCAAGAACACCGCGCAAATCACCAAGGCCATGCAAATGGTGGCCTCGGCCAAGATGCGCAAGGCCCAGCAATCCGCCCTCGCCGGCCGGCCCTACTCCCAGCTGATGAACGAGGTGCTGGCCTCGGTCACCCTGCACGCGGGCGACTTCACCCACCCGCTCATGCAGAAGCGGGAGGGCACGGAATCGGCCACCGGCAAACGGGTGCTGATCGTCATCAGCACCGACAAGGGCCTCTGCGGCTCCCTGAACTCCAACCTGCTCCGGGAAGCCGGCCGGGCGGACGCCGCCACGACGATCTATGTGACCGCCGGACGGAAGGCCTCGCAGTTCGTGGCCCGCACCAAACGCAACCTGGGCGCTGAGTTCACCTACAAGGACTCCCCGATGTTCAGCGAGGCCCGGGCAATCTCCAAATTCGTTCAGGACATGTTCCTGAACGGTGAGGTCGACCGCGTCGACGTCCTCTACACCAACTTCATCAATGTGATGACCCAGAAGCCGGAGATCCGGCCGTTCCTCCCGCTCGGCGAGATGAAGGGCATCGATTCCGATCCCTCGGGCACTTCCAGCGACCGGGAACTCAAGGCTCCGGAGTTTGAATACCTCTTCGAGCCTGCGGCGGGCGATGTGTTCGCCTCCCTGCTGCCGCACTATCTGAATTTCCAGATGTACCACCTGCTCCTCGAAGCCAAGGCTTCCGAGCACAGCGCGCGGATGGTGGCCATGAAGAGCGCGACCGACAACGCCAAGCAGCTCATCAAGGATCTCACCCTCGAGTACAACAAGATGCGCCAGGCCAGCATCACCAATCAGCTGCTCGAAATCTCCAGCGCCGCGATGGCCGTCGGTTGATCCACCCGACCTTCCCTTCCCAATCCTGGTTCCCCACCACCCCTCACCCAGCGAACCGCCGCTCCCAGCAATTTTCATTTCACCGCTCAAAACTGAAGCCGCATGAACAAAGGCAAAATCGTTCAGATCATCGGCCCCGTCGTGGACTTGGAGTTCTCCGAGAAGCTTCCGGAACTCTACAGCGCCCTGACGGTCGAGTATGATCTCCCGCTCGCCGGTCGCATCAAGCTGACCCTCGAGGTGCAGCAGCACCTCGGCGCCAACTGGGTCCGCGCCGTCGCCATGTCCACCACCGACGGCCTCCGCCGCGGCATGGAAGTGACCGACACCGGTGCCCCCATCTCCATCCCGGTCGGCGAAGGCGTCATGGGCCGCGTGCTCAACGTCAACGGCGATCCCGTGGATGAAAAGGGACCGATCAAGGCGGAAAAGCGCTACCCGATTCACCGGACCGCCCCGACGCTCATCGACCAGAACCCGTCGCCCCAGGTGCTCACCACGGGCATCAAGGTCATCGACCTGATCTGCCCCTTCCTCAAGGGCGGCAAGGTCGGCGCCTTCGGCGGCGCCGGCGTCGGCAAGACGGTCGTGATCATGGAGCTGATCAACAACATCGCGAAGCTCCACGGCGGCATCTCAATGTTCGCCGGCGTCGGCGAACGCACCCGCGAAGGCAACGACCTTTACAACGAAATGGTCGAGGCCGGCGTCATCAAGGTGAAGAAAGACGCCAAGGGACATCCGGTGAAGGGCCCCGACGGCCTCCCGATCCTCGAGGAAGGCTCCCGCATCGGTCTGGTGTACGGACAGATGAATGAACCGCCCGGCGCCCGTCTCCGCGTCGCGCTCTCGGCCCTCGCCGTCACCGAGTACTTCCGCGACGAGAAGAACCAGGACGTGTTGCTCTTCGTCGACAACATCTTCCGGTTCTCCCAGGCCGGCTCCGAGGTGTCCGCGCTCCTCGGCCGCACGCCTTCCGCCGTCGGTTACCAGCCCACGCTGGCTGCCGAAATGGGTGACCTGCAGGAACGCATCACCTCCACCAAGAAGGGATCGATCACCTCGTTCCAGGCCGTCTACGTTCCCGCCGACGACCTTACCGATCCCGCGCCAGCCACGACCTTCGCGCATCTTGATGCGACCATCGTGCTCGAGCCTTCGATCGCCGAGCTGGGCATCA
>CAYZAE010000003.1:17726-108715 GCA_964476125.1 uncultured Verrucomicrobiota bacterium | reverse complement strand
CCAGCAGCCGGGCGCTCGCCCCGGAAATCGTCGGCAAGGAACATTACGAAGTCGCCCGCGGCATCCAGCGCGTCCTTCAGCGCTACAAGGATCTCCAGGACATCATCGCGATTCTGGGCATGGACGAACTGTCGCCCGACGACAAGCTCACCGTGTTCCGCGCCCGCAAGATCCAGCGCTTCCTCAGCCAGCCCTTCTCCGTGGCTGAAGTGTTCACCGGCCGCCCCGGCAAACAGGTCCCCGTCGCCGATACCGTCCGTGGCTTCAAGGAAATCCTCGAAGGCAAACACGACGACGTTCCCGAAGCCAACTTCTACATGAAGGGTGGCATCGACGAGATCAAGGAAGCCTGAGCGAGCGTCCCCGGTCCCTCATCCACGTCCTTAAGCCCGGCGCTCCGCGCGCCGGGCTTGAAAGCCGGGACAAGGAACCTCCGATCCCAGACCCAAGACCCGAATCATGGCCGCCACCCTCAAACTCGAAATCGTCACGCCCGAGGCGAAGATCTACTCGGAAGATGTCGACATGGTGACGCTGCCGGGTGTCGAGGGCGAGATGGGCATCTACCCGATGCACGTCCCGCTCCTCACCCAGGTGTCCGCCGGTGAAGTGGTCGCGCTCAAAGGCGGCCAGGACTTCCACCTCGCCATCGGCGAAGGCTTCGTCCAGGTCACCGGAGAACGCGTCGCCATCATGACCGACATGGCGATCAAGGCCGAGGACATCGACGAAACCCGCGCCGAGGAGGCCCGCCGTCGGGCCGAGGATCGGCTTCGGGAAAAGCTATCCGACGAGGAAATGGCCGCGGTCAACGCCTCGCTCGTGAACTCCCTCGCCCAGTTGAAGGTCAAGAGGCGCGGGCGTTCGGTGTAGACCGGCCCCCACCCCCCTTCGGGGTTCCCCTCCTATCACGCCAAGGGCGCACCGGAATCCGGTGCGCCCTTGGTGTTTGGGAATGGGCTTCAGGACCGTTCACCGACTCCGGAACAGGCCCGCGCGACCCGGTGCCTCCCGGGTTTGCTGGTGGTGGAACTTGTCGCGCTGCGACGAGCAGCGCCGCGTCCAGCGGCGCAACCGCATGGCCAACGCACAACACCCAGAGGCTACCGCAAGCTCAGCGCGGTCGGGGTTGTCGCAGCGCGACGACCGCTACCAACAACCTCGGGAGGCACGGCACGCGACCGCGGGAGGAGGTCAGCGGTGCGAGAGATAGACTCGGACGCTGGCCAGACCCGACGGACCGACGAAATATTTCACGCGTCCCGCCTCGTCATTCAGTCCGACATCCACGCCCAGGACATCGCCGTCCAACCGATGGTTCAGGGCCATGGCCTCGCGGTTGTCCACTTCCTCGATGCAGGCCTCGACAACCCAACCACCCAGGACGTCGTTGGTGGCTCCGATGCCATTGCGATTGTAAGCGCCGAGTTCCAACGACGCGGCATCCGAGGCGACGGGGGTGCCTTCCACGTTGTTCCGGATGTTGATCACCCGGATGCGGGAGCCTCCCTCAGACTGACCGTGCTTCCGGTTTCCGATCCGCACCACGAACGGCGATTCAAGGAAACCTGCGGGGACAAGACATTGGGAATCCCAATCCTCGGAAATGGCACCGGGAGTGGCGATCCCGAGATCACTGCCGTTCGGCCCCCCGAGTTTGCCGTACCTTCCGTAGTACTCGTTGATGGCGGCCCGGACGGAATTACAGCTGGCGGAGGCACTGTTGTAGCGGGCTTCGTCGATGATCTGAAAGACCCGGGGAACGATCAGGGATGCCAGGATGGCCACGATGGAGAGCACGCCGATCATCTCCACCAGCGTAAAGGCCCGGATCGGGGCCGACCGTCGCGGGCGCCAGCCCGATTTGGCCACCGCCGGAGGAACGACCGGAGGCGTTGTTTGGATCCCCTCCGGGAGATTGGCCCCAGGCGCCGAGTCGGCATCGTAGGCTACAGTGCGCACAGACGGTCATCATCTAGGGTGGCCCCACCCCCCTTGTCAACGAACGGGACCTAATCAACTTGGCGCGCGCGAAATCCTTAAGGGCCCCCGGTTAAACCATTCTCCCAACGGCCTTGGATTTCCCGCTCCCTTCACCGCGGAAGTGCCTGGAGCCCTTCCACGAAGCGTCCGACCCCCTCCAGGGCCGTCTCCGGCGTCAGGGCCCCATACGCCATGCGCAGCCAGCAACCGTCCCTCAACCCAAAAGCTGTTCCAGGAATGACCGCGATCCGGTGTTCGGAAATCAACCGGCGGGTGAACTCCATCGGCTCGGCCCGGCCTTGAACCCGGAGCAGGACGTAGAACGCACCGAAGGCCGGTCCGATTTCAACCCGGTCCGCGACACTCCTCAGCTGCTCCAGAACCAGCGATCGAACCCGCCCCAGTTCGGAAAGGCGCTCCGCCACCCAACCCGGCCCCGCGCGAAGGCATCCAAGCGCCCCCAACTGGGAAACCACCGGCGGGCAGATCTGATTCGTGTCCTGGATTTTTCGGAGCGCTCCCTGAAGTCGGGCCGGGACCACGGCATATCCGGTCCGCCAACTGGCAAAGCCATGGGATTTCGAGAAGGAGAAGAGGCTGATGGTGTGCTCCCCGGCGCCGTCGAAGGCCCCCGGCGAAACGTGCCGCGCCCCCCCAAAGGTGAACGCCTCGTAAGCCTCGTCGCTGATGTGAAACAACCCGTGCGCCGCGCACAACCGGTTCACCGCGCGCAGCTGATCCTCGGAATAAACCGCGCCCGTCGGATTGTTCGGCGAAACGGTGACCACGGCACGCGTCCGTGGGGTGATCGCGGCTTCGATGGCCTCGGGATCCAGCTGGTGCAGGGGGCCGCAGCGCACGGGAACCGGTTTCACCCCGGTCATGGTCAGGGCCATCTCCTGGTTGAAGAAGTACGGAACCGGCAGGATCACCTCATCGCCCGGGTCGCAGACGGCCAGGATCACCTGGAGAAAAGCCGAATTCGAACCCGCGGCCACCATCACCACCGGATCATCGCCGGTGTCGCCCACCCGGATTCCATGGGCCTCCCGCAACTTCAGTCGGAGCGCCTCCACCAACTCGGGAAGTCCGTCCACCGGCTGGTAGCGGTTCAGCTGGGGTTCCCGCCGGAGCCGCTGCATCTCCTCCCAAGCCTCGGGTGGAGGACCGTAACCCACCACCCCCTGCCCCAACGAAAGCGTCCCGGGATGCGCCCGGATCCAGTCCGCCACGATGGGAATGATGGGCGGCTGAACCTGGCCGGCCCTCTGGGAAACACCTGTCATCCCCCCGAGGCAAGCATCCCGGCCCCGGACCTGCAACCGGCGGTCTCGGGACCGGTCACTTGGTCCGCAGCTGCTTCAGGACCGCGGGCTCGAACATGCCGTAGGCCACGTTGCTGTAACGCGACCCCGCGGGCTGCCCGGTGGCGGGCGCGTTCTGGAACATGCCGGGCCAGGCGCTTCCGAGAGCATGATTGCCATGGTGTGGCCCCAGGGTGTTCTTGAGGGTGCCAATGACGGTCACCTCCACCGAGTTGGCGCCCTGACGAACTTCCCGGGTGACGTCGCACTCCCAGGGCGGAGCCCAAATCCAGCCGGACTCCCGACCGTTCACCTCCACCTTGGCCACGGCGCCGTACCAATTCGGAAGCGAGAGGACGAACTTCCCGCCCCGCTCCGTGACCTGGAAGGCATGTCGGTACACAACCCCTTCGGCATAAAACGGCATCCCCTGATCATTCCATCCCAGTCCGGTCCGGGTCGAAAGACCGCTTCCATCCACCAACCGATCGGCGGTGCGGCGCATGGACGCGAGTTCGCCGGACTTGCCGCTCACCCGGACTCCCCGGATCTCCCTCCCTTCGCCGTCGAGAAACACCACCTCCGACAATCCCACAAAGCC
This sequence comes from uncultured Verrucomicrobiota bacterium, assembly GCA_964476125.1. Taxonomy (GTDB): domain Bacteria; phylum Verrucomicrobiota; class Verrucomicrobiia; order Limisphaerales; family CAIMTB01; genus CAIMTB01. The sequence goes on along the minus strand of CAYZAE010000003.1, from coordinate 104,827 downwards.
GTTGTCGGGCGGACTGCCGAGCGCGGGGAAAGTGACGCCCCGATGATTGGCGAGGGGCTTCAAGGAAACGAAACGCACCTTGCCCGGGGGAGTCACCGCCAGATCCTGAAATGCCGCGGCCCGGCCATCGGCCTGCGCCAGGGGGAACTCGCCCAGTCGCACGGAACCGGATTCCCCGGCGATCGGCCCGCCGATCACGGCCATGCGGGCCACGCCCCGGGAGGTCAGGTCCCGGACATTCGCCTCGTTGTAGTTCCAAACCCGGATCGTCCGCAGATCCACCAGCGCCCCGAGATCCAGGGTGACCTGCGGCGAGCGATCCTCGACGCCTTCCCCGAAACCGATTCCCCCGCTCAACCACATGGTCGCATCCGGGTTGTTCCCATGCGTCACCACGCCCTCCGTGCGCGCCATCCGAACCGGTTCGGTCCGGGTGATGACAAAGCCGCGCGAAGCCGGTTTCAGCGAGAAATCCCCGAGCAGATAGGCCGATTCGAGCTCGTGCATCATGGTGAATGGGGTCGCCTTGAGCGTGACCTCGTTCCCACCCGTCCGGGACGCCCCGGCGATGGGAAGCCGGAGAAAGGAACGGTCCAGCCACCAGTTCCCCGGTCCCTTCGGAATCTCCACCGGCCGCCCGTTGCAGGTGATGGTGTAGAGGTCCGGCCGCTCGATCACGAGGCCCAGATCCGCCGGCACCTCGCCTTCGATGGTGAACCGATAGGTCGCCTCGAACCCGCTTCCAGCCGGAAATGTCTTCGAGATCAACTCGTCCTTGAACTGAACCGCGCTGTCCCACGGGTTCCGCGCCATGCCGTTCTGCTTCCAGACAAAGGCGTTCGCCGCATAGAAGTACTGGTCGTTCCGGGTTTCCCCGCCCGCCGTGACATCCACGTAATCCAGGGTAAGCACGTTCGGACCAAGCCGGCGCGCCTCGGGAACGCCGGTCGCACCCAGCAGCGTCACCGTCGGAGCCGGAACCTCGGATTGCTTGAGGGGCGCCTTGGAAAGCCGAAGCAGGAGACTTCCACTCGGCGGGATCTCGAAGTCCGTCACCAACCCAGCGCCCGTCCTTCGGAACGCATAGGGCCCGGACTCGCCCGTGTTGGGATCCCAGCGCTCAACGCCCGCCAGTTTGGCGCGGACACTCCCCTTCGTGGAATGCTCCAGACTGGTGTTCACCAGAAACAGCAACTGCCCATCGGCCAATTCCCGTCGGTGATGGAAAAGAATCCCCCGGTCCCCTTCAGCACGATCGATCAGCACGCTCTCGTTCGCCGTCAACCGGCGCAGGGTCGGCACGATCTCCGACGGCTCCAGGGTCTTCCAATGGCGTCGAACCGTGATATCCGAAAGAAGGTCCGGATCCGCCTTTCCGTCCATTCGCCCAGGCGGCGGTCCCAGGCTGATCACCTGGCCGCCGGCGACGATGAAATCCTTGAGCAGCGACCAGGTCCGGCGATCGAGGGTCTCCGTGTGCTCGGGAAGAATCACGATCTGGTAGACCCGTTCCCCGACGCGAAATCCGGCGGAGGACGTCCAGCCCGGAGGCAGGCCGCTGTCTTCGCCGATGCCTCCATGACGGCCGATGACATCCTCGCAGCCGAGATCGTATTCGATCTGGGCGCGTTCCATCGACATGAGGAGTTGGAAGAACGAATCCCCGAGCTTGCCGAGCTGGGCTTCGTTGCCCTGGTACATCCAGGCGGTGGTGGTGGGTTCGAGAACGAGGACCCGGTTGACCTGGCGGCCGGCGGTGAGGGCGGCCGAGACGCGGGTCATGTAGGCGGCGTGGACGTGGTAGGCGGACCACCAGGGATCGTGATAGGAGAACGACTGGGGATGATCCCGTTTCCGGGCCCCGCGGAGCGTCACATAGCTGAGGTGCTCGTTCATCGTGTTGATGCCCAGCACCTGGAGCCAGTCCGCAATCCGTTTCATGTCCTCAAACCGAAGGTCCCAGCCACCCGCTCCGTAAAGCTCCACGAAGGTCCGGTCCCGTCCCAGCTGGTTCGCAATGCTCGAGATCTCCCGGCAATACCGCACATTCCCAAACTGCGAATGGGTGTGCTCCGCATACTGGTTCATCAGGGTGTCGACGCCCGGCCGATGCTGCCACGCCGCCATCGCCATGTTGTCCGGGACACCCACGCAATGCGGCCACTCGTGGTCCCAGTAGTGCCCGGTGAATTCGAGTCCACGCTTCTCGCACGCCTCGTAGTACGGCTTGCCCCAACGCTCGATGAAGAGCTGGTTCAATGTGGAAAAGTAATCGTGCCGCAACCGGCGCCAGTCCCCGACCTCGCGCACCAACCCCGGCAGGGCCGCGACGAGGTCATACCCCCATTGCTTCCGGAACTGCTCCGGCAGATCCGGGCACCAGGGAAACCCGCCGGCCGGCCGGATGTTCGGTTCGTCGGTGAACACCCCGGGAATGCGTTTCCCATACTGCGCGGCGACATGCTTGTCGTAAGCCCCCAACGTCACCTCCAGGAACTTTTCGGTGACCCCCGGCGTGATCAGGTTCACGTAGCACCGATCCCCGTGCCATCCGGAATTGCCGGATCGAACGATGGTCGAGACCAGGAAAGGCCCCGAGCCGGCGTCGCCACCATCCCGCACCTTCGCGGTCACATCCTCCACCCCGTCCCCAACCACCCGGTGCGCCGCCACCAGGTCGTTGTCCCACTTCGGTGCCTCGGCGGCTTCCTTGATCGACAACCCCATGCCCCGCGATTCCGGCATGAGCTCGGGAACGAAGCCTCCGGCAAAGCCGCTCGGATACGAATTCTCGTCGTAGATCCAGACGTTCATGTCGAGCTTCGCCGCCTCGTCCAACGCCACGTTCCACAGCGCGAACCATTCGTCCGAAAGATACGGAGTCATCAGCCCCGGGCGGGGATGCACATAAACCTGCTTCACCTGCTGGGAAGCCATGTCGCGGATCGTCGAGCGGATCTGCTCGGGCGTCAGACGATCGTTCCACACCCACAACGGGCCCGAGGAATACTCACGCGACGGCTTGGCGAAGGTCCGCTTCACCTGACGCGATTCCGGAAGAACCGGTCGCAAGGGTTCCTCCGCCCCGCACGCGCTTGCCCCCCAAAGTCCGAGGCAAAGCAGCGCCGCGATTCGCACCCACGAGTTCATGAGCCCTAGCCAACCATCCCGGCCGGCCACGGCAATGGATTTGGTGGGAACACCGTCCCGTCAGTACCACGACCGAACCCGGACCTCGACGCCCTCATCCGCCCCCACCTGACGCCGAAATTCCTCAAGGTTCGAGAAGGTGCCGTCCGAGTTCCGGAAGTGGTACGGATAGACCGCTGCCGGCCGGAAGGCCCGCACCATGGCCGCGGCCTGGGAGACGTTCATGGTGAACGGCGTGTTCATGCACACAAACGCCGCATCAATGCCCGTCATGGCGCGAAGTTCCGGGGCATCCCCGGTGTCGCCGCTCAGGTAGATCCTCTTCCCGCCCAGACCGAGCACATAGCCATTGCCCGCGCCCTTGGGATGGTTGGCGTTGTACGCCGGCACCGCCTCGATGCCCACGCCCAGAAGGTTGGTGACCTGTCCATTCGCCAGGGGTGTCGCCCGCGTCTTCAAGGCCGCGGTCAGGCTCGCGAACACCGCCGCCGGCGCCACGATCGGGGCCCCCGCCTTCCCCACCGCCGCCAGCGTCGCGTTGTCGAAGTGATCCCCATGGGTGTGTGTCACCAGCAGAAGATCCGCGCGCGGCAACGACGCATACGGCGTCGCTCCCCCCACCGGATCCACATACACCACCAGCCCGTTCCACTGCACCACCAGGCTCGCATGATTAACGGGACGCACCACCGCATCGCCCGCCGCAGTCGGAAGGTGATCACCCGTAAACGCCGCGGGATCGTCCAGATCACGAACCCGGTAAAATCGCGGGCCCTCCGACCGGTGCCCCGAATCGACATAGCTCACCGCGGGACCACCGGCGAAGGTCGAACGCGGAACCCACTGGGTCAGGCCCTCGCTCATCTCCAGCCGATACCGCCTCCCCACCGTCGCCGCGATCCTCAGCGAAACCGTCCCATTGGTTCGCACCTCGAGGGTCTCGAATCGCGGCGGGGTCTGGGCGACTGCGGACGTCCCACCCCCTGCCCCTCCCAGAACGACGGCCAGAAGGGCAAGCGCCGCACGGCGACGGAGCGACATTAAATCCACGATGATCATGCATTAGAGTTCGAAATCCGGATTTCAAATGCAAGCCCCGGGGCACTTGCCATGTCCTACCCACCTGCCACTGTGCCGCCATGCGCCGGATGGGATCCCCCCTGCTCCTGCTCTGTGTTCTCACGACCAGCCTGGCCGCGTCCGCCCTCGACTGGCCCACGCTCCGCGGCAATGCCCAGCGCACCGGCTACGTGGACACCCCTTTGCCCCGGGGGCTTCACCTGTCCTGGGCCGTGGAACTGGAGGGCGAACGTCTGGGAACCGCCATGGAACCCATCGTCGGGGGAGGCCTGGTGTTCGTGGCAACCCATGCCGGACGCCTCTGGGCCCTCGATGCGGCGACCGGCTCCGCCCGCTGGAATTTCCACACCCGCTCGCCGCTGCTGCATTCCCCGGCATTCGCCGAGGGGCGGGTCTACTCCGCCACCGCGGACGGGCGCATCTTCGCCGTGGACGGGCGGACAGGACGGCTGGTCTGGAACTACGAGGGGGATCGAGAGGGTTACGCGGCCTCGCCGCTGCCCTTTCAGGACCTTCTCCTGCTCGGTTCCCGCAGGGGAACCTTCGTGGCGCTGGATCTGGAAACCGGGATCCCGGCCTGGGAACGCCATTTCGACATCCCCATCCGTCAATCCGCGGCGGCCGACGAAGGCCGGGTCTGGATCACCCTCGAGGATCTCACCCTGCACTGCCTTTCCCTGGAAAACGGCCGCACCCTCTGGAAATCCACCGCCGCCGAAGGACAGAGCGCCCGGGATTATTTTCCGGTGCTCACCCGCCGCGACGGCGGGCGCAGGGTGATCCTGCGAACCAGTCCCTCCCTCAACATGGCCCAGCGGATCGCCCGCGATCGCGACGTGCTCACGCGACAGGCGGGACTCGCGGAGGCGGACTGGCGCCGGATCGAAGCCTGGTGCACCAACGCCACCTCCGACGCCTCCCCGGAAGCCTCCGCGCGGGAACTCACCGCGATCCACGCCCACCTCGAACGCGATCCCGACGCCCGGACAGCCTTTCTTTGGGACGCCGACACCGGAAAGGCCCGGGATGTCGTTCCACTCCTCTGGCTGGGTGGCTGCCAGGGCGTGGCGACTCCTCCCGTCGTCTTTCCCGACGGACGCCTGCTCACGCCGCTGCGTTCCGCCTACGGACATTGGACCCTGGGCGTCGCCCCGCTGGTCGGCGTCGGATTCCTCGACCCGGCCTCGAACCGTCTGGAACTGCTCAACCAACGAAGCGGCCCCAAACCTCCCTGGAACACCTTCTGGGGCACGGCCGACGAAGCGCTGCATCTGGTCGGATTCCGCGACGCCGTGGTGATCGTGCACCAGGCCACCCTGAGCCGCTTCGATCCCGCCTCCGGACGTCTGGAAACCCTCCTGGGAAACCGCGACACCCACGGCGGATTCCAGGCCCCGGCCTGGGCGCGCAACGAATGGCACGGGCCCGCCCGCGGGGGTGTGGCCTGGGCCGACGGACGACTCCACTGGCTGGTCGGCAGCCGCATTCTGAGTCTGTCCACCGGCCCTGAAAAACCCCCGCGCCAACCGCGCACCCACGCCTCCACGGAGATCCCCAGTTCCGGACGACTCCCCGCCCGGACCAGCCTTTCCCGGGAGGAGCTGGGCGATGAACTGGTCGAAGCGGTGCGGGAACTGACCTCCGGGCCTTGGGCTCCCCTGGTCGTCGAACCCGGGCTGGGCGGAAGATCGGTGTTCTTCGACAACCCCGGCGATCTGCTCGAAGCGATCGCCAAGGTCTGGCCCCACCTGGATTCGGGCCCCAGGGCGCGCCTTGAATCATGGCTGCCCCTCGGCGGACTCAAGGGGCATGGTCCCTTCTCCCAACCCCCCTGGCGAACTCCGGGCGACGGCGATCGGCGCGAACTTCACCGAATGCCCCGGGAGAATCTGCGACGCCTTCCCATCGACCGTTCCCCGACCGCCTTTGGCAACGTCGCGGCCATCGTCGGCTGGTGCCGGCTCACCGACCCCTCCGGTCTCGACGATCTCTGGCCCGAACTCGAAATGTTGTGGGACGATTTCAAGGAGCGCTCCTGGCACCTGGACCCCGCGCGCGGCGATCTGTTCGCCAACCGTTACCTCGCCTCCCTCCTCGCCTTTGCCCAGGTCGCCCGGGAACAGGAGGAACCCGAAACCGCGGAAGCCGCCCAGGAACTGGCCCGCGAGACCACCGACGCGCTCATCGCCTGGTGGGAACGAACCGCCCGCGAAATCGGCACCCTCCCCTGGAACGGTTCCCGCGACGTCGATGCCTTCATCGGCTCCGGAAACGGACTCTTTCTCCGCATCGCCCCGCACCGTCACCGGTTGGCGCTGTTTCACGACCTCACCCCGGCCCTTGGGAACCTTCTCCGCGAGCGCTGTCCCGCCGCCGTCGACACCGTCTGGCGCGCGTTCGAGAAACTCTGCCCCACCTGGTGGCTGGTCGGGGAGGAACGGCAGGTGCACAGCGGCGAGAATTTCACCGACACCCCGGACTTCGCCATGGGTGCCTTCCGCGCCTTTGCCTATCTCCGCCACACCCCCTACGAGGAACTCGCCGCTCGCGTGGATGTTCCGGCCGCCCGCGGAGACCTGTTCCGACTCGCCAAGCTCGCCATCGCCCTCGACGCCGCGGCCCGTTCCACCCCCTGATCCGTTCCCTCCCCACCCCGGCCCGGGAGACTCCCGCCTCCCGGGCGCCGTGACCTGGGGGGTCAGCTTGCGCAGCCACAGTCAGGGAACCCGGTGGATCCGGCTTCCGTACACCCCCAGATAACGCCGCCTCCAGCGATGGCGTTACACGGCTGGACGGACTATTCCGCCCTGCCCCATTCCACGCGCGCCGTCGCCGCCGAGCGGCCATCGGCACGTTCCTGCAGCGATTCCGCAATCACCGCAGCCCGGCGCTCGACCCGGCCCGAGAAGACTTCCTTCCCGTTCACGCGCACCTGCACCGGCAGATCGAGATTCAGCAGCTCATCGGAGAGCCCCAACCCGAACGACACCGGCACATCCCCCTCCAACGCGATCGACTGGCCGTCCGCGACGGCCACGATCTTCGCCCGATCCTTGATCGGAACCCCGGCCGGAACCCGCAACCAGTAGAACCGTCGGTGCACGATGTCGTCCTGCTGCCAGACCACCTTCCTCGGCCAGACCTGGCGTCGATACTTCGCCATCCACGGCAGCGCCTCCGCGTCCTTCCCGTTCATCCAGTGCGGCAGTCCCTCGTAAACGCGACTCATGTGCACATAGCCGCCGGCATCCTCCTTCTCCAATCGATCCAGCTCCGCGGCCCGCTCAGCAACGATCTTGTTGCGGTTGTACGCGGCGTCGTTCCCCCCCACGAACACGGCGAAGGGAAGGTTTCGAAGCCCAACCACCGAGGCTTCGTTGGGATGGCCCGCCATCATCGCTGCCGCGGCAAAGCGATCCGCCATGCGCGGCGCCAGCTGCCAGACACCATCGCCCCCGGCCGAATAACCGAGGAGATAAACCTTGTCGGGATCCACCCCCGCCAACGCCACGTGATCGTCAATCAGACGCTGGAACAGCGAATCAATGTGGCCCTCATGCCACAGATTCCAGGTGTCCGTCGGCGCGCGCGGCGCCAAATAAATGCCCTCCGCCGGCTGATAGAGGCGCACCTGGTTCGTCCACTGCCGGTCGTTCACCCCGGCCGGCGCGTTGCCACCCCCATGCATCGAAATCCACAGACTCCGACCTCCCGCCGGCGCCTCCCCGAATCGACGGTCCATCCACTTCAGCGTCCGCTCCCCCTCGGTCAGGGATTTCCGATCCATCTCCTCGCGCCGTTCCACCGACAACCGTCGGAGTCGATCCGCCAGCAGCAGCTCCCGCACCCGCTCGGCATCCGCCTTCGACAGGGCCGCCACCATGCCAGGCGCGCTCAGCTTGCGGGCGGACGCAGGCTCCGCGATCCAGGCCTCCACCGCCTGAACCAAGGGCGAAACCGGCTTCAGATCGGCCCAGGCAACATCCACGGTCGGATCCCCCTTCGACAACGGCCCAAACGGCAACTCCCGGGTCTCCGAACCCACCGTGAACCGAAGCCGCCCCTCCGTCCCAGGTTTCAAATCGAGGCGCGCCAGATCGTTGAGGTCGGCGGTGCCGGCTTTCGTCTCCGAAACCGCCAGGGCCTGCCCCGTAGGTTCCATGGCGCACACGTGCGCCACCAGACGCGTGCCCCCGGGACGGTCGAAGAGCCGAACCCCCAACCGCGCCCGCTCGGCCTCCTCCGCCGCCCCCGCACGCACGTACCGCGCCGTCACATTCACCGCCGCCACCTCGGTGCTTTGCCGCGCCCAAACCATCGGAAAACTGGTCCCCTCCTTCTTCCACGAAGTGGCGTAAATCGAATATCGCGCCACATCCGCCCGGGCCTTGGAGGCATCCCCGACAAACCAGCCGCGATCCAGCCCGTTCGGATCCGGTTCGTCCGCCCCCGTGAAATGCCAGTCCCCATCCCAGATCTCCACCCAGGTATGGTTCCCGCGCTCGTTGGTCCACATCGGCGTTCCGACCGCGCGCGCCGGAATGCCCACGGCCCGGCAGGCATCCACCAGCAGAATCGACAACCCCGTGCAGGTCGCCTTGCTGATCGCCCGGGATTCGGAGGGACTCTGGTTCGGCCGCTTCCGCCCGGTGTTGTAATGGACATTCACCCGCTTGAACAAACCGCGGTTCAAAGCCTGCGCCGCCTCGGTCGCGGTCTTCGATTCCTTCACCAACTCCCGGGCCATCTCCAGATACTCAGCCCGCCAGGGTTCCCGCGTTTCGTCGAAGACCGCGTACGGAAGCACGTCGTTGTGAAAAATCTCCTCCGGCACCCCCGCCGCCCACGGAAATTCCTTCCGGGCCTGGAAGGCGAGATCGAGGTTCTTCGACAGGAACTCCGCCGACAAACTCTCCCGATCCTTCGCCGGCATGTGGTCCACCAGAAACCGGGCGGCCTTCTCCCCGGGCTCCCCATGGCCCGCCCGCGCGGCGGCGATGAAATCCTCCAGCGCAGTCCCCCCGAAGGCCGGACTCACCGACAGGCCCAGGACCAGAAAGACACCCAAGCACGACATTAGGCTTCTCACGCGCCCAGCCTAGCAAAGCGGCCGAAGGCTTGAATCGAAAAGACGATGGGCGTACGCACATTCCCAGGGCTGCCGACTCCCTTTCACCCCATGATCCACGCACTGCCAGGGCTTGGAGGCGATCACCGGATGTATCCGGCCCCATGGTCCGCCCTTCCCGGATTCGCCGCACACGACTGGATGCCTTACACAGGGGAACAATCACTCCAAGCAGTAGCCGCCTCGATGTGCGAAGCCTACGGCATCCGCGACGGCGATTCGGTCGTCGGCTCCTCCCTGGGCGGAATGGTGGGCTGCGAAATCGCCCGCCTCCGAAAGCTCAAGGGCCTCTACCTGGTGGGCAGCGCCATGGAACCGGCCGAGGTCAGCCACCTGCTCGCCCGGCTTCATCCCCTGATCCGCTGGATCCCCCTCGACGGATTGCGCCGGTGCGCCGCCTTCGTTCCCTCGGACCTGACGCAGATGTTCGCGGGCAACGATTCCCGATTCATGCGCGCCATGTGCCGCGCAATCTTCTCCTGGGGCGGCGGCCAGGGCGTTGCCGGGCCGATCCACAGGCTCCATGGACGCCACGATCACGTGATTCCCATGCCCTCCGCGGTCGACCTCGAACTGCGCGGCGGGCACCTGATCTCGATCTCGCACGCCGCCGAATGCGCCGCTTACGTGCGCGCCAGGGCGACATGAACCTCCCGGGCGATGGTCTGGAATCCTGTCGCCCAGGGGCCTCCGCGCCCCCTGGAACGGGGCCGGACTCCGGGGCCGCCTACGCGGAGCCGCGCAGCGTGTGCACACCGACCGCCCGGATGTACTGGGCGCGCTCGAAGGCTCCGGGATCCGCGCAGTATTTCTGCGAGAGACTGCCCTTCATCTGCTGGACCGAGCTGTACTCATGTTCGGTCATCCAGTCCCGGAGTTCCTGTTCGATGACCCGGATGTGCTTGATGCCATGCCGCAGCAGGCTGGAGCAGAGCATGGTGACGCTCGCCCCGGCCATGAGCATCTTGATGGCGTCGGTGCCCCGGTGAATGCCACTGGTGGCCGCCAGGTCCGCGCCGATCCGCTCGTAAAGAATCGCGATCCAGCGCATGGGGAGACGCATGGCCATGGGCGTCGAATACATCACGTTCGGAACCACCTCCAGCGACTCCAACTCGATGTCCGGCTGGTAAAAGCGGTTGAACAGAACCAGACCGTTGGCACCCGCCGTGTCGAACTGCTTCGCGATGTTGGCAAAGTTGGTGAAGAACGGACTCACCTTCACCGCCACCGGAATCGTCACCGACGCCTTCACCGCCTTCAGCACGTCCACGTACTGCTTCTCAATCTCCGACCCCGACTCGTCCGGGTCGGTCGGAATATTGTAGAGATTCAGCTCCAGGGCGTCCGCTCCCGCCTGCTCGATCTGCTTTGCAAAATCCGTCCACCCCCCGTGTGTGGAACCGTTCAGGCTCGCGAAGATCGGGATGGTGCAGGCCGCCTTCGCGCGCTCGATGTGCCTCAGGTAATCCTCCACTCCCACGAACAGCTGGTTGGGATCTGGAAAGTAACTCAGGGCCTCGGGATAGCTCTCGGTGCCCTGGGTCAGGTGATGGTGGAGCTCGTACCGTTCATACCGGATCTGCTCCTCGAACACGGAATACAGCGTGACCGCCGCGGCTCCGGCGTCCTCCATGCGCTTGATGTTGTCCAGGTCCTCCGACAGCGGAGAGGCGCTCGGAACAAGCGGTGACTTCAGTTTCAGACCGAGATATTGGGTGGAAAGGTCCATGAATTCCTCAGGCTTTCTTGGGATTGGAGATCAGGGAATGGCGACTGGTTTGCGACATCTTGGGGTCCGGGATCGGCCTGGGCTCTATTCACCGCCCACTTCGGGGATGGTCTTGCCGTTCCCGCTGCCCTCGGCGACCGCAGGCTCCGGCAGCTTCACCTCCCGGCCGGCAAGGTGCTGGTACAGCGCGAACCGGGACTTCGCATCGGCCTGCGCCTGCTTGAAGAAACCCCGCGCGGCGTCCGGATTGCTCTTCGAGAGCATGCGGAACCGGTTCTCCATCTGGAGAAAATCCCCCAGCGGAACGTGCGGCGGCGCCGAATCGAGCTGCAACGGGTTCTTACCCTCGGCCGCACGGTCCGGGTGATAACGGTACAGCAGCCAGTGACCGCTCTGAACCGCCGCCTTCTGGTTCTTGAGCCCGCCCGTCATGTCGATGCCATGGGCGATGCAATGGCTGTAGGCGATGATCAGGGACGGACCGTCGTAGGCCTCCGCCTCGATGAAGGTCTTCAGGGTGTGCTCGTCCTTGGCCCCCATGGCCACGCTGGCCACATAGACGTGCCCGTACTGCATCGCGATCAGACCGAGATCCTTCTTCCCCAGCGGCTTTCCGCCGGCGGCAAACTTGGCCACCGCGCCGCGCGGAGTGGACTTCGACATCTGCCCGCCGGTGTTCGAGTACACCTCCGTGTCGAGCACGAGGACCTTCACATTCCGGCCGCTGGCCAGGACGTGGTCGAGGCCGCCATAGCCGATGTCGTAGGCCCAGCCGTCGCCACCCAGGATCCAGACGCTCTTCCGCACCAGCATGTCGGCGAGCGCACTCAGGCGCTTCGCCTCCGGCGTCGTCAGCCCCGTCAGCTTGGCCTTCAGCGCCGACACCCACTCGCGCTGTTCATAGATGTCGGCTTCGTCCTTCTGGCGGTTCTGAAGGATGTTCCGCGCGATTCCATCCCCCACCTGGGGCGCCAGCTGCTCAAGAAGTTCCCGGGCGAACTCGCGCTGTTTGTCGATCGAAACACGGAATCCCAGTCCGAACTCGGCGTTGTCCTCGAACAACGAGTTGCTCCAGGCCGGGCCGCGGCCGTCCGCGTTCGGCGCATACGGGGTGGTGGGCAGGTTGCCACCGTAGATGGACGAGCAACCGGTGGCGTTGGCGATCACCAGGCGGTCGCCAAAAAGCTGGGTGAGCAGCTTGATGTACGGCGTCTCGCCACAACCAGTGCACGCCCCCGAAAACTCGAAGAGCGGCTCCGCCACCTGCATCTCCCGAACCGACGCCGTCGAAAGCTTGCGGCGGTCGAACTCGGGCACCTTCAGGAAATAGTCCCAGTTCGTGTTCTCCGACTCCCGGATCGGCGGCTGCGGCAGCATGTTGATCGCCTTCAGCCGCGCCTCCTTCTTGTTCTTCGCCGGACAGATGTCCACGCAGAGCGCACAGCCCGTGCAGTCCTCGGCCGAAACCTGGATGGTGAACTTGAGCCCCTTCCATCCCGGGATCCGGGAATCGACGGACTTGAAGGTCTCCGGCGCACCGGCGAGCTGGGCCGGCTCATAGACCTTGCTGCGAATGACCGCGTGCGGACAGACGAAGATGCACTTGCCGCACTGAATACACGTCTGCGGGTCCCAGACCGGGATCTCCAGCGACAGATTCCGCTTCTCCCAGCGGGCCGTGCCCGTCGGGAAGGTGCCGTCCACCGGCAGGGCGCTGACCGGAACGCGATCCCCGCGGCCGGCGATGATGGGACCGAGCACGTTCCGGACAAAGGCCGGCGCGGCGGCGGGAACGGGAGGCCGCAGGCTGACCTGGCTCGTGGCCGTGGCCGGAACCGGAATCTCGAACAGGTTGGCCACCGTGTTGTCGACGGCCCGGAGGTTCATGGAGACGATCTCCTCGCCCTTCTTGCCGTAGGCCTTCCGGATCGAGTCCTTGATCGCCTCGATGGCCTCCTCGCGCGGCAGCACGCCGGACACCGCGAAGAAGCAGGTCTGCATGATGGTGTTGATGCGTCCCCCCATGCCCGCCTCGCGCGCCACCTTGGTGGCGTTGATCGTGTAAACCCTGGCCTTCTTGTCGATCAACGCCTGCTGCAACGGCCGCGGCAGATGATCCCATACCTCCGCCGACGGCCAGGGCGCGTTCAGAAGGAACGTACCCCCCGGCGCGAGCGGCTCCGCGAGATCGTAACGCTCCAGGAAGTTCGGCTGATGACAGGCCACAAACTGCGCCTGCGAAATCAGGTACGTCGACCGGATCGGCTTCCGGCCGAATCGCAGATGGGAAATCGTGATCGCCCCGGACTTCTTCGAGTCATACACGAAATACGCCTGGGCGTAGTTGTCCGTGTTCTCACCGATGATCTTGATGCTCTCCTTGTTGGCTCCCACGGTGCCGTCCGCGCCCAACCCGAAAAACACCGCGCGCCGCACCTCGTCGGTCTCGGTGGTGAAGGATTCATCGACGTCGAGGCTCAGATGCAGGACGTCGTCGAGAATACCAACCGTGAAGCCCTTCTTGGGCTTGGGCGCCTGAAGGTTGTCATAGACGGCCTTCACCATGGCCGGGGTGAATTCCTTTGAGGAAAGGCCGTACCGGCCGCCCACGACCTTCGGCAGCGGGCCGCCCCCGGGACCGGTTCCGTTCTCAAACAGGGCATTGACGACATCCAGGTACAGCGGTTCCCCCGCCGACCCGGGTTCCTTGCAGCGATCCAGCACCGCGATGGACTTCGTGGTGGCGGGAAGCGAGGCCAGAAGGGCCGCGTTGTCGAAGGGGCGGTACAACCGCACTTTCACCAGTCCCACCTTCTCCCCCTTCGCAACCAGATGCTCGACCGTCTCATGGGCCGCTTCGCAGCCCGATCCCATCATCACGAGGATCCGCTCGGCATCGGGGGCGCCGACGTAGTCGAAAAGCCGGTAACTGCGGCCGGTCAGCGACGCAAACCGGTCCATCGCCTTCTGCACGATGCCCGGGCATTTCAGGTAGAACGGATTCACCGTCTCCCGCGCCTGGAAATAGACATCCGGATTCTGGGCGGTGCCGCGAAGGACCGGGTGGTCCGGGGACAGCGCCCGGGCGCGGTGCTCACGAATGCGTTCCTCGTCGATCATCGCGGACAGCACCGAGTCCGGCAGGACCTCGATCTTGGCCACCTCATGGGAGGTTCGGAAACCGTCGAAGAAATGCACAAAAGGAATGCGGCTCTCCAGGGTGGCCGTCTGCGAAATGAGGGCGAAGTCGTGGGCCTCCTGCACGGAGTTCGAGCAGAGCAGCGCCCAGCCCGTCTGCCGCGCCGCCATGACATCCGAATGATCGCCGAAGATGGACAACCCCTGGGCGGCGAGCGAACGCGCCGCAATGTGGAAGACCACGGCGGTGAGTTCGCCGGCGATCTTGTACATGTTCGGGATCATCAGGAGCAGGCCCTGGGACGCAGTGAAGGTCGTGGCCAGCGCCCCCGTCTGAAGCGCCCCGTGCACGGCCCCGGAGGCGCCGCCCTCGGATTGCAGCTCCACCACCGACGGCACGGTGCCCCACAGGTTCTTCTTCCCCGCGGCGGACCATGCATCGGCCCATTCCCCCATCGGCGACGAGGGTGTGATCGGGTAGATGGCCGCGACCTCCGACAGTTTGTAGGAGACGCGGGCGACGGCTTCGTTGCCGTCGAGGGTGTAGTACTTCTGCTCGCTCATGATCTGGATAGGGGTGCGTTGGGGTTGAATGAAACTCGGGGGGTGGCGGCAGGCCGGCCCCCGGGGGCGTTTGTCGACGGATGTCGGAAAAATGGGGGTGCGGCGTTCACAAGGGCAGCTCCGCCACGCACTCGCTGTCACCCGCATCGTGGTGCAGCGCAAATCCAAGCTTCCGGCAGAGATGCTGCATCTCCCGGTTGCCGACGAGAATGTGACCGAACAGCCGCGTCATCTGCTCGTCACGCGCCACCTGGATCAGGAGTTCCAGCAACTGCCGGCCCAGTCCCCTGCCCTGGCAGGCGTCCGAAACGATCAAGGCGAACTCCCCCTCGTTGCGCAGGTGCTCCCGGCTCAGGCGGCCGATGCCGACAATCTGCGAAGGCGCCTGGGGATCCGGCCGCACCTCCGCCACCAGGGGTATCTCCCGGTCGTAATCACTGAAACAAACCCGCACCAACCGCTCGTGCGCGATGCGCTCGCTGAGCTTCAGCGGAACAAAATACCGGTTGTAAACGCTCCGGTCCGACAGGGTCTTGTGGAACTCCACCAACCTCGGCTCGTCCTCCGGAAGAATCGGGCGGATCGTGACCGCGGTGCCGTCCTTGAGCTTCCGGCGCGTCACATACTGGTTCGGGTACGGCCGGATCGCGGCACGCGGCAGGGTCGCCGCATCAATGTCGGGCGGGTGAAGCACAACCCGGGCATCCACAACCACCTGCCGGTCCGAGGCGACGATGAGCGGGTTGATGTCGATCTCCGCAATCCCGGGATGCTCCACCACGAGATAGCTGAACCGCACGAGCAGCGCCTCCAGGGCCGCAAGATCGATCGCGCTCCGGCCCCGACCCCCGCGCAGGGCCTGGAAAACCCGCGTCTGCTCCATCAGCCGAAGCGCCAGCGTGGCATTCAGCGGCGGGAGACCCAGGGCCCGGTCACGGAAGATCTCCACAAACCGGCCCCCCGTGCCGAACAACAGCACCGGCCCGAACTGCAGGTCCAGGGTGCTGCCCAGAATGAGTTCAAATCCATTGTGCACGATCATCGGCTGCACCGTGACACCCAGGAAATCATCGCGATGCGCCCGTTCCGCGACATGCGTCTCGATCGAACGCCAGGCCTCGCGGACGGCGATCGGGTTCCGCAGATTCAACTGCACACCGCCCACCTCCGTCTTGTGGGTCAGGGTGTGCGAATAAAGCTTCAACACCACCGGGTAACCCAGACGGTTCGCGATCCGCACCGCCTCGCTCTCGCTCAAAGCAATCTGCGTCTGCGAAACCGGAATGTCGTACGTCGCCAGAAGCTCCTTGGATTCCACCTCCGTCAGAAGCGTCCGGTCCGCCGCACGCACCGTCTTGATGATCTCGGCCGTCCGCGCCCGATTGATGTCCCTGCCCTGGAGATCGGCCACCTTCGGCGGCGTCTCGTAGAGCGCCCGCAACTGATAACTGTGGCGCCACATGTGGCAGAACGACGCCGCCGCATCGTCCGGATAATCCGTGGTCGGCAATCCCGACTCGTTCAGAATGCGCCGCCCCTCCTCCACCGCCGCCCCCCCCATCCAACTGGCCAGCACCGGCTTGTTCGGCACCAGCTTCGCCCGACGCAGCGCATCCGCCGTGCCGCGGGCATCCGTCTCCGCCTGGGGCGTCAACACCACCAGCAACCCGTCGTTCGCCGGATCCGCCGACACGATCTCCGCCGCCCGGGCGTAGATCTCGGGGGTTGCCGAGCCCAGCAGGTCGACGGGGTTCCCGTGGCTCCAGTGGGCGGGAAGGATCTTCTCCAGCTCGATGACGCACTCCGGCGACAGGTTCGCAATCTCCCCGCCGCGGTTCACCAGCATGTCGGCCGCAAGCGCCCCGGGGCCACCGGCGTTGGTCAGGATGGCAAGGCGCGGACCCGCCGGCCGCGGCTGCTTGCCCAGGATCTCCGCCATGTCGAACAACTCGGAGATGGTGTCGACGCGCAGCACCCCGACCCTTCGGAAGGCGGCGTCAAGCACGTCATCGCTCCCCGCCATGGAGCCGGTGTGGGACATGGCCGCCTTGGCCGCGACTTCCGAACGCCCCACCTTGAGCACGATCACCGGTTTGCTCAGCGCCACCTCGCGGGCCGCGGAAAGGAAGCTGCGCGCGTCGCCGACCGTCTCCAGATAAAGCACGATGCAGCGGGTGTGCGGATCATCGCCAAAGTGGTAGATGAGATCGCCCCACCCCACGTCGAGCATCGAACCCGTCGAAACAAATCCACTGAACCCGACGTGTTCCCGGTGGCTCCAGTCGAGCACCGAGGAACAAAGCGCGCCGCTCTGGCTCAGGAAGGCCACCGAGCCCGGCCGGGCCATGGTGGCCGCAAAAGTGGCGTTCAGCTTCATCGACGGCACCATCACCCCCAGGCAATTCGGGCCGATAAGGCGCATCCGGGCCTTGCGGGCCTCCGCCAAAACCTCCGCCTCAAGCCGCGCCCCCGCCGGCCCCGTCTCCTTGAAGCCGGCGGAAAGGATGACCGCCGCTGAAATTCCCGCGGCGGCGCATTCCCGGATCACGCCGGGCACCGAAGCCGCCGGAGTGGCGACAATGGCCAGATCAGGCTTCTCGCCGATCGCAGCCACGGAAGGATGGCATCGACGCCCCAGCACCGTCGGCCGGTTCGGGTTGACCGGAAAAACCGGCCCACCGAACTGGGCCAGATTCTGGAGAACAGCGCGTCCGACACTCCCGGGACGTTCGGTGGCTCCAATCACCGTGATGGCGTGCGGATGAAAGATGGCGTCCAGCGATCCCACCCCGCCCGTCCTGGGCTTGGCCACCGAGGCGCAGAGCACCGCGGCGCTCGATTCCACCGCGGGATTTCCTGCGTTCGCCGCACTCGCGCCCGGCGGAAATCCGTGGACGCGGCGGCGTCTCATGGCAGGAGGAGGGCGGCATGGACGGCCCGACGGAAACCGCCGAATCGCCGCGCTGGATCGAGTGGGAACATCGGTTTGGCCTTCGACTCCGCCCGTGGGGTTCGCCCGTTCTCAAAGCTTTCGGAATCCCGTGTCGGAACCATGCCGGAAGGCGTGGAAACCATCGCCGCCACCCCCCCTCAAGGGCTTTACCGGCGTTGGCCAAGCCTAACCGTTTCTTGCGATCGCCATCAGCCAGCCTTGCGCTGGCCGCCGCGAAAACCGCCCCGGTTGCCTCCCCGTCGGCTCCCGGGCATGCTCCTCCCCAGCCCATGGCCCCCATCCCCCCCGATTCCCGCGTCCTGATCGTCGAATGCGCCGATCGCCCGGGACTGGTCCACGGAATCACCGGTGTGCTCTTCCGCCACGGAGTCAACGTGGTCGGCAACCAGGAATTCGTCGACCGCCCGACCTCCCGATTCTTCATGCGGACGGAATTCGACGGCACCGTGGAGGGGGAACGCATCGTGGAGGAACTCCGCCGGCTGCTTCCGGAAGGGGCCGAAATCCGGCTGTCCCGGATGGAGCCCAAGCGGGTTGTGATCCTCGCGACGCGCGAACATCACTGCCTGGCGGATGTGCTGATCCGCCACGCGTATTCGGAGATCAACGCGCGCCTGCTGGCCGTGGTCAGCAACCACGCGATTCTCGAACCGCTGGTCCGGCGCTTCGACCTGCCGTTCCACTGCGTGCCCCACGACGGACTCGACCGCGAATCCCACGAACAGGCGGTCCTCCGGGCGATCGAACCCTATGCGCCGGACTACCTGGTCCTGGCCAAATACATGCGGATTCTCAGCCCGGACTTCATCGGCCGCTTCCCCAGCCGCATCATCAACATCCACCACTCCTTCCTGCCGGCCTTCGTGGGCGCCCGCCCCTATCACCAGGCCTTCGAACGCGGGGTCAAGGTGATCGGCGCCACCGCCCATTTCGTCACCGAAAAACTCGACGAAGGACCGATCATCGTCCAGCAGGTGATCCCCGTGGACCACACCCATTCCGCCGGGGATCTGCAGCAGGCGGGCCGTGATGTGGAACAGGCGGTGCTCTCGCGGGCCGTGCGACTGGTGTTCGAAAACCGCGTGTTCCTCTGCGGAAACCGGACCGTCGTGCTGGATTGACGCCGCACCGAAGCGGCCCCGCTTCGCACCCGGCGCGCTTCGCCGCTCACTCGTAGCGAAGCGCGTCGATGGGATCGAGATTCGCCGCCTTGAGCGCCGGGAAGAATCCGAACACCACCCCGATCACCGCGCTGACGGAAAAGGCCAGGATGACCGAACTCTCGGAGATCAAGGTCGGGAAATTCGCCACGCGGGTGAGCAGCGGGGCGAGCCAGTAGCCGGTCCCGATCCCCAGCAATCCGCCGGCGGCGCTGAGCAGCACGGCCTCGGTGAGAAACTGCCGCAGAACATCCCGCGCACGCGCTCCAACCGCCAGACGGATGCCGATCTCCCGGGTCCGCTCGGTCACACTCACCAGCATGATGTTCATGATCCCGATGCCTCCCACCACCAGCGAGATGCCCGCGAACGTCCCGATCAGGACCGTCATGATCCGGTTGTTCGCATTCATGAACTCACTCATGTCCTGCTGCGTGCGGACCGAAAAGTCATCCTCCTTGTCGGGCGTGATCTGGTGCAGCTGGCGGAGCACCGACACCACCTCGTTGGTGACATCCGCCAGGGCGTCAGCACTCGCGGCCTGCAGGCTGAACGAACGGAATTTGGTATCCCCGGACAACCGCTTCATGGCGCTCGTGTAGGGCAGGATCACCACATCGTCCTGGTCCTGCCCGAACGCGTTCGCCCCCTTGG
Source organism: uncultured Verrucomicrobiota bacterium (assembly GCA_964476125.1). Classification (GTDB taxonomy): domain Bacteria; phylum Verrucomicrobiota; class Verrucomicrobiia; order Limisphaerales; family CAIMTB01; genus CAIMTB01. The sequence goes on along the minus strand of CAYZAE010000003.1, from coordinate 85,268 downwards.
AAGCCAGCCAGCCCACGATGGCAAACGGCACGTTCTTCAGCCGGATGATCTGCCCGACCGGATTCACCCCCTGGCCGAACAGCGCGGCCGAGGTCGTGTTGCCGATGATGCACACCTTGTTCGCGTCCCGGACGTCACCCTCCGTGAAATTGTCACCCGCCTGGAACTTCCAGGAACGGATGTCGATGTAGTCGGCGCTCACGCCATAAATCCCGACCGAGGTGTTCTGGTTGCCCGAGGCGGCCTGAACCGTGGTGCGCACCTCGGGACTCAGTCCGACCACGCCGGGAACGTCACGGCGCAGGGCGTCATAGTCGCGATCCGTGAGCGACGGTTGCGCCCCGAACCCTCCACGAACCCCACCCCGGGACATGTTGCCGGAGAAAATGATCACCAGGTTGTTCCCCATGCTGGCGATCTGCTTGTCGACCTCGGCCTTGGCCCCCGCCCCCATGCTCACCCCGACAATGACGGCAGCAATGCCGACAATGATGCCAAGCATCGTGAGGAAGGACCGGAGGATGTTGCGGCGGATGGCCCTCAGGGCGGTTCGAAAAATGGCGATCATGCGTGGCTTGGTTCAGGCGAGGTGGACGGCCTTCTGCTCGGCCTCGATCTTGGCGATCTCCTCCGAGGCGGTCGACCGGCGAAGGACCGGCTCGTCGGTGCGGACCAACCCGTCGCGCATGACCACCACGCGCTTCGAGTAACTGGCGATGTCGAGCTCGTGGGTCACCATCACGATGGTGATGCCCTGCTCGTTCAAGGCCTGAAAAACACCCATCACCTCAATGCTCGTCCGCGTGTCGAGGTTTCCGGTGGGTTCGTCGGCCAGCAACACCCGGGGCTCATTGACCAGGGCACGGGCAATCGCCACCCGCTGCTGCTGGCCGCCGGACAACTGGTTCGGGTAATGATCAGCCCGCTCCCCCAACCCCACCATCGTCAACGCCGCCAGCGCGCGCCGCGACTGCTCCCGCGCCGGGATCGGCGGTCGCGTGTACATCATCGGCAGCTCGACGTTCTCCAGGGCCGAGGTCCTCGAAAGCAGATTGAACCCCTGAAAAACAAACCCGAGCTTCAGGTTCCGCAGATCCGCCAGCTGGTCGCGATCAAGCTTCCCGATGTCCACGCCATCCAGCAGGTAAAGTCCGGACGTCGGGCGATCCAGACACCCGATCGTGTTCATCATGGTCGATTTGCCGGAGCCGCTCGCTCCCATGATCGCCACGAACTCCCCCGGGTGGATGTCGAGCGTCACGCCACGGACGGCATGGACCTCCAAGGTCCCGTTCCGGTACGTGCGCCGGAAATCTTTCAGCCTGATGATGGGTTCCATCGCGGTGTCCAGGGATTCCTAAGGCTCCAATCGGCAATCAACGGGCCATCAGCGGGGACGTCCACCACCGAACGGACTCCCAAACGGACTTCCCCGCGCCGGGGTTGCGGCGGCGGCCGTCTTGGACAGGACCCCGGTCGCCACCACATCCCCCTCCTTGAGTCCTTCCAGCACTTCAATGCTGGTGGCATCGCTGATCCCAAGCTTCACCGTCACAGGCTTGAGAACGGTCTGCTCCCCACCCGCGCCATCGGACTCCTTGTCCACCAGATAAAGGGTCGCGGTCCGCGGTCCATCCTCCGTACGCCTCGCTCCGCCGCCGCCACCACCACCACCTCCTCCACCCCCGCCACCACCCCCGAATCCCCCGCCGCCACCACCACCCCCGCCGCCGCCGCCGCCAGGTCCACCTCCCTGCGAAAACCGGGCGCGCATCTCCGACATGATCTTCTCGTATTTCTCCTTCTGCTCGGGAGTGAGGGACGCGGAGTAGGCCGCCCGCTCCTCGTCGGTCGGCCGACGGCGTTCACCCCCGGCCATCCAGGGCATCACCGGCAACCCGGCGAAGGGGCCGCTTTCGATGAGGGCCACGGCGGCCGGCGCGGCGGCGCCCCCGGCGGGTGCGGCGTTGGTGTCGCCGCGAATGACCGCCCCGGCCGGAGGGCGGAAGCGGGACGCGGCATTGGGCAGTTTGAGTGTTCCACGCTTTTCGGAGGTGATGAAGCGGGCGTTGGCGGTCATGCCCGGGCGCAGCTTGAGATCACGGTTATCCACCTCCACCACGGTGGTGTAGGTGATCACGCTCTGGTTGGTGGTGGGCGCGAACCGGACCTGCTTGACCAGACCCCGGAACTGACGGCCGGGAAAGGCATCGACCGTGAACTGGACCGGCTGTCCCTCCTCCAGCCCTCCCACGTCGGCTTCGGCGACCGCCGCCTCGATCCGCATCTTCGCCAGATCATTGGCGATCACCATCAGGGTCGGCGCATTCATGCTCGCCGCCACGGTCTGCCCGACCTCCACCTTCCGGGAAATCACGATGCCGTCCATCGGGGCAAAGATGCGCGTACGGCCCAGGTCGACCCGGGCCCGCTCCACGGCGGCATCGCGGGTTTTCACCATGGCCTTGGCCTGGGTCAGCGCCACCCGTTTGGTGTCGAATTCGGACTGCGAAATCAGCTTCTCGGCCAGCATCTGCTCGCCGCGGACAAACTCCAGTTGCGCGAGTTCCAGCGAGGCATTGGCATTCGCAAGCTGCGCATCGGCCTCCCCCAGGGCCCGCTCGTAGGTGGCGGGATCGATCTGCGCCACCAACTCGCCCTCCTTCACCTTCGAATTGAAATCCACCTTGATGTCCGTGATCACCCCCGAGATCTGACACCCGATGTCCACCATCCGCACCGGCGTCAGCGAACCGTTCGCAGTCACCGACTGCACAATGTCACCGCGGGCCACCGCCGCAGTCTGGAACTCCGGCCTGCCCGCGGACGGCTTCTGCCAGTAGCGGTACCCTGCGTAACCTCCGCCGCCCAGGAGCGCCAGGATGACCAGCCAGCGGACAATCGGAAACTTGGATGGGGTGCTCATGTCGACGTCGTTGACCGTTACCGTTGCTCTGTTGCTGTGCCTGTGTTCCGCGATCGATCCCTCGAAACCGCACGTCCAGACGCGAAATCTGTCGGGAGGTTACCGGTCCCCTGCCCGAATCCGGGGAGGTCGCCGGCCCCCAAGGCTCGCGAATCCGCGACCAACCCCTCGGGCCGGAAGGTTTTCCCATTCAAAACGGCAGCCCGCGACCCTCCCGTGACCAAACCCGGCCATCGAGGGGCGAGACTGCCCCGCTGCGTGACGGGCTCCCGACCCGTCCCCTCCGAAAAGGAATCCCCCTGATCCCGCCGCCCCGTCCGACTTGACCCCTGAGCCCGCTTGAATTGCTCCCCCTCCTGGCCCCATGATGCATCGCTCATGGAGTTCATCCTCGACATCCACGCCCGCCGCATCAGGGAGGGACGCCCCTGCCTATCCTTCGAGTTCTTCCCCCCCAAGACGGAGGAGGGCGAACGCAACCTCCTTGAGAAGACGGTCCCGGCCCTGCTCCAGATCCGCCCCGATTACTGCTCCGTCACCTACGGAGCCGGCGGCAGCACCCGCGACAAGACCCTCGGCATCGTCGAGCGGATCCAGAACCAGCACCGCCTCGTCGCCATGGCGCACCTCACCTGCGTCAACTCCACCCGGGACCAACTCCAGGCCGTGCTCGAGGACGCCAAGGGCCGCAGCATCCGGAACATCCTCGCCCTCCGCGGCGACCCGCCGGCTGGCTCCGCGGAATGGCAGAAGGTGGACGGTGGTTTCGAATACTCCTGGGAACTGGTCCGCTTCATCCGGGAAATGGGCGGCTTCTGCATCGGCGTGGCCGGCTTTCCCGAAGGCCACATCGCCTGTAAGGAGGGCCGCGAGGTCGATTGGGAACGGCTCAAGCACAAGGTCGACCAGGGTGCGGATTTCGTGATCACCCAGCTGTTCTTCGACAATGCGGATTTCTTCGCGTTCCAGGATCATCTGCGGAACCGACTGGGCTCCCATGTGACGCTCGTACCCGGGATCCTCCCGGTCCTCTCGGGCTCCCAACTGCAAAAGTTCACCGCCCTCTGCGGCGCCAGGATTCCCGCTCCGATGCTCGCGCGATTGCAGGAGATCGGCGCCGACGACGAAGCCGCCATCGCGTTCGGCATCGAGTACGCCGCCCGGCAATGCCGTGAACTGCTCGATCGGGGGGTGAACAACCTTCACTTCTACTGCCTCAACAAATCCCGATCCACGGTCGAAGTCGTTCAACGACTCGGCCTGGCCTGAGGCACCGACCCCGCCCCCCGTTGTGTTGTGAGCCCCGTTCCCTGGTTGCGCCATCGCCTGCAACGCCTCGGGACGGCCCTGCCCTGGCTGCTCCTCGGCCTGGCCCATTCCCCGCTCGAACAGAGCTCGCACGCGGCTGAAACCATCGATGGCCCGGGCTTCGTCCCGATCTTTGATGGACGCTCCTTCGATGGCTGGAAGGCTCCGGACATGAGCTACTGGTCCGTCGAGGAAGGAGCCATCACAGGCCGCATCACCCGCGACCACCCCTGCTCCACCAACCAGTATCTGGTCTGGCAGATCGGGGAACTCGCGGACTTCGAACTCAAGCTGGTCTCCCGGGTCCGCGGCGAAGGGGCCATCAACAACGGGTTCCAATTTCGCAGCCGCGTCCTCCCCGACGGCGATGTCGCCGGGTATCAGGTGGACAACAATCTTCAGACGGAATGGCTGGTCCGGCTTTACGACGAATTCGGACGTCACACCCTGGCCTTTCGCGGCAAACGCACAGTCTTCGATGCCGAGGGCCGCACCACCTCCCGCGACCTCCCCGAAGCCTCCGGACCCGCCTGGTTCCGGCTTGAAGACTGGCACGAGTACCACCTCATCTGCCGCGGCCCCACCCTCACACTCCGCGTCGACGGCCGTCTCGCGGCCGAAGTGGAGGACCGTGACCGGGTCCGATCCGACCTCCGCGGCGCGCTGGCGCTCCAGTTGCATTCCGGCCCACCGTCGGTCGCCCAGTTCAAGGACATCCGGCTCAAGGTGCTACGCCCCATCTCAGATCTCCCCGAGCGCCGCTGGACCCGGGCGGAGTCGAGCCGGCGACGGCAGCTCATCCTCGCCGAGGCCACGGCCGCCTGGGACCTCGGTGTCGGAGGCCACGGTTCCCGTTTTCCGCTGCGGCAGGTGGCGGATTCCGATTTCGACGTGCGTTCCCAAGGCCGCGGCGCGCTCACCGGAACGACCGTTGCCGACCTGCGCGGGGCTTGGTTCGACGCCGGCAAAGACATCGACGTCGCCGGCCCAAGCCTCACGACCTACCTCCGCCTCCGGGACCCTGCCGGGCGCTGGAACAACGCTCTCCTCACGCGTCGGGATTCCGAGGAACGATTTTCGTTCCGATTGTACGGCGCCGATCTGCCCGGAACCCCGGGGCCGGACGTGGTTTTCGAAGTCCACACCGCCCGGGGCACCGGTCGGGTGTCGTTTCCCGTGTCCCGCATCGATCCCACGGCCTGGCACGATCTCGCCGGCCGCTATGATGGCGCTCAACTCGACCTCTTCTGTGACGGGATCCGCATGGCCCGCCACGCCTGGTCGGGTGGCGCACTTACGGCCGGGGAGATTCCCACCCGGGTGGGGGCCGATGGCGACGGCGGCCCAGCCGCTCCTCCCTTCACCGGCCAGATCGAGGAGGCCGCACTCTGGCAGAGGGCCCTTCCGGACGCCGAAATCGCCACCCTCATGCGCACCCGGGAACTGCGCAGCCCCTCGCGTCCCGTGATCGGCGGACGCCGATAACCCCGGGCAGCCCGCCACCCCGGAAAACCCGCTCTCCTGCCGAGCGGAGACTGTCGCCGTTGCGCAACGACGCCCCGTCCCGCCCCGTCCCCGTCACTCGCCCCGCTCGCCCCAGGTCCGGTCGAAGATCTTCTCGTCACGATCCACGCAAGCCACGGCACGCACCGTGGCCCTGGGATTCTCAAGGGTGACCGGATCCGCTGCCGCATGGTTTCTCATCCGGCATCCGACCAGGGTCACCGTGAGACGCTTGTCCCCGCGGACGAGCAGGAAATCCTGGGATTGGTTGAGGGTGCTCAGGGCGCCGTTGCCACCGGAGAACGCCTCAACGTTGGCGAGCGCGGTATGCCCCTGGCCTTCGATCACGATCGGATGGATGTCCTCCAACCGGGCGCCCGTGTTGGCGATGATCGAGCCCTGGGAAAGCTGCCAGTTGCGGTTGAAGGTCCCATCCCCCCGCTTGTGAATTCCAACAGTCACGCAATCGAGATTGAAACTGGTCAGCTGCCCATAGGTGGCCGGACCGAGATAGACCCCCCCGTACGCCCCGAAGGTGAAAAGGTCCATGAGCACGGCGTTGTCGGTGTGATTGATGGCGTAGGTGAAGGTCTTTCGGGCGACGACCGAATCGATCACCGCGCGACTGTAGCCACCCCGGAAATACCGCAGATTCGCCGGATTCACATGGCAATGGAGAATCCGAGGAATGTCGTAGCAATAGTCCACCCGGATGAACTCCCCACCCAGGGGATAGCCATAGCAATGCTCGAAAAGGATCTGCTCACACGGCCGGCCCTTCGGCGCGTTGAAGTCCATGGCCAGAAACTCCCCGTAAAACGTGAGACAGGACAAGGTCACGCCCTGCGCCGATTGCGTGGGGGAAAGCCGGATCGTCGCCGGGTAGGCGATCACCTTCGACGGATCGTCCAAGGTCTGCTCCGGGTACCAGAACTGCACCCCCCGCACCTGCGTCGCCCCTTCCACCGTGAGAAACGGCTCCCGGTCGTCCGAAATGCGAAACACGCTGCCCACAGGCTGCCGCCGCGTCGGATGCCGCGTCCCCCGACCCACCGGACCATGGACCCCGATCAACGAGACGTTCTGCTTCAGCACCACCCCGCTCTCCACCGGATAGGGATCCTCCGAGGGCTCCAGAAAAAGCGCAGCCCCACGCTCCGACGCCCAATCGATCGCCTTCTGAAGAATCACCCGGTTCGCCGCCGCCGAATTCGTGGGGGCCAACCCGAACTCGGACAACCGCCGCGCCGCCCCGGGATCCTGCGATTGGGCCGTCGCGGAAACCCCCATAAAACACGCCGTGAGCACGAGGGCCCACCCCGAAAGTTCGCCGGTCCATTTCATGGTTCACGGCGATCGGATCAGGATCCCCGACCCGCATCAATGCGCGGGTGGCAACTCACTCCCAGGGATTCCGCCCATTGTCCAACTCAGAGGTCCGCTGGGCCATCCACCAGATGTCCCGATGATTCGCACGACGGCCGTCATCCAGCTTGGAGTAGTCCGTCACCCGGGCATCCAGGCCCGAACGGCCGGCCCTCGGCGACTCCACCCACTTGCGGGTCTCGGCATGACCATCGATGAACGACAGCGCACCGGCTCCCCCGTGGAATCCTGCCGGATAATCAATCCAACCCCGGTTCGCGATCGCCGCCGCCGTGTCCGGCATGCGGAACCCAAACCCCCCGTCGTTGATGCTCGCCGGATGTTCATCCATGAACACCCAAATGGACGACGGCCGCGTGGCATCCCCATCCTTCGCAAACACCTTCCACTTGCCGCCCGGATTCACCTCCGACCCACCCTCAAGGGCCGCATCCAGCCAATAACCAAGCGTCGGGGCACCACTGGTCCATGTCCCCACCGCCTGACTGGCCGCCACCGACCGGATCCGCGGCACCTTGCCGAAGCCCGCACGCCTCACCATCGTCCAGTCCCCGGGACAACGATAGATACCCACATCCTTCGTGTACGGCCCCAGCACCGCGGTCCTCACGTCCAGAAGCGTGTTGGGATCCCAATTGGAGGGATTGGAATCATTGAAGTCGACGGACCCCTTCACCCAGCCGTCGTTCCCATAGGTATTCATCATGTAGCGGTTGTTGTTGTCATCCGCGTACATCTGAAACGCCAACTGCAGCTGCTTCATGTTCGCCATGCACTTGATGCCCTGGGCCTTCAACTTGGCCTTGCCCAGCGCCGGGAGAAGCATGCTGGCAAGGATCGCGATGATCGCGATGACCACCAGCAACTCGATCAGCGTAAAACCCGAACGGTGCAACCGCCGCCTCTGCAACGGCTCCCGCAGCTGCGGATTTCCCCGCGCAGCGGAACTGATTGGATTCATGGCATTCGCTTACCACCCGGCCCCCGGACGGTAAAGCGATCATTCGCCCGGCACCCCCTCCGCACTGAAGTCTCCCGCGACCTCAGCGCCCCCCCGTCAAAGCTCCTTCGCCACCACCGGCCGCAATCCACTCGAAAAAGCCCGGAAAATGGGGCCGATCAGGTATCGATACCCCGAGCGGCAGGCCGTCGCCTCGTTGTGCCACGCCCCACCCCGCATCGCCCGCTGACGCACGGATCCGGAACCCACCGGGTCCGTCACTTTCCCGCCGGACAGCCGGCTGGGATGCCAGTCGAGGCACCACTCCCAGACGTTGCCATGCATGTCATGCAGCCCCCACGCATTGGCCGGATACTGCCCGCCCCGAACCGTGCCCCCCACTGACGGCCCCGAGGCGGCTTCCCCATAGGGACGGGCCCCGTCAAAGTTGGCATTCGTCGACGATAAACTGTCCCCGAAGGAAAACGGACCCGCGCTCCCTGCCCGGCAGGCGAACTCCCATTCGGCCTCGGTTGGCAGCCGATAGATATAACCGGCCGGAAGACGTCCCGCCGCACGCTCGCGCGTGGTAAGCTTGGCGCAATACTCCAACGCCTCATCCCAGCTGACCGAATCCACCGGCAAATCGGGATCGCGGACGGACGAGGTATTGGAATCCATCAACTCCGACCACTGCCGTTGCGTGGTTTCCAGCCGGCTCATCCAGAACCCCTCGGAAATTCGAACCACGGTCTGAGGCCCCTCGCTCGTGCGGCGTTGCGCCTCCTTATCCGGCGTTCCCATCGTGAAGACACCGGAAGGAATCCAGACATACCCCTCCACGTCGCGCGCCGGTGCCGGCACCGACGCCGCAACCCGGAAGAATTCCGTCGGCAAGGGGGAATCCACCGTCACCTCCGAAACCTTGGTCCAGGGACCCGTGATGCTCGGCCCGCGCTGAACCTCAAGCAGCAAGCCCGCCGCCCCCGCCGTTCCAGCGGCGACAAGCCCGCTCAAGGCAATGACTGAAGCAACCAACCACTGCCGGGCCGGAGCAGAATATCGAAGCAACGGGAAGAGTGCGAAATTGGACGCAGACATCGTGGGTGGGGGAGTGGGTGGACAAACGGCGGGTTCGCGCGGATCAACGCTTCTCTTCCCAGCCTGTCCCAGAGCACCTCTCCTCATCCGCCGGACGGACCTCCACGTCCGTCCGTGAATTTGAAGAACTCCCAGGGGTGGCGGGATGTGATGCCTTGGGTGTTATCAGTCGAACACGACAAGAGCAAGATTCCCGGAAGCACAACCCAGGAAAGAATCACCAGCCAGCCCGGCAATTCCGCGTACGCGATTCCAGCAGTCCGGACGGCCTTTCTAGCTCTTGCCCGAGCCGACGCCTTGCACAAGCCCCGTCGGGATCCCCGGGGAATCGAATCACCCGATCCCCAGATACTGTCCGATCCCAATGGCAGCCTGGCGGGCATCGCGAATGGCGTGAACCACATCGCAGGGTCCTCGGACCACTTCCCCGCCCGCAAACACGCCAGGCAGATGCGTCATCTGACGCCGATCCACCAGCACTTCCCCCAACCCATCCGCCCCGAGCTCCACGAAATCGCCTGGCAAACCCACCGCCTGACGGTCAAACCCCAGCGCCACCACCACGATGTCCGCACCCAGGGTCTCCTCCGTCCCCGGCACCAGGCCCATCCGGGAACCCCGGCCGTCCTCCATCGGAAGCCGGGCCACCCGCACCGTCTGGACTTCCGTAACCTGCCGCGCGGCATCGCCGTGAATCGAAACCGGAACCTGCTCCCAGACAAAACGGACCCCTTCGTCCCTCGCGCAGTCGAAATCCCGGCGGCTGCACCCCATGTCGGCCTGGCCTGCCGCCGAAATCACGATCACCGACGCCGCTCCGCAACGCACCGCGGATCGCGCGCAATCAATCGCGAGATCCTCGTCCCCGACCACGACAACCCGGCGATTGTTCCAATCCGGCCGCACCCCCGAAGTGATCCGGGCCATCAAGGCCAGACCGTCGGTCACCCCATTCAAGTGGGCCCCCGGCACCTGCAACAGACGCGCCTGACGCGCCTCAAGTCCAACGAACACCGCATCGAACTCCTTCCTCAGTCCGGCGAGCGACACGGACTCGCCCAGCGGGGCATCGAGGCGAAACTCCACCCCCCGCTCGCGCAGGATGACCACCCGTCGCTGCACCACCGCGGGATCAAGCCGGAACGACGCGGTCCCGCGCACCAGTCCGCCCCCGGGATCGGTCCCGGAATCAAAAAGAGTCACCGAATAGCCGCGGCGCGAGAGTTCGTCGGCGCAAGCCAAACCGGCGGCCCCCGCCCCCACCACCGCGATCCGCCGACCGTTCGGTTCCGCCAAACGGTCCTCCGCCTCGCTCACTCCCAGCGAATAGTCCTGCAGAAACTGCTCGAGCGCCCCGATGCACACCGGCTCCGACGGCCCGCCCAGAACACATCCCCGCTCGCACAGATGATCCCGGGGACATAGCCGGGCGCAGATTTCGGGAATGGCATTCGACTCCCGCGCAATCCGGGCCGCCTCCTGGAAGCGCCCCTCGGCCACCAGCTGCATCCATTCCTCAATGGGACTGCCGACGGGACACTCCTCCACACAGCCCGGATGCGCGCACTGGACGCAACGTTCCGCCTGGGCCTGGGCGGCCTCCGGCGTGAAGGCCTCGTGCACTTCGCGAAAATCGACGACCCGCTCGCTCACCGGGCGTCTCGGAAGGTCCTCGGCCGGTAACTCGGACCACGCGTGCCGAACACCCTCCGTCGGAAAAGGGGAATCTTTCATACCGCTCCAGGGGAATGCCGGAATCTCTGCCCACGCACTGCCGTTGGCAAGAATTCGTTATTGACTGAATACGCTAATCGGCTCTCACGAGTCTCATGGGTCCAGTTGTCCGGCCCGGCTGTCTCTCAACGTCCCGGGAGGGCCGCCGCCCCGAGCGCCTGACCGATGGCCTCAAACAGCGGTCCCGGCATCACGCCGAGCACCACGATGATCAGCACCAGAAATGCACAAAGCATGCGGGTCGGCGGATCCAGAACGATCGCCGGCCGGGATCCCGGATCCCCAAACACAACTTCGCGGACCACCGAGAGGTAATAGTAGATCGCCACCGCCGCATTCAGGACCGCCAGGATGACGAGAGCCAGATGACCTTGTCGGAGCGCCGCCGTGAACAGCGCCAGTTTGCCCATGAAACCCGCCAGGGGCGGAATCCCGGCCAGGCCAAACACGCCAGCCATCAGGGTGATCGCAAGCAACGGCGAGCGGCGGTGCAATCCGGCGAGATCCGAAATCGCCACGTTCACCCCATCGGCGGACACCCGGCTGATGACCGTGAAGCAGGCCAGCACCATCGCCATGTAAGCGGTCATGTAATACAGGGCCGCCGCATGGCCGGAGACATCCAGGGACACAAAACCCAGGAGCGCATAACCGGCATGGGCGATGCCCGAGAACCCGAGCATGCGCTTGAAGTCGGTCTGACCCAGGGCCAGAAGATTGCCGTAGAGCATCGAGGCCCCGGCCAGCACCGCCAGAACCATCGGGACCGCCCGGCCATCGGGGGCCGCCATGGCCATGAACCGATAAAACACCACCACCGCGCCAAGCTTCGGCAACGAAGCCACCCAACCCGCCGTTTCGTTCGAAGCCCCCTGGTAGACATCCGGCGTCCAAAAGTGGAACGGAAAAACCGCCAGCTTGTACCAGACCCCGGCCAGCGCCATCAGCAGACCGGCCACAGCCAGGGGCGTGGTCATCACCGGTCGCAGCCTCTCGGCCATCAATGGCAGCGACGTGGTTCCGGTCAGTCCGAAGAGGTAGCTCAACCCGAAGAACATGATGCCGTTCGCCGCCACCCCGAACATCACGTACTTCATCGCCGACTCCAGCTGCCGGCGCTGCCCCGCCCGTTCACGCCGCAGCGCCACCGCGAGAAAGAGCGGGAAGGAAGCCAGCTCAAGGGCCACCACCAAGGCCATCAATTCAATGCAGCTCGCCAGCAACTCGAAGCCGAGAACGCTGAAGGTCAGAAAGAGAAAGTACTCGCTCCGCACATCCTCACGAATGTCCCCAAGCCGGCCGCTCAGCAGCGACACCAGCACGAAACCCACGGAAAAAACCAGCTTCAGGCCCTGGGAAAAGGCGTCGACGCGATAGGCCCCGTCGAACATCAGCGCCTCTTGCTTCAGCCCAAGCACGGCGGCCAGCAGCGTCGCCACAGCCACGCCAAGGGTCACCCGGCCGGCCAGCCGGCCGTCCGACGCCCGCAGCGTGGTCAGGAAGATGGCCAGCGCGCCGGCCAGCAGCACCAATTCGGGAAGGAATGCGCCTGGGTGGAACATCGTCACTCGTTTCTAGGGTCCCGGAATGGTCGCCTCGGCGTTGGCCACCTGGCCGACGATCTGCATGACCCCGGTCTCGATCAGATTCATCAGCGGCTTGGGTTGCAGCCCGATCCACAGGACCAGCACCAGCAGCGGGGCCAGGGTCGCGATCTCGCGCCAGCCAAGATCCTTCACGCCTTCGTGCCGGGGATTCGCAGTGCCGCCGTAGGCCACGCGCTGGAGCATTCTCAGGTTGTAGGCAGCCGCGGCCACCACCCCCGGGACGGCGCAGATCACCAGAACCTTCGAGACCGACAACCCGCCGGCCAGCACCAGAAACTCACCCACGAAACTGTTCGTCCCCGGAAAAGCCATCGAGGAAAGGCAGAACAGCCCCAGAAAACCGGTGTACACCGGGATCACCTTCCCCACGCCGGCCGCCGCGCCGAGATCGCGGGTGTGCAGGCGTTCATAGAGAAAACCAACCGCCACGAACAGCGCCCCGGTCGTCACCCCGTGATTGATCATCACCAGCGTCGCCCCCTCCAACCCCGCCCGCGTCAGGCTGAAAATGCCCAGGGTCGCAAAACCCATGTGGCCCACGCTCGAATAGGCCACCAGCTTCTTCAGGTCCGTCTGAGCCAGGGCCGCCAATCCGCCGTACACAATGGCCACCACCGACAACGCCATCAGCCACGGCGCGAAAAGCTTCGCCGCATAGGGAACGATCGGCAGGGAGAACCGCAGGAATCCGTAAGTCCCCATCTTCAACAGCACGCTCGCCAGAATTACACTGCCCGCCGTCGGCGCCTCCACGTGGGCCGACGGCAGCCAGGTGTGAAACGGGAACATCGGGACCTTGATGGCGAACGAAATGAAAAAGGCCGCGAACACCCAGCACTGAAACTCCACGGGATAGGTCCGCCCCATCATGCCCGGAATGCTGAAGCTTCCCGTCTTCAACCGAAGCGCCACGATCGCCACCAGCAGGAGCACCGACCCAGCCATGGTGTACACGAAGAATTTCACCGCCGCATACACCCGCTTCGGCCCGCCCCACACGCCGATCATCAGGCTCATCGGAATGAGCATCGCCTCCCAAAACATGAAGAAGAGCACGAAATCCAGGGCACTGAACACCCCCACCATCGCCGCCTCCATCACCAGCAGGCACACCATGAACTCCCTGACCCGGACCTTGATGTACGTCCACGACGCCAGCACGCACAACGGCGAGATCAGCGCCGTCAGCAGAATGAGAACCAGACTGATGCCATCGATCCCCAGCGCATAGTCGATCTTCAACCACGGAATCCACGCCGACTGCTCCACCCACTGAAACCCCGTCTTCGCCGGATCAAACCGGGTCAGCAGGACCAGCGACAGGAGTCCGAACCCGGACGTCGAAGCCAGGGCCCAGGCGCGCAGTCCGCGTTCACCAGGCAACAGCGCCGCCACCAGCGCCGCCGCCAGCGGGCCGAAGATCAGCACGCTCAGCAGGGGAAAACCACCGTCGGATGTGAGTTGGGTCATGTCCGCAAAGCCTTCATTGCTCCCCGGGTTACCGCATCAGCACCAGGCCCACCAGAAGCAGGACCACCGCCACACCCAGCGCCACCGCCAGGCTCTCCTGCATCGCGCCCCGCTGGAGAAACCGCAACCGCCCGCCCACGGCCCGGATCGTCGTCGCAATACCGTCCACCGCCCCGTCAATCACCCGGCCGTCAAAAAGCCCAATCGACCGCGACGCCCGCATGAGGGGATCCAGGCCGCCGGCCCGATAGACCTCCCCCACCCCGTCATCGACGCGACGGACCGGCCCGCGCGCCATCCGCATCAGCCACCGCGCGCCCTTCCGGTAAAACCAATCGAGATCCACGCTGATCGTCGGCGTCGGCTGAAGTTTCCGAAGCAGGAGAAAGAATCCGACCGCCGTAAAGAGCAGGATCTGGAGCGTCTCGGAGACGTGATACGCCGTGTAGGGATGATATTCCACCGGGTGGGGCAGCATCCGGTAGAGATAGGGCGTGTAGCATCCGATCCCGACACAGAGAACCGCCGCCGCCGCCATCGCCACCATCATGTTCCAGGGCGGTTCCTTGGCGCGTTCCCAGGTCTCGTCACTGCAGTTGCGTCGGCCGAACCAGAGAAAATAGGGAACCTTCAAACCGGTGTGCAGGAACGTACCCACCGAGGCCAGCATCAACAGGAAGGAGGCCGTCTGCCGGTGCTGTTCGAATCCGGCGGCGACAATCATCGACTTGCTGACAAACCCGCTGAACAACGGAAACGCGGAAATAGAAAGGCCCCCGACCAGGGTGAAAAGAAACGTCCAGGGCATCCGGGCGTATAATCCGCCGAGCTCCGTGAACTTGCTGCGGCCGGTCATGTGCAGGATCGAACCGCACCCCATGAAGAGCAGGCCCTTGTAGAGGATGTGGGCGAAGGCATGGGCGCAGGCGCCGTTGATCGCCATCTCCGTCCCGATCCCCACCCCCGCCACCATGTAACCCACCTGGCTGATGATGTGATACGCGAGCAACCGGCGGCAGTCGTTCTCCAATACCGCATACACCACGCCGTACAACGCCATCGCCACCCCCAACGGCACCAGGATCTCCAGGCCCGGAAAGGCGCGGCAAAGCGCGTACACCGCCGTCTTCGTCGTGAACGCACACAGGAAGACGGAGCCATTGAAGGTGGCCTCGCCATACGCATCCGGCAGCCAGGCATGCAGCGGCGGCACCGCCGCATTCAGCAGGAATCCCGAGAGTATCAGCCACGTCGCGGGAGTCATCCGATGCACATCCACCGCCCCGAACGCCAGACTGCCCCCCGCCTGCCCCGCCTGCAGCACAATGCCCGCCAGCAGCGCCAACCCCCCCGCCGTGTGAACCAGGAAATAACGGAGCCCCACCGGCCCCGACTCCGGACGCCTTCGAAACCAGACCAGGAACACCGAGGACAACGCCATCAACTCCCAGAAAACGAACAAGGTCAGGTAATCGCCCGCGTAAATGGCCCCCAGCGAACCCGCCACATAGGTCCAGGCCACCATGTGCTGGGCATCCTCACGAACGTGAAGCCCGTACAGCGTCCCAACCACCGCCATCAGCGCCATGATGTACCCGAACACCTGGCTCAACCCATCCACCCGGCCGAACACCAGGGTCCAATCCAGCACGGTCACCTGCCCAAAAACCCCCTTCACCAGCCCAACCGTGCGCACAAAGGCGAGGACCGGGATGAGCAGCAGCCAGATCCGCTTCGCCCGGGCCGGAATCAGCGGCAGACCCGCCGCACCCAGAAGCAGGATCGCCGAGGGATGGACCCACAGGTCACTCATCGTAGTAGTCCTCCCGCTTCATGATTCCCAGATGACCAAATGCCTTCGAAGCCACGATCAGAAAGGAGCAACCCACCAGCCCGAACACCGCCCAGAAACCCGGCCACCGCTCCACCGCGGTGTGGGCATGCTCCTTGTCCACCACCCCCGGAAGGGCATCCACCACCACCAGGAGCGCGAGTACCACCCACGACGCGCGCACCACCGCCTTCAGGTTGCGACGCAGGAATTCAATGATGGTCAGCAGCTTCATTTCAGCACCGCACGGGTGAAGTCCATGAACAGATCCGGATAAAACCCGAACACCACCGAGAGCACCGCGGTCAGGGTCAGCGGCACCACCATCGCCAGGGGCGCCTCCCGGGGCGGATGCCCGTGGTCGTCCGCGGCCTTCCCGAAAAACGCGGTGTACACCACCGGCACGAAATACGCCGCGTTCAACAACGTGCTCAGCAGCAGCACGCAAACGAGACCGATGGATCCCGCATCCGCCGCCCCCAGAAGAAGGTTCCACTTGGTCACGAAACCGGCGACCGGCGGGGCCCCGATCATGCCCAGGGACGCCACGGCGAAGGCCCCGAAAGTGAACGGCATGGCACGACCCAGCCCGCTCATCTCCGAGATGTTCTTCCGGTGGGTGGCCACGTAGATCGCCCCGGCACAGAAGAACAACGTGATCTTGGCAAAGGCATGATTCGCCATGTGCACCAAACCGCCCTCGATGCCCCGCGGCGTGAGCAGGGCCACACCCAGAATGATGTAGGACAGCTGGCTGACCGTGGAATACGCGAGGCGGGACTTGAGGTTGTCCTTGGTCAGCGCAATCACCGAAGCCACAAGAATGGTGATCGAGACGAACCACGCCGTCGGAATGCCGAGGTTCAGCGCCTGCATCCGTTCCGTGCCGAACACGTACAGCATCACGCGCACCGTCGAGAACACACCCACCTTCACCACCGCGACGGCATGCAGCAGCGCGCTGACGGGCGTCGGGGCGACCATGGCTCCCGGCAGCCAGTGATGGAACGGCATGATTCCATTCTTGGCGAACCCCAGCAGGAAACAGACGTAGAGGACCGTGACGACGCCCGCACTGGCGGTGGCCGGGAGGATGCCCGCGTGGGAATTGTGGGCGAAATCGAGCGTTCCGGTGAGCACGTAAACCATGGCCATGGCCGGCAGGACCAGGGCCTTCGCGGTCGTGGTCAGGTAGACCATGTACTTGAGGCCGCCCTCATACCCTTCCGCATCCTGATGATGCGCCACCAGCGGGTAGGTGCAGACGCTAACGATCTCGTAAAACAGGTAGAGCGTCAGAAGGTTGTCCGCGAACGCGCATCCGATCGCCCCGAAAAGCGCGAGCGCAAAACACGCGTTGAAACGGGTCTGCGCATGCTCCTTGAGGCCGCGCATGTACCCCGCCGAATACGACACCGCGAGGATCCAAAGAAACGACGCCGAGACGGCGAAGATCATCGACAGCGCATCCGCCCGCAGCCGAACGGCAAGTCCCGGCAGCATCTCGAACACGGTGTACCCGAGGGTGTGCCCGGCCCGGACCTCCGGGATCAGGGAGGCGGTCAGCCCGAACAAGACGACGGCGGACAGGAAGGAGCAGGCTTCGCGGACGTTGGGACGGCGCCCGGTCGCCATGACCAGACCCGCGCCGGCGAGGGGCGCCAGCAGCGCCAGCAAAAGTCGGATGTCGTGCTGCACCGGCATGGTTTATCCGTTCATTTCCGAGAGGTCCCTCGACCGGATCGATCGGTAGTTGCGGTAGACCGCGATCACGATGCTCAACCCGACCGACACCTCGGCGGCGGCCAGCCCCATGAGAAACAGGACGCACACCTGACCCACCGCAGGATCGGGAGAGAAGAACCGGTTCACGGCCAGGAAATTGAGGGACGCCGCGATGAACAGGATCTCGCCCGAGATCAGCATCCCGATCAGGGTCCGGCGGCGGATCAGCCCGACCAGCCCGATGGCCAGCAGCATCGCCGCCAGAATCAGGTAGACCGCCGGTTGCTCATAGATCGCCGCCCCGTTCATTCGCGCCTCCTTCCGCCATGAGCCACCGCCAGGGCTCCGAGGATCGCCACCAGCAGGACCAGCGACATCGTCTCGAAGGCCACGCTGTAGGTGGTCAGCAAGGCGATCCCGATCGCCTTCAGCGATCCATCATTCGCCAGCGGTGCCGTCGGAACCTTCCAGGATCCGCCCAATCCCAGGGCCGCCACCGCCCAGGCCAGGGCCACCCCGCCACCCAACGAAAGAACCGTCAAAGCCTTCGAGGGCCGTTCCGAGGCCGGCTCCTCGGGTTCATCCGGCTCCGCCAGCATCACCGCGAAGATGATCGTGATGCACACGGCACCGACGTAGATGAGGATCTGCATCAGGGCCAGGAACGGGCTGTGCAGGAAGTAGTACACCCCGGCCAGCCCCACGCAGCACAGCGCCAGTCCGCACACGCTCCGGATGATGCGGACGGTGGAAATCGCCAGCAGCGCTCCGGCAAGGGTGACCACCACCGACGCGCCGAAAACCGCGTGAAGAATCAGCCTGGCTGCCGGAAACTCGTTCATTTCGGCCCCTCCTCCATCCGTTTCACGAGGTCGATCCGCACGAACGCATCCTTGCTGGTGCTCGCCATGTTGTAGTCCTTGGAAAACTCCAGGGCGTCCGCCGGGCAAACCTCGACGCATGAACCGCACAGGCTGCACTTGGTAAAATCCACGGTGAACTCGGTCACCGACTTCTTCTTCTCGCCCTCGCGTTTGAGGCCATCGACGACGATGCATTCGCTGGGGCAGGCCTTCTGGCAGCTCTTGCAGGCGACGCAGAGGGATTTCCCGGATTCGGGGTCCCGGACCAGGACGACGTGGCCGCGGAAACGCTTGGGCATTTTCAGCGACTCGTGCGGATAGCGCACGGTGACGTCCTTCTTGAAGAACTGCTGCAGGGTGATCCGCATGCCCGTCACCAGGCTCCAGAGACCGCTCAGCAATTCGATCAATGCTCGTTTCATGGCCGGATCAGAAGATTTTCAGCATCACGCTGGTGAGGACCAGGATCCCGAGGGAGACCGGGATCAGGATGTACCAGGAGAGGTTCAGCAACCGGTAGAACTGGGTGCGCGGAAAGGTCCACCGGACCCAGACCACCGTGAAAATGAGAGCGTAGAGCTTCAGCAGGAACCACACGACGCCCGGGAGGAACCCGATCGGACTGTCCCAGCCCCCGAAGAAGATGACGGTCGCCAGGCTGCAGCCGACCAGGATGTTGGCGTACTCGGCCATGAAGAAGACCCCGAAACCCATGCCGGCGTATTCCGTGAAGGCGCCGGCGACGAGTTCGCTCTCGGCCTCCGCCATGTCGAAAGGCGCCCGGTTCGTCTCCGCCAGCATGCAGATGAAGTAAACCAGGAAGGTTACCGGCATCAGCGGGTTGGCCGAGAGCTTCAGGATGTTCCAGTGCCAGAACCCACCCTTCTGCTGCTCCACGATGGTGTGCAGGTTGGTGGTGCCGGTGATCATCAGGATGGTGATCACCACCAGCAGCATCGGAATCTCGTAGGCGACGTTCTGGGAGACGATGCGCGCCGCGGAGATGATCGAGTACTTGTTCCGCGACGCCCACCCCCCGAGCATGATCGCCATCACGTTGATCGAACCGAACGCAAACACCATCACCAGCCCGAGATCCAGGTTCCGCGCCGCGATCGTCTCGCTGAACGGAATCGTCGAAAGGCACATCAACGCCGGCGCCATCACCATCACCGGCGCCAGACGGAACAGCATGCGATCCCCATCCGGAGGCACATGCACCTGCTTTGAAAGGAGCTTGAGGGCGTCGGCAATCGGCTGAAGCAGCCCCGCCGGCCCCACTTCGGTCGGGCCCGGACGCCGCTGAAACCGCGCCGCCCCCTTCCGCTCCACCCACACCAGATACGCCGCGTTCAAACCCACAAAGGCCATCGTGCCCGCCAGAAACACGATCAGCCGGTAGGGTTCCGGGAGGCTGAGAGTGAAGGCCAGGAGGGACATGGGAGTGTCGGCGAAAAATCAGCGGTCAATGTCGGGAATCACAAGGTCCAGCGTGCCCATCAGGGCCAGCGCGTCGGGCAGCATCATCCCGCGACTGGCTTCCTCAAAGAGGCTGAGATTTGAAAACGAGGGCGTCCGGAGTTTCACGCGGTACGGGATCTCCTTCCCGTCGCTCACGATGCGCACCGCAAACCGGCCGCGCGCGGCCTCCACGGCGAAATAATAGTCGCCGGCCGGCACCTTCACCGACCGCGGAACCTTGGACTGGACCGGCCCCTCGGGGAGCTTTCCAATGGCTTGCTCGATGATTCTCAGGCTCTGGCGGATCTCCTCCATGCGGACCAGATACCGCGCCATGCAGTCCCCCTCGGGAAACACCGGAATCTCAAAATCCAACTCGGGATAGATCGAGTACGGCTCCACCCGTCTCACATCGCACGGCACCCCGGCGCCGCGGATCACCGGACCGGTGGCGCCATACCGACGGCACATCTCCGCGTCGATCGGGCCCACGCCCTCCAGCCGTTTCTTCAGAATGATGTTGTCCGTCACCAACTGCCGGTACATGTCCAGCCGAGGCCCCATGTACTTCACGAAATCCAGCGTGCCGGAGAGAAACTCGGGCTCGACGTCGTTGTAGAGTCCGCCAAAGCGGTAATAACAGTAGGTCAGCCGGGCGCCGGTCACACTCTCGAGCAGGTCCAGGATCTTCTCGCGGTCGTCGAAGGCGTACAGCAGCGGCGTGAATCCCCCGAGATCGAGAAGGAACGCCCCGAACCAGACCAGGTGACTCGAGACCCGGTTCAGTTCGGAAGTGATGACCCGCAGATACTCCGCCCGGAGCGGCACCTCGATCCCGGCCGCCCGCTCCACCGCCGCCACATAGGCGTGCGTGTAGGTCATCGCCGAAAGGTAGTCGATGCGGCTCGTGTTCGGCAGAAACTGCGCCCAGGTCCGGTTCTCCCCCATCTTCTCGTGCATCCGATGGATGTACCCGGGCACCGGCTCCGCCCGGTTGATGTACTCCCCGTCCATCGTCAGCTTGACCCGGAGAACCCCATGCGTCGCCGGATGCTGCGGCCCCAGGTTCAGGACAAACGTCTCGTTGTCCCCGACCTTCACCCCGCTGGTTTTCTCAAGTAACACCGGGGAAATCCTTTCTCAACGGGTGAAAGTCGGCGTCCTCGGGCAGCAGCAAGGGCGAAAGATCCGGATGCCCCAAAAACACAATCCCGAAGAAATCGTGCGTCTCCCGCTCGTGCCAGTTGGCTCCCGGAAACACCTCCGAAATCGTCGGGACCTCGGGTTTGGACCGAGGAACCCGGGTCCGGATCACAATCCGGAGCGGGAGGGTCGGGTGGAAGAAATCGTACACCACCTCCATCTCACCGGCCGCCAGCCAGTCCACTCCAGTCACGGTGTCGATCGCAAAACCCTGCCGGTCGACCAACCGGGCCGCCTCCACCACCTGCTCCGGCGACACCCGGACATCCAGATGCCAGCCCTTCTTCCTGGGATCGGTCAACTGGCACGGCGACGTCGCTGATGCCGGCGCGACAACCCCAACCAGACTCCCGGCGGACTCCGATCCCGCCGTCGCCAGGTCCGATGCGGGAGATACAGCGGCCTCCGTGCCGGGCGCCAGAAGCTCGGTGAACGCCATGTGCAGGGCCTCGAGTGTGGGCGTCGGCGTCATTGGGGTTTCACCCTCGGCCAGCGGCGTTTGCCGGTGATCTTTTCCTCCAGCGCAAGAATGCCCTCGATCAGCGCCTCCGGCCGGGGCGGGCATCCGGGGACGTAGACATCCACCGGGAACAACTTGTCCACCCCCTCCACCACGGCGTACTGACCGGGAAAAACGAACGGGCCGCCGGAGATCGCGCAGTTGCCCATGGCAATCACCCACTTGGGCTCGGGCATCTGGTCGTAAAGGGTCTTCACGGCCTGGGCCATCTTCCGGTTGATGGTCCCCGCAACGATCATCACATCCGCCTGCCGCGGCGAAGGACGGAAGACCTCGGCCCCGAAGCGGGAGATATCGAAGCGGGAGGCGCCCGCCGCCATCATCTCGATCGCGCAGCACGCCAGCCCGAAGGTCAGTGGCCAGAGCGAATTCGCCCGGCCGAGGGCGAGAAGTTCATCCAGTTTGGCGAAGCGGACGATCGACGAACAATCCGGGGAAACCTCCGAAGCCCCCCCTGATTCGACCGGATGCGCGATTCCGGCGGCGTCCGTGCTGACGGACGCGGGGGTGGTGGCGGCGGGCGCTTGGGGCGACCCGCCGCTCACCTGGCAACCGCATCCCGGCTGTTCTTTTGATTCCATTGAAAAACCCCTTTCTTCCAGGCGTAGACGATCACCAGCGAAAGAATCCCAACAAAGAGAAGCACCTCGACCAGGTCCCGGATCGGGAACACCCGGTCGTAAACGATGGCCACGGGGATCAGGTAAAGGACGTCCACCGCGAAGGCGACAAAGACGAGCGCGTAGAGATAGTAAACAGCGCTGTACCGGATCCAGGCGTCGCCGATCGGTTCCATGCCGCATTCGACCGCCTGATCCGTCTTGTTCGCGTAAGCCCGGGTCCGGCGTGCGGAAAGGAGGAAAACCGCCACGAAGGGCCCGACCGCGAAGACCAGTCCGCCGAGACAGAAGGCGGCGACGTACAACAAATCTGTTTTGAGAACTTCTTCCACGGGACTCGGTGGATTGACCCTTCGCGAGCCACTTCAACAGCGGCCCCGGAAACTGCAAGAGTCTTGGTGCGAAATCCCGCAGGGGCCCGCAACTGCCCTGAAATCAAGGTCCCACATTGTGTTTCACCATGAATCTTCGGGACGAAACTGATAACTCCCAACGGCCACCTTCCCCATGACGCCGGACGAAATTCAGGCTAGCGTGAACGCGTTCCATGACCTTCCCTGTGATTCACCGTGTCCTGCGTTCCTTCGTGGCAGCCGCCGCAGTCACCCTCTTTTCCGGGTGCGTCTCCCAGCCTTCGCTCCCCTCGCTCACCGACGCCCCGGGGGCGCAGAAACCCCGGGAATTCCTCGCCACACGGACCCTCGAATCGCACTTCCAATGCCAGGTGTTTCTTCCCGCCGACTACCGACGCGATACCACCCCGTCCTGGCCCCTGCTCCTCTTCCTCCACGGCGCCGGCGAACGCGGCAACGCCATCGAACGCGTCACAGTCCATGGCCCCCCGAAAATCGCCCCTTCCCAACCCGGATTCCCCTTCGTCGTGGTCTCCCCCCAGTGTCCCGAAGGCCGATTTTGGAACGTCGACGAACTGGAACTTCTCCTCGACGAAGTGCTTCGCCAGTACGCCATCGATCCCAAGCGCGTCTACCTGACCGGGCTGAGCATGGGCGGAAACGGGACCTGGGCCTGGGCCACCGCCCACCCCGAACGGTTCGCCGCCGTTGCCCCCATCTGCGGCTGGGGCGATCCCGTCCGCGTCTGGCTCTCCGAGGAACCACGAAAATCCGGACTCACCCGGCTGCCGATCTGGGCGTTTCACGGAGCCAAGGACACCGTCGTGCCCCTCGCCGACAGCCAATCCATGGTCGCCGCCTTCGCGCGCCTGGGAAACAAGGTCCGGCTCACCACCTATCCGGAAGCGGGCCACGATTCATGGACCGAGAGCTACGCGAACCCCGCTCTCTACGACTGGTTTCTGTCCCACCGTTTACCCTGATAACTCCCCTCCCCCGACTCCCATCTCCCCACTCCCATCTCCCCTCTCCTCCTGACCCATGCCCCGCAAATCCAGCCTCCAGGCCGTCACCTTCGATGTCGGAGGGACCCTCATCACCCCGGCGCCTTCCGTGGGGGAGATCTACGCCCGGATCGCGGCCCGCCACGGCTTTCCCAAACTTTCCCCGGAACTGCTCGAATCCCGGTTCACCGAAGCCTGGCGCAAGGTCCGGCCCTTCCAGCATCACCGGCAGGACTGGGAACGGCTCGTGGACGCCGTGTTCGAGGGATTGGTCACGCGGCCGCCCAGCGAAACCTTCTTCGAGGAACTCTACCAGGAATTCACCTTTCCCAGGGCCTGGCGGCTGTTCGAAGACGTGCTGCCCACCCTCGAATCCCTCGCCGCGCAGGGGATCGACCTAGGCATCATCTCAAACTGGGACGAACGCCTGAGACCGCTTCTGGGGGAACTCCGATTGGACCGCTACTTCAACGCCATCGTCATCTCGTGCGAGACCGGTTTCGTGAAGCCGTCCCCGGTGATTTTCGAGGAGGCTTTGCGCCGGCTCGGACACCCCACGACCGCCGTCCTGCACGTCGGTGATGCGCTCCGGGAAGACTTCACCGGAGCCATCGGCGCCGGGCTCCAGGCCCTCCACCTGCGGCGCGACGCCCAGTCCCGCGACCTCCAGATCCGGTCCCTCACCGAAATCCCGGCCTGGATCCAATCGGACATGCGCCCCGCATAGGCGCGGTAACCCGCGCCCGACCCCGGTCGGCGGATCAGATCAAAAATGGAGAGCCCGCCCGTCCAGAGACAGGGCGGCCTCCTTCAAGGCCTCGGCCAACGTCGGATGCGCATGGCAGCAACGCGCGATGTCCTCGCTGCTGGCACCAAACGCCATCGCCGCCGCCGCCTCCGCGATCAGGTCCCCGGCGTGCGGTCCGACGATATGGACGCCCAACACCCGGTCGGTGGCGGCATCCGCCAGAATCTTAACCCGCCCCTCCGTGCTCCCGATCGCGCGCGCGCGACCGTTGGCCATGAAAGGAAACGACCCCTTGCGGAAGGCCACACCCGCGGCCAGCAGCTCGTCTTCCGTGCGGCCCACCGACGCCACCTCGGGATGGGTGTACACGATGCCGGGGATAACATTGTAGTCGACGTGCCCGTGCCCGGTGACCAGCGCCTCCGCGAACGCCACGCCCTCCTCCTCCGCCTTGTGCGCCAGCATCGGGCCCGCAATCGCGTCGCCAATAGCGAAGACTCCCGGTCGGACCGTCGCAAACAAGCCATTGACCGGAATCCGTCCCCGTTCGTCCGGCTGGATCCCAACCGTATCGAGACCGAGATCCTCGGTGTTCGGCCTCCGCCCCACGGCAAGCAGGACCCGGTCGCAGGACAGGACCTCGTCATCGTTCAAACGCACCACGCAGCGCCCCTCAACCACCCGAGCCCCGGCCACCCGCGTCTTGAGACGGAACTGAATGCCCTGTTTCTCCAGAATCTTCCGGGTCTCCGCGGCAAGCTCGGAGTCCATCCCCGGAAGGATCCGATCCAGATACTCGACGACGGTCACCTGGGAACCAAGGCGGCGCCAGACGGACCCCAGCTCGAGCCCGATGACCCCAGCCCCGATCACCACCAGGTGCCCGGGCACGGTCGGATAGCAGAGGGCCTCGGTGCTGGTTCCGATCAGGTCGTGGTCCAATTCCACCCCGGGAAGCGGCGCGGGCCGGCTGCCGGTGGCAATCAGGATGTTCTTCGACTCGATCTCCACCGGTTCCCCGCTCCCGGTCACCACCACACGGTTCGGCCCCGCGATGCGGCCCCGACCCTGATAACGGGTGATCTTGTTCTTCTTGAACAAACCTTCGATCCCCTTGGTCAGCGCCGACACCACCAGGTCCTTGCGCCGCATCATGGCGGGAAGGTCCAGGCCGACTTCCCCGACCAGGATGCCGTGGAGCTTGAGGGAATTCCGGGCCTGCTCGTAGCGCTCACTCGATTCGAGCAGGGCCTTGCTCGGAATGCAGCCGATGCGCAGACAGGTGCCGCCCAGCGCGGGCTCCATCTCGACAACGGCAACCTTGAGGCCGAGTTGGGCGGCACGGATGGCGGCCACATAGCCGCCAGGCCCCGCGCCAATGACAAGAAGATCGTAGGAATCAGGCATGGATGAATCGAGGGTTGGGATCGGACCAGGTCCGGACCGGGGCACCCGGAAGGGCGCCCCGCGGACCGGGTCATTCAGGCCTCCAAAAGCATGCGGGCAGGCGTTTCCAGAACCTCCTTCACCCGCTTGAGAAAGGTCACCGCCTCGCGCCCATCCACGATCCGGTGATCGTAAGTGAGCGCCACGTACATCATCGGACGGGCCACAATCTGGCCATCCACCACCACCGGGCGCTCCTGGATGGCGTGCATGCCCAGAATGCCACTCTGGGGCGGATTGATGATGGGGGTGGAAAGGAGGCTTCCATAGATGCCCCCGTTGGTGATGGTGAAGGTGCCGCCCGACAACTCCTCGGGCTTGATCTTCGAATCCTTCGCCCGCGCGCCGAAGTCGGCGATGGCCTTCTCGATCTCCCCGAAGCTCAGTCGCTCGGCATTGCGCAGCACCGGAACCACCAGCCCCTTGCCCCCGCCAATGGCCACCCCGATATCGTAGTAATGGCGATACACGATCGAATTGTCGCGCACCTCGGCGTTCAGCTGGGGGGTGATCCGGAGCGCATCAATGACCGCCTTCACGAAAAAGGACATGAACCCAAGCTTGATCCCGTGCTTGGCCGTGAAGGCCTCCTGATACTGCTTGCGCAGCGCCATCACCGCGGACATGTCGATTTCGTTGAACGTCGTCAGCATCGCCATGCTGGCCTGCGCCTCCACCAACCGCCGGGCCACCGTCCGCCGCAACGGCGACATGGGCACCGTCTCCTCCGGGCGTCCCGCACCGGATAGCGCGGCCACCGGACCCACCGGAGCCACCGGAGCCGACGTGACAGACGCCGGCGGTGTGGGAGGCACGGCAGGCGCCGCTGGCACCGCTGCGGGCGCCCGGCTGGCGGCGGAAGCCTTCAAGGCATCCTCCTTGGTCACCCGGCCGCCCGGACCACTGCCCGGCACGGTTTCAGGCGAGACACCCGCCTCAGCCAGAATGCGTTGCGCCGCCGGCATGACGGCTCCTTTGGCGGCGGGGGCGGCGGCCGAAGGCGAGGGCACAGCCACAGGCGCAGGCGCAGGCGGGGTTGCCGGCTGCGGGGCGGCCCCGGCGGCCTGGGGAGTGGTTTCGGCGGGAGCGGACGCGGCGGCGGCCGACGCCTGCCCTTCCTCCAGTGTTCCGATCACCTCGCCGACGGCGGCAACCGCGCCGCGAGGCTTGAGGATCTTGAGCAAGACCCCGTCGAACGGCGCAGGCAGTTCAACGGTGGCCTTTTCGGATTCGATGAGGACGAGGGTTTCGTCCTTTCGGAAGGATTGGCCTTCCTGTTTCAGCCATTCGCCCAGTTGGACTTCAGCAATCGATTCACCGACGGCAGGGACACGCAGTTCCAGTGGCATAAAGTGGGGGGATCCGGCTGACCCGGGTGCGGTCGATTTGTGTGTCCGCGCCCGGGTCCATCGCCGGGCCAACTTAACGCCCGTTGTCACGCCAGCAAGCCTGTAGCAGAATTGGTGCGGATGGCGGACCACAACCAATCCCTGCGCGGACAGCTGCTTCTCGACGGAGGCAACCTGCACGGCTCCTGGTTTCATCGGACCGTGGTCCTGATCTGCCAGCACGATCCCGAGGGCGCGTTCGGGTTGGTGTTGAACCGGCCTTCCGGCAACCAGGTGGGGGAGGCCCTCGAAGGCGATCTCCCCGAACGGCTGCGCGAATCCCCGCTTTACCTCGGCGGTCCGGTCCAACCTGGAGCCCTCTCCTACCTGCGGCGCGAAGCGTTTCTCCCGGAAGCCTCGGTCATGCCCGGCATCGAGATCGGCCATTCCCTCGAGGAACTGCTCGAACTGGCCCAGGGCTTTTCCCCCATCCGCCAGATGGTCGTGTTCGGCGGGTACGCAGGCTGGAGCCCGGGCCAGCTCGACGACGAAATGAAACGCAAGGCCTGGCTGGTCCACCCCGCCACGCCCGAACTCATCTTCGATTCCCAGCCGGAAACGCTCTGGCGCCGAATTTTACGGGAAAAAGGCGGCATGTTCCGAGTGCTGGCCGACTCCCCGGAGGACCCGGAAGCCAACTAGGGAACTTATTCTCCCCGTTCACCAGAACTGCCAGGCCGAACGGGCCACGACCCAGATCGCGAGCAGGAAGTTGGTGATGGCATGGGCGGTCATCGCATCGCCCAACCGATTCTTCCGAAGCACCAGCCCCTGGTAGGCCAGGGAACAAAGGATTGCCGCGAGCCACTGCTGGTGGGTGAACGCAAAAAGGACCGCCCCGAGCAGAAGCGCCGCTCCGTGAACCCGGTTCAGCGGGATGCGCTCGAATTCAGGACTGATGAGGTACCGATACAGGAACGACCGGTAGAAAACCTCCTCCAGCGGAGGAACCACCACCGACGAACCCACCGTCCGCACCACCACAAAAAACCAGCCCATCAAACTCCCCGCCCCATACAAATCGAACGGATTCCAGATCTTCGGCGGCTCCTTCGCCGGATCCGGTCCGAACCCGAACTTGAACATCAACGCGTCCTGGCCCGGGACAAAAGGATCGATCCCCACCCACATCACGAAGACCCCCACCCCGACCGCCACCGCCTCCCCACTGAAGGACCACTTCATCTCCGCCACCACCCCCCGCAACTCCCAGAGCATCCAGGCGCCCACCAGCGTCTTCGCCAGATAAACCCAGTACCGTCCCGCGTCCCCAAAGGAACCCTGGAAGGACGTCAGAACCAGGAACACCACGAAGGGCACCACCCGCGACTGCACGGGCGACTTCTTCACGTCCTCAAGCAGTGAATTCATCGGGGCGCGGGTTCCGAGGTTTTGGGCTCTGCCACCGCCGGAACCGGGTTGGTCACGACCACGGAAGCAGGCGCCGGCTTCCGCCATTTCGGCGTCACCTTCCCGTTCGAAACCTGCCAAGCAAACATGCTCACCAACCCGGTGAGGATGATCGTCGGCGGGGTCGCAATCAGCAGCAGCCACGCCACCCCGGACTTGCCCAGGCGCCCTTTGCGCTCAGACATGCCCGTTCCTCCCCGCCTTCCCCGTCCCCGCCCGGCCCAGGATCTTTCGCACCGCCCGCAACAGCGCATCCGCCTCGGCGTCGGTGCCCACCGTGATCCGGAGAAACCGGTCGATGCCCGGCGCTGAAAACCAGCGAACCAGAATCCGGCATTCGCGCAGGCGCTCGAGCCACTCCCTCGCCGGCGGCCCGGGAGGCACCGCAAGCAGAAAATTGGTCTGGCTGGGAAACACATCGAAGCCCAACCCGCCCAACGCCTCCGTCAACCGGGTCCGGGTCGAGATCACCCGGGCGAAGTTGCGCCGGTAATACGGCAGATCCCCCAGCGTGGCCACCGCCGCCACCTGCCCCAGGCCGTTCACATTGTAGCTGTCCCGGATCCGGTGCAACGCATCCATCAGGACCGGATGTCCGACCAAATATCCCACCCGTTGAAAGCAAAGGGAGTAGGCCTTTGAAAAGGTGCGGGCGATCAGAATGTGCGGATGCTTCAGCGCCAGGGCCAGGGCGTTCTGCTCCGCAAAATCAACATAGGCCTCGTCCAGCACCACCACGCCCTCCGTCGATTGCGCCAGGGTCTCGAGCTCCGCCGTCCCATAGCCCCGACCGCTCGGCGCGTTCGGCGTCGTGACCAGGCTCAAGGCGGCCCGGAAATCCCACCGCCCGCCACGCCTCAATTCCGCCGGATCCGGAAGACCGAAGTCCGGCTTCAGCGGAACCCCGTGCGGCACCGCGCCATGCGCCTCGGCCAGCACGGGATAAAGGGAATAGCTCGGAGTGAAGAACTGGACCCTCGACGCCGAGGCAGGAACAGCCGGCCCGGCGGGTTCGGTGAAACAACGCACCGCCATCGCGAGCAGTTCGTCGCTGCCGTTGCCAACGATGAGGTTCTCCACACCGCAACCATGCAGCTTCGCCAACCGCACCCGCAGCGCTTCGGCCGACGGATTGGGATACAGCCTCAGCCGCCCGTCCGTCGCCGCACGAACCGCCTCCAGCACCTTCGGCGAAGGCGGATACGGATTCTCGTTGGTGTTGAGCTTGATCAGACCGCGGATCTTCGGCTGCTCCCCAGGAACGTAGGCGTGAAGCGAACGCACCAGGGGGCGCACCAACGACTCCGGGGATCGGGAGGCGCGGGGCTTCGAAGCCGCCGCCGAATCTTTGGATCGTGCCTTGGCCATGAATCAGGCCCTGCCTTTCCGGCCGGTCGACCGCGATGCCGTCCGTTTCTCCAGCCGCACCTCCGCCGAGCGGCCGTGGGCATCGAGCCCCTCCATGGCGGCGAAATGCCGCACGCCCGGCAATCCCTTCGCCAACGCTTTGCGGTCGTACTCGACCACGCTGGTCCGACGCTGGAACTGATCGACGGTGAGTCCCGCAAAGGAACGACCCGCGCCACCGGTCGGCAGGGTGTGGCTGGGACCCGCGACATAGTCGCCCAGAACCGTCGGGGACCACGGCCCCAGGAACAGCGCTCCCGCCGTCAGAATCCCCTGCGAGACCTTCGCCGCCTGGCGGGTGTGGATCTCGCAATGCTCCGGCGCGAGGCGGTTCACCACGCCCACTCCCTGGTCGAGGTTCTTCACCTGGATGAACCAGGTGTTCTGATCGAGGATCTTCTGGATGAACTCGCGCCGGGAAAGCTCCGGCAGCTGCCGGTGAATCTCCCGCTGCACCGAGGTGATGACCCGCGCGGAGGGCGTGACCACCCAGACCCGCTCGTGACCGGATCCATGCTCCGCCTGCGCCAGAAGATCCGCCGCCACCAACGTTGGATCCGCCGAATCATCCGCCAGCACCAGCACCTCGCTCGGCCCCGGCAGAAGATCCACCGCCACGCGACCAAACAACTGGCGCTTGGCGGCCACGACATACGCGTTGCCCGGCCCGTACACCTTGCTCACCGGCCGGATCGTGGCCGTGCCCAGGGCCATTGCCGCAATCGCCTGCGCCCCGCCCAACTTGTAAATCTCCGTCGCCCCCGCCGCCCGGGCCGCGAACAGCAGCGAGGGATTCACCAGGCCATCCCGCCCCGGCGGCGTGCACACCACGATCTCCGGACAACCCGCCACCCGGGCCAACGTCACGGTCATCAGGGCCGTCGAAACCAGCGGCGCCGTGCCACCGGGAATGTAGATGCCCACGCGCTGGAAGGGATCGAACTTCTCGCCCACCACCGCCCCATGCGAATTCCGGGACCGCCAGGGTTTGCGCAGCGATTTGCGCGCAAAGGCCGCGATGTTGCGGTCGGCATCCTTCACCGTCTTGCGCAACGCCGGACCGGCGCTCAGCGACGCCGACATCAGCTCGGCCGCACCCACCAAAAATTGCTCGGGTTCCAGCCGGACACCATCGAAGCGCTCGGTCAGTTCCGTCAGCGCCGCATCCCCGCGCTCCGCCACCGCCGCCACCACGCCCCGCGTCCGCTCATCCACCCCCGGGTCGAAGAGACTCGACCCAGCCGCGGCGGCCGCGAGGCGCGCGTCGAAGTCGGCATCCGTATGACGCACCAGATTCATGTGGCGGCGAAGCTAGGGGGCCTGCTGGACCAAGTCAAAACCCGGGGCCACATCGCCAAAGAGCTTGCACCCTGCCACAGGACCGTTAAACCACGCCCCCCATTCATTCGAAATGAACGAACGGTTTATTGCCCGCATCGCGTCGGAACTCAGCGTCCCCACCACCAAGGTCGCCGCCACCGCCCGGCTCCTGGCCGAAGGCGCCACCGTCCCGTTCATCGCCCGCTACCGCAAGGAAGCCACCGGCAGCCTCGACGAAGTCGCCATCACCGCCGTCCGCGACCGCATGGGCCAGCTGGTCGAACTCGAACAGCGCCGCGAAGCCATCGTCAAATCCCTCGCCGAACGGAACCTGCTCACCGACCAGCTTAAATCCGCCGTCGAAGGCGCCGACACGCTCTCCGCCCTGGAGGATCTCTACGCCCCCTACCGGCCCAAACGCCGCACCCGCGCCACCATCGCCCGCGAAGCGGGCCTCGAACCTCTCGCCGACCTGATTTTCAACGATCAGGCCACCCTCGACCCCACCACCGCCGCCGGCCCCTACGTCAACGCCGAGAAACAGGTCGCCGACATCCCCGCAGCCCTCTCCGGCGCGCGGGACATTCTGGCCGAGCGGATTTGCGACGACGCCCTCGCCCGCGCCCGGCTCCGGGAGCTCTACTGGAAGTCCGCCGTGATCCGTTCGAAGGTGATCACCGGCAAGGAAACCGAAGGGGCCAAGTTCAAGGACTACTTCGACTGGAACGAGCCGATCGAAAAGATCCCCAGCCACCGTCTGCTCGCCCTGCGGCGCGGCGAAGAGGAGGGGGTGCTCCTGGTCCGCATCAACCCGCCCGAGGAGGAGGCCATCGCCCTGCTCGAACCCATGTTCGTCAAGGCCCCCGGAAAACCCGCCGGCGAACAGGTCCGGCTCGCAGTCGTCGACGGCTACAAACGCCTGCTCGGCTTCGCCATCGAGGGCGAACTGCGGATTGAATCCAAGAAACGCGCCGACACCACCGCCATCCGCGTCTTCGCCGACAACCTCCGCGAACTGCTGCTCGCCCCGGCGCTCGGACAAAAGCGGGTGCTGGCCATCGACCCAGGATTCCGCACCGGCTGCAAAATCGTGGTGCTCGACCGCCAGGGGAAACTCCTCCATCACGACGTCCTGCATGCCACCGCCGCCGGACCCAGCCAGGTTCGCGAAGCCGGGGAAACGCTCAAGGCGCTCGTTCACAAGCACGACATCGAGGCCGTCGCCATCGGCAACGGCACCGCCAGTCGCGAGACCGAGCAGTTCGTGCGCGCCCTCAAACTCCCCGCCCAGATTCCCATCGTTCAGGTCAACGAAAGTGGCGCCTCCATCTACTCCGCCAGTGAAGTGGCCCGGGAGGAGTTCCCCAAGGAGGACGTCACCGTCCGCGGCGCGGTCTCCATCGGCCGGCGGCTCATGGATCCCCTCGCCGAACTGGTCAAACTCGACCCGAAATCCATCGGGGTCGGGCAGTACCAGCATGACGTCGACGAATTCGCCCTGAAGCGCGGCCTGGACGATACGGTCGTCTCCTGCGTGAACCGGGTGGGTGTGGAACTGAACACCGCCAGCAAACAGCTGCTCAGCTACGTGTCCGGTCTCGGCCCCACCCTCGCCGCCAACATCGTCAGTCATCGCAACGAGCACGGCGCCTTCAAGTCCCGCAAGGACCTACGCAACGTGCCCCGGCTCGGCCCCAAGGCGTTCGAACAATGCGCCGGGTTCCTCCGCATCCACGAAGCCGAGCACCCGCTCGATGCCAGTGCCGTGCACCCGGAACGCTACGAACTCGTCGATGCCATCGCCCGGGATCTCCAGTGCACCGTGGCCGATCTGCTCCGGGATTCCGCCCTGCGCGGACGGATCCAGCCCGAGAAGTACGTCACCGAATCGGTCGGGCTTCCCACCCTCAAGGACATCCTCGAGGAGCTCGCCAAGCCCGGACGCGACCCCCGCCAGCAGTTCGAGGTGTTCTCGTTCCAGGAGGGCGTCGAGAAGATGGAGGATCTGACCCCGGGCCTGAAACTCCCCGGCATCGTCACCAACGTCACCGCCTTCGGCGCCTTCGTGGACATCGGTGTCCACCAGGACGGCCTCGTTCACGTCAGCCAGCTGGCAGATCGTTTCGTCAAGGATCCCGCCGAGGTGGTGAAGGTCGGTCAGAAAGTCAGGGTGACCGTCACCGAGGTCGACCTGGAGCGAAAGCGGATCGCGCTTTCGATGAAGAGCAATCCCCAGATCGGAGCCGCCCGGGAACAGCGAACCTCCCCCGGAGGGCCCCGCACCGGGGGCGGCAGTGGCGGATCCCGCCCCACGCCTCCGCCCCGACCCGCCTTCAACGCCGCCGCCGACAGCTGGAGCGCTCTCGAACAGGCCTTCGACAAGGCCCGCAAGGGCAAGCCCGGCGGGAACTAAACTTGGCAGGGCGCGATCGCCTCCCGCACGGCGTCCTCGGAGAGGCCGCCCTACCCAGAAAAAAAAGGAGGCCGGACTCGCGTCCGGCCTCCCTGCGATGTGTGTGTGTTGCTGAGGGCAGTTGTTACTGCTTGATCCGATAGAACCCGCTGGCGCCCGAGGCTGACTCGGACTTCGGGCTGGCTCCCGCGACGTCCGACCACGGGCCGGAGATCGACGCGGCCTTCTGCAGCGTACCGCCGCCGGTCCACTCGATGGTCACGTTGCCCGACGCGAGGCTGATCTTGCTGATCTTCGGAGCCTCAGCCGCCGGAACTTCATTGAAGTCCCAATGCGCCACCAGACCCGCGACAGAGCTCGGAGCCGCGCCGCCGGACAGCGACCTGGCCTGGGCTTCGGTCACAGCGCCGTCGAAGACCGCGAAGTCGTCGAGCGTGCCGTTCATGCGGTTCTCCGTGATCCCAGGTCCGCCACCGATCACCATGCTGGTGAAGTCGGTCGGCAGCGGCGAGGTGCCACCACCGGAGTGGAACAGCTTGCCATCGATGAAGATGCGCTTCTCAGCGCCGTCCTTCACGAAGACAAAGTGGTGCCAGGAATTCCACCAGGTGGCGTCGCCCGTGTAATCAGCGAAGCTGTCGATCCCGGCGTTGATGCGCTGGCTGTCGGCATCGCAGCAGCCCGCGGTGTCGAAATAGATGTTCGCGTTGCTCCAGGGCGCGTGCGCCTGGAAACCACGGGAACCGTTGTTGCTGCCGGGCGAGAGCGCCCAGAACGCGGAGGAATCACGGACCGCCCGGATCTTCTGGTGGAACGCGATCGACATCTTGTCGTCAGCCGACGCGGCGTTCAGGAAGCTGGCATCGGGAACAAGAGCCACACCCGTCGCCACCCCGGTGTCGAGACCGCGGTCACCGGCCTGGCCGGACTTGCCACCCTTGTCGTCGGTCTGATTGGCACCGCCGAGGATGATCGCCGGGCGCTGGGCCACCTTGTCCTTGATCGGTCCCTTGTATTCGGAGACCTCAAACGTCCACTCCATGGTCATGGGATTCCCAGCCGGATCAGGATGGGTCAGGGAAACCGTGTGCACGGACTTGCTGGCCCACAGGGAAGCAGGCTTGTACTCGATGGTCGCCAGAGTGCCGGCCTTCGTGAACGTCGACGTCACCGCAGCGCCGTCGATCTTCAGGGAGGTGTTGGCCGCGGTCCACGCCACCTTGCCATCACGATGCGCAATGATCACGCCGGCGGACGGCGAGACACCCTTGGCCCCAGGGCCGGGGGTTTGGGTCGCGAATACACCTTCGGCCGGGGCCGGGAGATCCACCAGAGACGAGAGGAACTGGCCCCCGATCGGCTGGAGCGTCGACGCCGGGGTCTTGTCGCCTTCCTTACGCCACGCCACGCGGCCGTAATCACCGCCGCCACCTTCCTTGTACACCAGGCGGATGAAATACTTCCGGTTCGCCACGAGCGCGACCGGTTCCGAGGTCCGCGGGCTGTCGGGTTCGGTGAAGTTGTTGCAGCAACCGGTTTCCTCGGCGATCTGCCCGAGGTTGGCTTCCTTGTCGTCCGTGCTCAGGAAGAGCTGCGAGGCGTCATCGCTGTGGATGAAGAAGCGGTAGTTGCCCGACTCCGCCGGAGTCAGGTGACCTTCCATGACCGCGCCGTAGTTATCCAGCGAGTCGGAAGGCAGGAAATCACGGCTGGTGAATGAGAACAACGTGCCGGTCCGATCAGGGGACGCCGGGTACTTCGGATCGTTGTACAGGTTGTCCACCGGGGTTCCGCCGATGCCGGTGTAAACCTTGATCTGAATCACGCCCGTCTTGGTCAGGAGATAGGAGAAGAACGTCGCCTGGGTGCCCGCAGCGACTTCGTTCTTCGACATGTCCTTCACGCCCTTCACCGCCACCGTGTAGCCGGTGCCGCCCGCGGCCTGCGCGGCCGTGGTCAGGGTCGCCACCCGCTTGCTGTAGCTGACGGCCGTGACCGCCAGGCTCGGGGTGAGGGTGTAGTTCGCGGCCACCGTCGCGGTCGCCGGATCCACTTCCTCCGAGAACGTGATCCGGACCGTGTCCAATGTCGGGCTGGACGAAATCGACGCAATCACCGGCTTGGTGGTGTCGATCGGGTCCGTACCCGCCTTGAACTCATCCAGGTTGCTCACGCCGTCGCCATCGAAATCCTTGGCGGCGTCGCTGGCATCATTCGGATTGAAACCCATCTCCTTCTCGTAGTCGTCCGGCATGCCGTCCTTGTCGGCGTCCGCCACCACCGCGCCCAGGAGAACGCTGAGGGGCTTGCCAACACCGCCGGCATAAAGCTGGCCGATTTCCGCCTCGGTCAACACGCGATTCCACATGGCAATGTCGTCCAATTGCCCCTCCCACTCGCGATTACGCGCATCCGGGTTCTCACCGATCATCATGCGCTTGCCATTCGCGCCGAGATTCGGAGCCGAGGCATTCTCGGTGTACTTGGCGCCATCGATGTAGAGCGCGGTGCCGAAATTCACGGCGTCCACGTCGGAAATGGCCACGAAATGGTGCCAGTTGCCATCATCAACAGCCCCACCCGCAGGGCCTTCGCCCGTGCCACCCGCATGGGCGAAACCGGCTTCTCCACCCCGACGGTGAACGCGCCAGTTGCTGCCCTCACCCTTGGCCACCAGGGCCTGCCAGGAGGTATCGAAGGCGGCCACCTTAAACCAGCCAGCGATCGACATGCTCGCGCCCGCGAAGGCCAGGTCGTCAGGCTCGCCACCCGTGATTTCGATGAACTGGTCCTCACCATTCATCTCAATGGCCTTCCCGAACCCAGACTTTCCAGCAACGAAGGCGATGGGCGACGAACCGTTTTCAGTCCCATCGAACTTTACCGGGCCTCCCGCCTTGTCCTTGAAATCATTCTCGAAATCCCAATAGGCCGTCAGGCCGTTCTTCAGGCTTTGTGCTTGGACACTCACCACCGCGCAGGGCAGCAATGAGACCAAGCCCGTCAGCAATAACTTTCTGAGCAATGGCGTACTCTCGATCATGGTTTTCTCCTGAGTTGTTCCGTTGAAACCCCATGATCTTGCGATTTCTCCAAAAAAGGCCGGCCCCAGGCGCATTGAAGCACCCTTTGGAGAGCAAGATCGTGACGGGATTACGTAAATTCTTCAAAAGGACGCGCGGAGGTCAATTCGATTCCTGCTAATTGTCCACGATCCCTGCGCATCCTTGACCGTCGCAAGCCGGTTTCTATGCTGCCTCTTCCATTCCCCCCGCCGTCCCCAGACCCGAGTTCCACGTCCCCGATGCCCCCACTTCCCGCCGCCTCCCTGGCCCTGGCCCTCGTCTTCGCGTCCTGCCTGAGCCAGGCTGCCCAACCTGCCCCATCCGGCCCCCTCCCCAAACCGCTTCCCCCAGGGCAAGAGATCGCGCCGTCCGCCAAACCTCCCAACGCCTCCACCCCCCACGCCCAAGCCGAAGCCGCCTCCTTGAAGCAGGAAGCCGTGGACGTCGCCCGCCGAGTCGCCGAGGCCTTTCCCGGGGATGCCCTGACCTCCGCCCTGCTCGGATCCGCCTTCTACAACACAGGCAAGGCCGGGGATGCCATTCCGCACCTCCGGAAATGCCTGGAACTCAACCCCGGCCAGACCGATGCCTACGACATCCTGGCCAAGATTGCCTACGAACGCGGGGATCTGGAGGAAACGGTGCGCCTGTGCGACACGGCCCTCAAACACGCCCCGCCAAACGCCGACGTCCTGAATCGTCGCGGCCGAGCCCTGATGGACCTGGGCCGGATCGAGGAATCCATCCAGTGCCTCGAACAGTCGGCCTCCCTGCCCTCCGCCACCGCCGAGAGCCATTACCTGCTCGGGCAGGCCCGGCTTCAGGCAGGTCAGCCTGGACCCGCCCGGGAAACGTTTCTCCGCGTGATCCAGCGGGTCCCGGATCATACCCAGGCCTTCTTCGGCCTGTTTACGGCCTGCCAGCGCCTCGGCCTGGCCGAGGAAGGCGCCCGGGCCCGGGAACGGTTCCTGGCCCTGGAAGCCAATGATCGCAAGGCACTGAACGACCGCAGTTCGCAGGAGGAGACCCTGAGCGGTCTCCCCCTGGTCCGCACCACCATGGCGCGAACCCTGTTTGGAGCGGCCCAGATTTACCGGATGCACAAGCAACCCGGGCCGGCCGCCGATCTGCTGGTTCGCGCCGCCTTGCTCGATCCCTCCCAAATCGCCTACCGCGGCGCCCTCGAATCGCATTTCGCTCAACGCAATGCCGCTGCGGAAGGCATCGCCGCCTTCGAAAAGCTCGCCGCCGCCCAGCCCACGAACCATCTCAACCAGCTGTTCCTGGGACGTTTGAATGCCCGGCTGCGTCAATCCGAGCCCGCTGAACGCGCCTACCTCAAGGTGATCGCTCTGGCCCCCGACTTCCCCGAAGGCTATCGGGCCCTCGCGGATTTCTATCTCCGCTCCGGACAAAACCCGACCCAGGCCCGGACGCTCGCGGAAAAGGCCGTCGCCCTTGAACCGTCCCCGCAACACTTCAACACGCTCGCCCAGGCCCTGGCCCGGAACAACGACCGCCCCGGAGCCATCGCCGCCATGAAACAAGCCGTCGAACTCGCCCCCGGAGAGGCCCGGTACCGCGAGATTCTCGAGCAACTCCAAAAAGCCCCAGGCGCGCGTCCATGACGGCCTCCCCCACCCACCCCGCCCGAGTCCTGCTCACGGCGGGTCTGTTCGCGCTGTCGGTCGCCTCCCCACTGCTGGCCGCCGACAGCCCGATCCGGCTGACCGACGTCACCCGTCAAACAGGCCTCGGCTTCGTCCACACCGACGGCAGCTCCGGCCGGCGTTACATCGTGGAAACCGTGGCCTCGGGGCTCGCGCTCTTCGATTACGATGGGGATGGCGACGTTGATATCTACTTTCTCAACGGCGCTCCCCTGCCCGGCGCCAAGATCGAGCCTCCCCCGCGCAATGCCCTGTATCGCAATGACGGCGGCTGGAAGTTCACCGACGTCACCCGCGAAACCGGCGTCGGCGACACCGGCTACGGGCTTGGGGTTTGCACCGGCGATTACGACAACGACGGCGATCAGGATCTTTACGTCAGCAACTTCGGGCAGAACGTCCTCTACCGGAACAACAGCAACGGAACCTTCACCGATGTCACCCGCGAAGCCGGCGTCGGCATTGGCCAGCACGTCGGGGCAGGCGCCTGTTTTCTCGACATCGACCAGGACGGCGACCTCGACCTCTTCGCCGCCAGCTACGTCACCTTCACCTACGAGACCCACCAGATCTCGCACATGAACGGGTTCCCCGCCTACGTCGGCCCGCTCCAATACCCGCCCAGCGCCAACCATCTCTTTCGCAACAACGGAAACGGCACCTTCACCGACATCTCCGCCGCCGCCGGAATCGCCGAACTCCGAAGTTCCGGCATGGGCGTGATCGCCGCTGATTTCGACAACGACGGGGACAGCGACATCGTCGTCGGCAACGATCTCCGCCCAAACTTCCTCCTGCAGAACGACGGGACCGGCCGCTTCAAGGAGATCGGGGTTCAGACCGGTCTCGCCTACGACGCCTTCGGCAATGTGCAGGGAAGCATGGGGGTCGAGTGCGCCGACTGGAACAACGACGGCTGGTTCGACATCTACATCACCACCTACCAGCGGCAGCTGTGCAGTCTCTACCAGAACAGCGGCGGCACCGTGTTCTCAGACGTCGCCCGCCGGACCGGCGCCGGCACCTCCACGTTTCCCCAGGTCAAATGGGGCACGGGAATCATCGATTTCGACAACGACGGACATCGGGATCTGTTCATCGCCTGCGGTCACCTCATCGACAACGTCGATCAGTTCGACGACACCACCAGCTACAACGCCCGCAACATCCTGCTTCGGAACAACGGTCAGGGGCGGTTCGTCGATGTCTCCAACGAAGCCGGCGACGGACTGCTTCCGAAACTGAGCAGCCGCGGCGCCGCCTTCGATGACCTCGACAACGACGGGGACATCGATGCCGTGATCCTCAACGCGCGCCGCGAACCCACCCTGCTCCGGAACGACTCCCCCCGATCCAATCACTGGCTGCAGGTACGCCTGAAAGGCACCCGCTCCAACCGCGATGGCGTCGGTGCCCGGGTCACGGTCGTCACCGACGACCTCACCCAGATCGACGAAGTCCACGCCGGCCGCAGTTACCAAAGCGATTTCGGTCGGCGCCTCCACTTCGGCCTCGGCCAGCGCACCGCCATCCGCGAACTCAAGGTACGCTGGGTCGGTGGCGGCACCAACATCCTTCACAATCCCGCCGTCGACCAGCTGGTCACGGTCGTGGAAGGCTCCCCCACGTCCCGATGATTTTCCCCCGTCCCTCCTCCGCTCAAGCCGTCGTTTTCCCGGTGCTCATCGTGCTCCTGGCCAGTCTGGCCACCGCCGTAACCCCCGCCACCGCCGCTGAAGGTCCCACCCCCATCCAGTTCAAGGACGTCACCCGGGAAACCGGCATCCAGTTCGTGCACATCGACGGCAGTTCCGGCCAGCGGTACATCGTCGAGACCGTGGCCTCGGGCCTGGCCACCTTCGACTTCGATGGCGACGGCCTGATCGATATCTTTTTCCTCAACGGAACCCCGCTCCCGGGTTCCAAGCCGCCCGCCACGGCCCCGCGGTGCGCGCTCTATCGCAACCTGGGAAACTGGAAGTTCGCCGACGTCACTGAAAAGGCCGGGGTCGGCAACGGCGGTTACGGACTGGGGGTCTGCGTGGGGGACTACGACAACGATGGCGATCCCGATCTCTATCTCAACAATTTCGGGCCCAACGTGCTCTTCCGGAACAACGGCGACGGGACCTTCACCGACGTGACCCGGACCGCGGGCGTGGGCAACGGTGACAAGGTCGGGGCGGGCGCCTGCTTCCTGGACATCGACAGCGATGGCGACCTCGACCTTTACGTTGCCAATTACATCAATTTCACCGTCGCCAAACACCAGACCCGGCTGGTCAACGGCCATCCCGCCTACGTGGGGCCCATGGTCTATGGGCCGGTCCCCCACACCCTCTATCGCAACAACGGGGACGGAACCTTCACCGACATCAGCAAGGAGTCGGGAATCGCCGCCCACGCCGGTACGGGCATGGGCATGGTTTGCGCGGATTTCGACGACGACGGCGACACCGACATCGTGGTGGGGAACGATGCCATGGGAAACTTCGTCTGGCGCAACGACGGAAAGGGCCATTTCGAAGAGGTCGGGCTGATGTGCGGACTCGCCTTCGACATGCACGGGATCGGCCAGGGAACCATGGGGGTGGATTGCGCCGACTACGACAATGACGGGCGTCTCGACTTCCACATGACGTCCTACCAGAAGCAGTGGGCCATTCTCTACCGGAACCTGGGCGGCGGAAACTTCACCGACGCCACCTACACCTCGGGCGCAGGCGCCTCCACCTACCACGTCGTCGAATGGGGCAATGGGCTGGTCGACTTCGACAACGACGGGGACCGCGACCTGTTCATGGCCTGCGGGCATTTGCAGGACAACATCGAGCTCTGGGATGACACGGCGACCTACGCCACCCGCAATATCCTGCTCGAAAACATCGGCCGCGGAAAATTCCAGGACATCAGCGCACGCGCCGGCGACGGACTCGCCGTCAATCTCAGCAGCCGCGGCGCCGCCTTCGAGGATCTCGACAACGACGGCGACATCGACGCCGTGATCCTCAATGCGCGGCGGGAACCCACCCTGCTCCGCAACGACAGCCCGGCCGGGAACCATTGGCTCGGCATCCGGCTGAAAGGAACCAGGTCGAACC
The DNA here is from genome assembly GCA_964476125.1 of uncultured Verrucomicrobiota bacterium. Taxonomy (GTDB): domain Bacteria; phylum Verrucomicrobiota; class Verrucomicrobiia; order Limisphaerales; family CAIMTB01; genus CAIMTB01. The sequence goes on along the minus strand of CAYZAE010000003.1, from coordinate 43,745 downwards.
GCGACGGCGTGGGAGCCCGCATCAAGGTGATCGCGGGGGACCTGACCCTCGTCGACGAAGTCCACAGTGGTCGCGGCTACCAGAGCCATTTCGGAAGCCATCCCCATTTCGGACTCGGCCCGCGAACCCGCTTCGACCGCATCGAAGTCCGTTGGATCGGGGGAGGAACTCAGAGTGTCGAAGGCGGCTCCGCGGACCGCCTCGTGGTGATTGAGGAAGCCAAACCCAGCTCCGTCCGATAGTGCCAGCGACGGGATCAAGTCCCGACATTCGACAATTCCACTGGAGGGGCGCGTCCCGATTGCTTTCACCCCAGAGGGCACAGAGAGCACAGAGGGGAGACAAGATCGGATTCGGGTCTGAAGAGTTTCAATGGGGTCGCATCTAAATTGTTGACAATCAAACACCCCGCACCGCGCAGGCGGGGCGGCGTCTTTTCGCCACCTGGATCCGCACCCATTGGAACGTCCTCTTGCCGCAAGGCTGACGCTTCAGACAGGGTCGAGGGACGCCGAATGAATCCGACGATCATCCGCCCGCCCCGACTCGATTCCCCCTCCGTTCCGCGGATGAACTCCCTGCGCCTGCACCTGCGCCTGCGCGCCCTGGCCCGTGCCCTTGCCCTTGCCCTCGGCTTCACCCTCGCCCTGGGACTCGGATCGACCGGTGTTTCCACCCTCCAGGCCCAGGTTCCCGAGGGCGTCACGCCCAAGGCCCCCACCGGATTCGAACTCAACCGCTGGGCCCGCGAACCCATGCTGCGCAGCCCGGTCGCCCTCTCCCACGACGACCGCGGCCGGCTCTACGTCGTCGAAACCGCCCGCCGCGGCACCGTCGACATCGACATCCGCAGCCACGCGTCCTGGGTCGTGGACGACCTCGCCAACCAGTCGGTGGACGATCTCCGGAACTTCTTCCGGTCCCGGATGTCGACGGAAAACAGCCTGCTCAACGCAGCCTGGCTTCGGGATTATAATCAGGACGGCCTGCATGACTGGCACGACCTGGAGGCGGTGAAGGAGAAGGTTCACTGGCTGGAGGACTCCGCCAGCCTCGGGAAGGCGGACCGGGCGAAGGTCTTCGCCGAAGGCTTCAACGAGGAGATCAATGGGGTCATCGCCGGGGTTCTGCCCTGGGAGGACGATGTCTTCGTCACCATTTACCCCGATCTCTGGAGATTGCGCGACACCGACGGCGACGGAGTGGCCGACCGCAAGGAGATCGTGTTCCGGGGCTTCGGTGTCCATGCCGCGTTCGACGGCCACGATCTCCACGGGCTCATCGCCGGGCCGGACGGCAAGATCTACTTCTCGGTGGGGGACAACGGATTCTCGGTGACCAACCGGGAGGGACGCCGGCTGCACCATCCGAACACGGGCGGCGTGCTGCGCATGAACCCCGACGGCTCGGACCTGGAGGTTTTCGCGACCGGACTGCGCAATCCGCAGGAGATCGCATTCGACGACTGGGGCAACCTGTTCGCGGTCGACAACGACGGCGACCTGGCGGACGAGCGGGAGCGTTTCGTGTTCATCACCGAAGGCAGCGACTCCGGGTGGCGACTGCACTGGCAGTTCCGGGAATCGGGCTGGGCCGTCCAAACCCGGATGCCGAATTACAATCCGTGGGTCGACGAACGCATGTGGGTGCCGCGGTTTCCAGGTCAACCCGCCCACATCACCCCGCCCCTCTCGAACTACTCCATTGGTCCCGGTTCGTTCCGGTACAATCCCGGCACCGCCCTCACCGACGCCTACCGCGGCTACTTCTTCCTCATCCAGTTCCCCGTCGCCAAGGTCACCGCCTTCCAGATCCGACCCCGCGGCGCCGGCTTTGAGATGGTCAACGAACACACCTTCGTCTCGGGCATGATGGCGTCGTCGCTCGACTTCAGCCCCGACGGCGCCCTGTGCCTCGGGGACTGGGATGGCATGTGGTCGCCAAGCGGACGCGGATCCGTCTGGCGGGTCGATCACCCGGAAGCGGCAAAGTCGGCGGTCCGCATTGCCGTCCGCGACCTGCTCCGCGAAGGCTTCGGAAAACGATCCGTGGAGGAACTCACCCGGCTGCTCGGGCACGCCGACCAGCGCATCCGGCTGCGTTGCCAGTTCGAGCTGGTGCGCCGTCGTGAGTTCCCCGCCCTGCTTGCCATCGCGCGCTCGAACGATCAGCCCGCTCTGGCTCGCGCTCATGCGCTCTGGGGCCTGGGCCAGGGTGGAACCCTCCGCTCCGCCAACGAACTCCCGCTTGCCGATCCGGATCCCCGGATCCGGGCCCAGGCCGCCAAGGTGGCGGGCACGGCCCGGCTTCGGGACGCGACGCCCCGGCTGATCCAGGCCTTGAAGGATGACGATGCCGCCGTCCGACTGCAGGCCTCGCTCGCGCTTGGCAAGATTTCGGATCCCTCGGCCTTCGATGGACTGGTCGGACTGCTCGCTGCCAACGCTGACCAGGATGGTTTCCTGCGCCATGGCGCCGTCGTGGGGCTGGCCGGCTCAGCCACCCCCGAGACCATCTCCGCACTCTCCCGCCATCCCAGTTCCGCCGTGCGCCTGGGCGCGGTGGTGGCCCTGCGGCGACTCCGATCGCCTGCGGTTCAGGTCTTTCTTGCCGACACCGACGCCTCGGTGAGCCGGGAGGCGGCCAGGGCCATTCATGACGACGACTCGATTCCCGCGGCGCTTCCGGCCCTCGCGGCGCGGGTGGACAAACCGGAATGGAACAACGAACCGGGCATGCTCCGACGCGTGCTCAGCGCTCATTACCTGATGGGCACGGAGGCGGGCGCCCAGCGGCTGGCGGCTTTTGCCGAGGACCCTGCGCGCCCGGAGGACCTTCGCCTCGAAGCGGTGGAATGCCTGGCCGGCTGGTCGCGCACCCCCGCCCTTGATCGCGTGCAGGGATTCGTCCGCCCCCTCAGCCCTCGCGCGGCCGCGCTGGGGAACGAGACACTGCAGTCCCGGTTCAACGCCCTGACCCGAACCGCCGGCCCGGTGCTCCTGCCCGCGCTCGTCCGGGTGGCACTGGAGAATCATCTGGCCGTCGACGACGCGATCTTCGCCGAATGGGCCGTGTCGGAGCAGCAATCCGCGGAAGTCCGGGCCCGGTCGCTGGAGATGCTTGCGAGCCGAAAGGCTGCCGCCTTTACGGAGGCCCTCCCCAAAGCGCTGGCCTCGACCCAACCCGAACTCCGACTCACGGCCTTGCGTTTGCAGGCGGAACATCGCCCGGAGGCCTTTCTGAGCGAAGCCATCGGCAAGGGGGCGGACTGGCCGGTGCCGGAACGGCAGGCGGCGTTCCGACTGGCGGCAACCCTGCCCGGGACGTCCGTGAGCCCCTGGCTTGGAGAACTCCTGGATCAACTCACCACGCGAAAGCTCCAGCCTGAAATCTCCCTCGACGTCGTCGAGGCCGTCCGCCGCCGCGCCGATCCCGCCCTTCAACCCCGGCTGGCCGCCTACGAAAAGACCGTGAGTCCGCTCGATCCCCTGGCCCGCTACCGGGTGACCCTGCGCGGAGGAGACCCGAAGCGCGGACAGGAGATCTTCCGCACGCACGCCAACGCCCAATGCATCCGCTGCCACGAAGCCGGTGGCGAAGGACAGCAGGTGGGCCCCGTGCTGAAGGGAATCGCCAGCCGCGTGCCGCCGGAATACCTGCTCGAATCCCTCGTGCTTCCCAGCGCCCGCATTGCCGACGGCTACGCCACCACTTCGGTCGAATTAAGCAACGGGGACGAGGTCGACGGCGTGCGCCTGTCGGAAACCGGAGGCGAACTGACGCTTCGGATGGCCAACGGCGTCGTGCGCAGGATTCCGCGGCGAACGATTCTCCGCCAGACCACCAGCTCGGTCTCGGCCATGCCACCCATGGGTGAGGTCCTGACTTCCTTCGAACTGCGGGACCTGATGGCCTACCTGATCTCGCTCAAGGAACCGGCGGGGGCCTCCACTCGTTAAGCCAGCGCTCCGACTCCGCCTCGGACCTGCCCGACACCACGTCGAGCGCCTCCCCCACCACCTGGAAGGACCCGGTCACGACGATCCTTCCCTCGCCGGACAACCGAGCCAGCGCCTCCCGCACGCTGACGGCGCGTTCGCATCGAATTCCGCGTCCGCCCCACCGGACCGCCAGGGCCTCCGCCTCGTGCTCCCGGCCCGGTCCCGGTCCGATCGGCACCACCACCACCCGGGTCGCTCCGGCGAGCAGAAGATCCGCGGCGGCGTCGGAATCCTTGTCCGGGAAAAGTCCCAGGACCACAGCGTGCCTGTCCCCGGGAAATCGTGCGTCCAACGCGGAGGCCAGGGCGCGGAAGGCGGGCTGGTTGTGCGCGGCGTCCAGCACCAGTTCGCGGCTTCCCATCGGCAACACCTGGAAGCGGCCGGGCCACTGGGTGTTTGCCAGGGCCCGCAACGCATTCGCGCGGTCACCCGCCGGAACCGCCCCCAATTCCTCTGCCGTGGCCAGGGCCAGGGCCGCGTTGAGGACCTGATGTTCGCCGGTCATTCCTGAATCCAGACCCGCGCCAAGAAGGGCGGCGACCTCGGGACCCTTGGGCAGGACGCACCGCAGGGGCACGCCCAGACTGCGGGCCGTTTCGCGCAGGACTTCGAGAGCCGAGGGCTCCTCCACAGCGGTCAGCGCCGGCACACCCGGCTTGAAAATGCCCGCCTTCTCCCCGGCGATGGCCGCAAGGGTGTTTCCGAGCCAGGGCATGTGATCCCACCCGATGTTGGTGATCACCGAAGCCAGGGGGGTGACAATATTCGTGGCATCGCGACGTCCGCCCATCCCCGTCTCCCAGATCACCACCTCGCAACCGCTGACGCGAAACCACTCGAGCGCCAGCACCGTGGTGAATTCGAAGAACGAGGGCCCGTCGGGCGTTCCCGCGCCCTCGGCCTTCGCGGCCAGCGACGCGATCAACCGGGCCGCCTCCGCCTCGGGGATCGGCACCCGATCCACCTGGATCCGTTCGCGAAACGTCCCGAGATGCGGGGAGGTGTAGAGCCCGACGCGATGTCCCCGCGCACGGTACAGGCTCTCAAGAAACGCGCAGGTCGATCCCTTGCCGTTGGTCCCGGCAACGTGGATGAAGCGGAGTTCGCGCTCCGGATTCCCGGCGGCGGCGGCCAGACGCAGCACCCGGTCCAGCCCGGGGCGCATGCCTGCGCGTTGGAGTCCGCGCAGGAATTCCAGGGCCTCGGAATAGCGCATGCGCGGGCGGACGCTCAGATCGGCTTGTGGTGCAGGTGCTCGTGCACGGCGGCGATGAAGCCGCGGAACAACGGGTGCGGGGAGTCGGGCTTGCTTTGGAACTCCGGATGGAACTGCACGGCGCAGTAGAACGGATGGTCCTTGAGTTCGATGCATTCCACCAGGCGACCGTCCGGGGTGGTGCCGGCGAAGACGAACCCGGCAGCCTCGAACTGCTCGCGGTAGGCGTTGTTGAACTCGTACCGGTGCCGGTGGCGTTCGTTGACCACGAACGCGTTGTAAAGCCGCTGCACCCGCGTTCCCATCTTCAACTGGCAGGGCTGGGCGCCGAGCCGCATGGTCCCACCCTTCAAGCGCACCTCCCGCTGATCCTCCTGCAGATCGATCACCGGATGCGGGGTGTCCAACCGGAACTCGGTGGAATGCGCCCCGGCGAGGTTCAGCACGTTCCGACCGAATTCAATGGTGGCGATCTGCATGCCGAGACAGAGCCCCAGATACGGAACCCGGTTCTCCCGCGCGTACCTGGCCGCGGCAATCTTGCCCTCGATCCCGCGCTCGCCAAAACCGCCGGGCACGAGAATGCCACCCACCCCCTTGAGCACCCGTTCCGCCCCGTCGCGCTCGATCTGCTCCGCATCGATCTTGTCCACCTGCACCCCGCAGTCGAGGGCGATGCCCCCGTGGATGATGGCTTCGTAGACGGATTTGTAAGCGTCCTGAAGCTCGATGTACTTGCCGACGACGGCGATCCGGACCCGGTGGGCCGGGGCGATCAGCTTGCGGATGATCTCCTGCCAGCCGCGCATGTCCGGCACCGGCACGTCGAGATGCAGCAACCGGCACACCAGCTCGTCCATCCGCTCCCGCTGGAGCATCAGGGGCATCTCGTAGATCGAATGTTCGACGTCCTTGGCCTCGATGACCGCTTCGTAGGGCACATTGCAGAAGAGCGCGATCTTCTGTCGCACATCCTTCTCCAGCGGATATTCGCTGCGACACGCAATGATGTGGGGCGCGATGCCGATCTCCCGCAGTTTTGCGACCGACTGCTGCGTCGGCTTGGTCTTCAGCTCACCCGCCGCCTTGATGAACGGGATGTAGGTGACATGGATGAAGATCGCGTTGTGCGGTCCGACGTCCTGGGCGAACTCCCGGATGGCCTCGAGAAACGGAAGCCCCTCGATGTCGCCCGTCGTTCCGCCGATCTCGGTGATCACTACATCCGCCTTGGTGAGGTCCCCGACCAGGTAGATCCGCTTCTGGATCTCGTCGGTGACATGGGGAATGACCTGGACGGTCTTGCCGAGGTATTTGCCCTCGCGCTCGTTGTTGAGCACGGTCTGGTAGACTTGGCCGGTGGTGAGGTTGTTGAACCGCGAAAGCTTGGTGTGGGTGAACCGCTCGTAATGCCCCAGGTCGAGATCAGTCTCCGCGCCGTCATCCAGCACGTACACTTCGCCGTGCTGAAACGGGCTCATGGTCCCCGGGTCCACATTCAGGTAGGGATCGAACTTCTGGAGCGCCACCTTGAGCCCGCGATGCTCCAGAAGCGTTCCCAGCGCGGCGGCCGTGAGCCCCTTGCCCAGGGAACTCACCACGCCGCCCGTCACGAAAATGTACTTCATGGGGTTTCAGATTCCCAAGCCGCCCACCCCCACCGCCAGCGGAAAGTGGCACCAGTCTCACCCTCCCAACACCGCTGCGAGTGGCAGCTTGCCAAGCGACGAACTGGGTCCTCACACTCCACGTCCATTCATTATGGCCGCAAGAGAACACTCGCGCTTTGTCCATTTCGTTCTCCCGTGGCTCGCCGCCGCCGCCGGCCTGTTGCTGTACGGGGCGACACTCAACCGATGGGTCGGCTTCAGCAGTGTTGAAGTCGTGTCGAAGGTGGCGGGCTGGGACTGGAACTCGATGCAACTCGGGCCGGTGACGCTGCTCGTCACCTACCCGCTCCGTCTGCTGCCCGCACCGCTCCAACCGGTCGGCCTGAACGCCTTCAGCGCGCTGCTCGCCGCCCTCGTCCTCGGGCTCCTCGTCAAATGCATCGTCCTCCTGCCCCATGACCGGACCCGGGAGCAGCGACAGCGTGAACGCAGCGATTTCAGCTTCCTGACCATTCCCTTCGCCTGGATGCCCGCCGCCGCGGCCGCGGCGCTCCTGGGTTTCCAGCTCACCTTCTGGGAGAACGCCACCGCGATGACCGGGGAGATGGTGAATCTCGCGCTGTTCGCCTTCTGCATCTTCTCCTTCCTGCGGTTCCGCATTCTCGAGGAAGACCGTTACCTGGCCTGGCTCTCCTTCGCCTTCGGCGCCGCCGCCGCGAACGACTGGGGGGTGATCGGTTTCGCCCCGCTCTTCTTCTGCGCCATCGTCTGGGCCAAGGGCATCCCGTTCTTCGACGGCCCCTTTCTCATCCGAACCACCCTGGCCGGCATCGCCGGACTCCTCTTCTACCTGGTCCAGCCCATCGCCCTGAAAATGTCCGGCCAATCGGACATGAGCTTCTTCGAACTGCTCCGGACCCAACTTAGCTTCCAGCGGCAATACATCTTCAGTTTTCCCCGAACCATCCTGCTGTTCTGCAGCCTGACCTCGATCGTGCCCGTGGTCTTCATGGGAATCCGCTGGCCGTCCTCGTTCGGCGACATGAGCGCCGCCGGCTCCGCGATCACCAACGTGATGTTCCGGGTGGTCCACCTCGTCTTCCTCGCCGCCTGCACCTGGGTCATGTTCGACCCCCCGTTCAGTCCCCGCGAAATCGGGCTCGGCCTGCCGTTCCTTCACTTCTATTTCCTCGCCGCCCTCGTGGTCGGCTACATGTCCGGCTACGCCATGCTGGTGTTCAGCCAGGAACCCGACCGCAAGGCCCCGCGTCCCCCGGGCAGCAGCCTCATCGCCCTGGGCAAGCTGGTCGCAGGCCTCTCCGTGATCCTGCCCATCGCCGCCGCCGGCATGCTGGCCGTCCGCAGCGCTCCCACCATCCAGGCACAGAACGGGCCCTTCGTCCGGGAACTCGCGGAAACCCTGGTCGATCTTCCGCCCGGAAAAAAGACGCTGGTGAGCGACGACAACTCGCTCCTGATGCTGGCCATGGGGTTGCTCACCGAAAAAGGGCAGGCCAAGGAGGTCATCCCGATCAACACCCAGATCCTCCCCCGCCACTTCTATCAGCGGCACCACGAAAAGACCTACGACTCACGCTGGCCCGCGCTCAAGATCGAGGAGATCAGCGACCCGATCGGCGACAACATCATCCTCCACCAGATGGTCGCCCTCGGCCTCACCAACCAGCTGTACTATCTCCATCCCAGCTTCGGTTTCTATTTCGAGTCCTACTACCTCCGCCCCACCAACACGGTCTACGCCTTCAATTTCCAGACCATGGAAACCTTCCGGCTGCCCCAGCTGCCGGATGAGGAGTTCAACGCCGTCCACCAGCGCTGGAACAAGATCCGCGAAAAACTCGTGGAAAACCCCACCCTGGCCCGCATGCGCGAGCGGAAGATGAATGACACCATCCCCATCGCCGCCCACTACTCGCGCGCCCTCAACACCTGGGGCGTCGCCCTCCAGCGCCGCGGCCGGATCACCGAGGCCGCCGATTTCTTCACCGCCGCCTCGCAGCTCAGCAAGGACAACATCGCCGCCATCATCAACACCCGCTACAACGAGAACCTGCGATCGAAGAAGAACGAGGCCGTGGTGCTCGAAAAGGCGCTCAACGACCAGCTCGGCCGCTACCGCGACCTGCCCTCCTTCCTCTCCATCTGCGGCCCCGTCGATGAACCGCTGTTCTGCTACCGGCTCGGCCGGATTCTGGAGGAAGGCGGGTTGCACCGCCAGGCCGCCCAGCAGTTCGCCCGCGCGCTGGACCTTCAGCCCGATTCGCTGGAATACCGCTTCTGGCTGGCCAGCGCCTCGCTCTCCGCCCAGACCTACGACGAGACGCTCAAGGTCCTTGGCGAGATCCGGTCCGACAAACGCCCGCTCACCGTTCCCCAGCAAACCGACCTGGCCACCATCGAAGCCTGGGCCCGCTATCGGAAGGGCGATCTGCCCACCGCCGAACGGATCCTCGCGGAGGCCCAGGCGAAATTCCCGGATCGCATGGAGCCGATCCAGACGCTCGGCGACATCTACGTCGCCGCAAACCAGACCAACGCCGCGCTTCAGACGATCGACAAACTGATCGAACGCCTGCCCGGCGATCCCCGGCCGCTCATCAGCAAGAGCGCCATCCTGATGCAAACCGGCGCCCTGGCCGAGGCGGTGCGCACGCTCAATACGGTGCTTGAGAAGGATCCCGGATTCTTCCCCGCCCTGGTGAACCGCGCCCTGGCCCTCTTCCAGATGGGCCGACTCGAGGAATCCGAGAAGGACTACCGGCGCCTGCTCGAACTCGCCCCCAAGCTCAACATGGTCTACTACCATCTGGGCGAGATCGACTTCCAGCGACGCAAGGGACCCGAGGCTCGGAAGCATTACCAGAAGTTCATCGACACCGCCGTCCCCGGTTCGCCCGAGGCCCGCACCGCCGAGAAACGCATCAAGGACATCGCCGCCGGCAAGTTCGGGGCCTGACCGTGCGGGCGCCGGATCCTCCCCGCGCCGCTCTCCCGCCCTCCGGACAACCCCGCCGCGCACCCTCCATGCGCGTCTTCCACATCATCACCCGGCTCATCGTCGGCGGCGCGCAGCAGAACACCCTCGATTCCGTTCTCGGACTGCGCCGTCTTCCGGGGCTTGAGGTGCACCTGGTTTCCGGACCCACGGACGGTCCGGAGGGGTCCCTTGAGCCGATCGCCCGTCGCGTGCCCGAGCAGTTCTCCATCGTTCCCACCCTGGTCCGGCCCGTCCACCCGCTCCATGACCTGCGGGCCTTGCGCACGCTGACCCACATCCTGCGCTCGGAGCGGCCGGACATCGTGCACACCCACAGCGGCAAGGCCGGTCTCCTCGGCCGCATCGCCGCCCGCAGGGCGGGTGTGCCCGTCGTCATCCACACCATCCACGGCCCCTCCTTTGGCCCCTTCCAGGGACGCCTCGCCAATCTGTCCTTCCTCACCGCGGAACGGCTGGCCGCCCGCTGCACGACGCATTTCGTCGTGGTCGCCAATGCCATGACCCGGCAGTACCTCGCCGCCGGAATCGGCGCGCCCGACCGCTACACCCGGGTTTTCAGCGGCTTCGACATCGCCCCCTTTCTGGCAGCCCGGCCGGATCCCGGCCTTCGGGCCAGGTACGGTCTTGGACCCGAGCACATCGTGGTGGGAAAGATTGCCCGGCTGGTGCCGCTGAAGGGGCACGACGACCTCCTGGGAGCCGCCGCCGTGCTTTTCCGCGACCTCCCCCAGCTGCGCATCCTGCTGGTGGGCGATGGCCCGCTCCGGGCAAGACTGGAGGCGGAAATTGCCGCGCGCGGGTTGACGAAGAACTTCGTGTTCACCGGATTGGTCGATCCGGAACAGATCCCGGATCTGGTGGGGATCATGGATTTCCTGGTGCACCTGTCCCGTCGTGAGGGGCTTCCACGCGCCCTGCCCCAGGCCCTGGCCGCCGGGCGGCCCGTGATCGCCTACGACTGCGACGGGGCGAACGAGGTCTGCGTCAACGGCCGGACGGGGTTCCTGGTGCCGGCGGGGAATCTGACGGCCCTGCGGGAACGGATCCGCCTCATGGGTTCGGACCCGCGTCTGCGCGCGGAACTCGGAAGACACGGCCGGGACCTCGTGCGCGACAGCTTCACCACCGAGCGAATGGTCACCGATCTCCACACCCTTTATCTCCGCCTGCTGGAAAAGCGGGAACGTTCCCACGGCCCCTCCCCGTTCGCCGCACGGCGCTGAACGCCATGTTCCCGTTCACCCTCTATCTCGCCTCCCTGCTCGGCGCCTTCCTCGCCTCGTTCGCCACCCTGCCGCTCTGGCGGCGTCACTGCCTGGCCACCGGCCTGGTCGACGACCCGGGAGCCCGCAAGATCCACGCCGAACCCATCCCTCTGGCGGGCGGGTTCGCCGTGATGACGGGGTTTCTCGCTCCGCTGGCCCTGGGGGCCGGTCTGCTCTGGCTCGCGGGTTCGGGCACCCGGCTGCCGGGTCTCGACCTCCCCGATCTTGCCCGGCTGGACTACGGGTTCGCGGCACGGCGGTGGCAGCTGGGGGCGGTTCTGCTGGGGCTGGTGGGGATGCTGGTGCTGGGCTGGCTCGATGACCGGCACGAGCTCAAACCGCTGCCCAAGTTCGCAGGCCAGTTCCTGATCGCCACGCTCGTGGCCGCGGCAGGCGTCCGCGTCACCCTGTTCGTTCCCAGCGTCGTCTTCAGCTACCTGGTCACCGTGCTGTGGATCGTCGGCATCACCAATGCCCTCAACTTTCTCGACAACATGAACGGGCTTTGTGCCGGCATCGGCGCCCTCGCCGCGGGTTTCTTCGCGCTCGCCGCCGCCAGGAACGGCCAATATCTCGTCGCCTCACTCGCCCTGCTCGGCTGCGGTTCGCTGCTTGGTTTCCTGCCCTGGAATTATCCCAGGGCCGGCTCCTTCCTCGGCGACGCCGGCAGCCACGTCACGGGTTTCCTCCTCGCCGTGCTCGCCATCCTTCCCAGCTTCTACTCCGCCGACCGCCCCCATGCCCTCGCCGTCCTAAGCCCGCTCCTGGTCCTGATCGTGCCACTCGCCGATCTCGCCTCCGTGGTCTGGATCCGGGCACGCCTCGGCCGCCCCCCCTGGATCGGCGACACCAACCACTTCTCGCACCGCCTGGTCCGGGCGGGATTCACGCGGCCCAAGGCGGTGGCCCTGCTCTGGGCCGCAGGAGCCGCCGGGGGCGTCGCCGCGCTGCTGCTCTGAAGCCTCAACTCTCCACGAACCGCGCAATACTGCGCAGACACCGCACCGGCCACGGATCAAGTCCGGGCGGCCGCTTCGGTGGCGCCGGAACCAGGGGGCGGGTGTTGTGCACCAGCTCCTTCCGGCAGTACGGGCAGAGGTCCGAGTACATGTAGTTTCCCAGCTTCCGCGCGCAGTGCGGACATTTGAACAAGTTCATAGTTTTCTCCCATCCCATCTCATCCCCTCCCCGCCACCCGCACCGCACCGCACCGCACGGCACCGCACCGCCCCAACCGGTCATCGTCCCGCGTAATCCCCGGGATTCCGCAGTCGATCCAGACGCTCCGCCTCCTCGTCCCGGTGCCGGATCGCTTCGCTGCGCAGGAATGCGCGCCGATCCGCGAACGCCTTGGGCAGCAACCAACGCTCCAGCCGGAAACCCACCTGGCCAACCGCTGCGGCGACCAGACATCCGGCACGAAAAAACCAGCGAAGCATCTCTGTCATGACGGTCGAACCCTCCCTCCGTCGCGCCGCTCCCGCGGCCCGTTCACCCTCAAATCCTTCCCATCAACATCAACACGATCAGAACCGCGAGCACCACCCCCAGCGTCCCGCTTGGGTAGTAGCCCCAGCCACGGCTGTGAGGCCAGGCCGGGATGGTTCCGAGCAACAGGACGACCAGCAGAACAACAAACAAGGTGCTAGACATTCGATTTCCCTTTCCAACTCCCGATTCTTTCACGCCCCAACCTCTTCCCACCATGGGGTGTAGTCCTACCCCCGATCCTCGCTCCAAAAGTCCCCCGCCACGGCCGCCCGCCCTCCCGCCCTCACGCCGCAGGGTTCCTCCCTCATCAGGCCGAGCTGCGCACACGCAGGACCAAACCGGAACGCCGGACCTCCCCCGGCCCCATCCCGTGCCCGCGGCCGGACGGCGGCGTCGACCTCGGTGCGCAACACGCGTTTGACGGTCTCGATCAGCCTCCGCGGACTGAACGGCTTCAGGAGGACCGCCGCCAATCGCAGGACGGACTGCGGAAACCCTTCCCCCAGATCCGGGTTGCCGGAGGCAAGGATCACGGGCAGGTCCATTCGCGCCTTTCGCAACCGGCCCACCAGCTGCGCCCCGGTCATTCTCGGCATGTCATGATCCGTGATCAGAAGATCGAAGTGTCGGCTCCGCAGCGCCTCCCACCCGCACAACCCATCCTCCGCAATGCTCACCCGTAAGCCCGACCGCTCCAGCACACGACGATTGAGATCCCGGATGATCCGGTCGTCCTCCACCACCAAAACACGCCTCAACTCAAGGGCCCTCCGGACCCGGTCGTAATCGGGCGCCTGGACCCAATCCACCGCCCCGCCCGGGATCGGTTCCGACGGCTGATCGATGGCCCTCATAAATCAACGGTTTTGTCCGCGTTCGTGCTCGGCGAGGATTCGGCGCCAGGTCCCGATCACTCCGGTCGCCAGCCGAACCAGCCGGCTCATCCACTCGATCCAGGGGCCGGGTCCGGACTGCGCCCCAACGGCTTCAGGCCTCCCGGTCACGCCCACGGACCCGGCGGGCCCGGCGGGCCGGGTCCAGAAGGAAAGGGCCAGGGCGATCCAGGCACCCGGGGAGCGCAGCCGGTCGAGTTCCCCCTGCACGCCTTCCGTGAGTTGCCGCCACTCCTGTTGGAGCGCCCCACGGTTGCTCTCGCTTTCCGTGACGAGCCGATGTTTCCGCTCCATCAGATCGTTCATGGATTTTCCCCTTCCATGCAGGCGCGATCCTTGCGCAGCTGCCCCAGCGTCTCAGGAAGGCTTTCCCAGTCCCGCAGGGTGAGCGCGAGACGGCGATAGAGGAGAAAGGCCACCGCGCCATGGATGCCCGCGAGCCCCAGAAAGGCCGCGACCCTGGACACTTCCCAGAGCACGGCCACGAGCACGGCCGACATCGCCATGGCCGCGAGCAAACCGAAGGCGGCCACGCCGAGGGCGAGAAGAATCACCCGCACCAGGCGGTCGCGTTCCTCCTGAATCTCGCAAAGCACCAGCTCGAGACGGTTGCGGAAGATCCCCAGCAACCGTCTCCCCAGGCGCCGCCAAGGCAGCACCAGGCGCCCGACATCCGTGGAGGAGTGCTCCATGAAAGGATAGCCTCAACGGCCGTTGGAAGGACTCCGGTGCGCACCCAGGAAACCCAGAATGGCCCCCACCCCAAAGGCAACCCCGATGGCCTGATAGGGGTGCGCATGCACCACCACGTTCGCGGCGTCCGCCTGTTGGACCGCCTTGTCCCGCATCTCCCCGCAGGCCACCCGGCCGCCTTCCAAGGCCACCGACAGTCGCTGCCTGGCCTCCTTGATCTTTTCACCCGCGACATCCGTGGTCGCATCCATCAGGGCCCGCGCGTCTTCGAGCAGGCGGTTCATGTCTTTCTCCAGGATCTGTGTTGCTGTCTGCATAATCGTTTCGCCTTTCCTTGTTAGAATCACCCTCGCCACTACCCCACCTTGACTTCCACCTGCTGCGGTTTCGGTCGCTCCGTCTTCGCCAAATGGACCGTCAACACCCCTTCCTTGAATTCGGCCGTGACGTTGGCGGCGCTGGCATCGTCCGGAAGACTGAAGTTCCGCACGAAGCTGCCGTAGGATCGTTCGACCCGGTGGTAGCGCATGCCGTTCTCCTCCTTATCGAACTTCCGCTCTCCCGAAATCGTGAGCGTCCCCTCCTCAGCGGTCACCTTGACGTTCTCACGCCGGATCTCGGGAAGCTCCGCCTTGATCCGGTATTCGGTGGCGTCCTCGCTGATGTCGACCAGGGGCGCCCATTCCGCCACCGACATGCGTTCCTCGCGGCCCTCCGGCCATTGCCCCGGCGCGCGCGCCAGCAACCCGCCCAACCCGTGCTGAAGTGCTTCCAACTGCCTCCACTGATTCCACTGCGTCATTGCGTTCATGCTTAGTTCCTTCTTGGCGGCGCTCGTCCACCTTTCCCAGGCCCGTCCGCCAACCGTCCGGACCCAGGTTCATTGACCCCCTACGGGGAGCCATCCGCGAAGCGGAGGCTTCCGAAATCAAACAGGCCGACCGGCGTGCTGTCCTGGAGTGGAAGAAACGGATTCGCCCGGCGGTCCGCCCCTTCGAAGGGAAGAGGTTCCCCGGACCAGTCCCGCGGAACCGACCAGGCCCATTCCGCAGCTCCCACTTCCGCGGGCGCGAACGGATCCCCCAGAATTCTCAGGCTCAGGATCTGTTCCGAAAGCAGACCGAGAAGCCGTGAACCCTCGATCATTTCCGGGCACCACAACCAGTAACGGTTCAGGTCCCCCACCCCTCCCCCGCCCACACCGTAATCCAACGGCAGACACACCCGGTCCAGGATCCCCTGATCGGGGACCGAGAAGAAGCGGACCCGCACCTTCCTCCGCTCCCGGATGGCCGTTATGAAGTCGTCATGGTTCGGAATCATGGAGTCCTCCTGTCGCGTCACGCGCTTTCGCTTTCGAATGGAATGGGGAATGAAACCTCCCGAAACCCGGGGGTGCCGGCGGTCTCAGACCGGACTCCGGCCCTGGATCAGCCGGATCAACACCATCACCACCGCCACCACGAGCAGGATGTGAATCAGGCCCCCAATGGTGTAACTGCTCACCATCCCCAGAGCCCATAGCACCAGCAGAACCACCGCGATCGTCCATAACATAGAAGTATCCGCCTTTCTGGATAAACCCTCCGTCTCCTGACATCCGTCACCTCTGACTTGTCACCCGTCTGATGTCCCTTGCGATGACTTACCTTCGCCGATGTCAGTCAGACCCGCCATGGGGTGATTCCCTACCGCGGTCCGCCGGCCGCGGTAGGACCGGCGCCGGGCGCAGCTCCAGCGCCCGGGCCCTACGGCTCCATCGCGTCCAGAACGTCGTCGAGTCGGACCGTGGCGAACGTGGCGGCGTAGTCGGACATGGCATAGGGAACGATGAGGAGCTCCCCGTGCACCATGCTTCCGCAGGAGTACACCACGTTGGGCACATACCCCTCCCGCTCGTTCTCGTTCGGCTTGATCAGGGGCTCGTGCAACCGCCCGATCACCCGCGTCGGATCGTCCCGGTCCAGGAGGAAAGCCCCGATGCAATACTTCCTCATCGCGCCCACCCCGTGACTCATCACCAGCCAGCCAGCCCGCGTCTCGATCGGCGAACCGCAGTTTCCCAGCTGGATGAATTCCCAGGGGAACTTCGGCCGCAGCAGCAGCCGGGACGTCTGCCAGAAGTGGAGGTGATCCGAAAACATGATGTGGATGTTCTCGTAGTCCTGGCGTCCAAGCATCACGTACTGGCCGCCGATCTTCCTCGGAAACAAGGCCATCCCCTTGTTCTGCACCGCCGCCCCGTTGAGGGTGATGAACTTGAAATGCTTGAAGTCGGGGGTCTCGATGAACTGGGGAAGGATCATCTTCCCGTCGTACGCGGTGTAGGTCGCGTAGTAGACCACCGACCCGTCATCATGCCGGAAGAGCACGAACCGCGCATCCTCGATCCCGTTGCTCTGCGAGGGCGTCACGGGAAACAGCACGCGTTCGGACAACAGCGATCCGGCCGGAAACTGAACCTCATAGTTGGACTGGGCCAGCGTGAGCGTCTTCCGGGCGACAGCCTCGGAATGGTGGTCGCTGGCCCGCAGCTCAACACGGGCCCGTTCCACCGCCGCCCGCAGTTCGTCGAGCGTGAAGGTCTCGGCCAGATCCATCAGGGCCCGGCGCGTGAAATCCCCCACCAGACCCAGTTCCCGGAGCTTCCGCTCAAACAACCCCAACTCGAACGACGCACTGGGCACCTGGGCGGGCTCGAGGCAGTACCGCGTCGGCGCGACGATCGTGACGCCCCCCTCCGCATCCAGCAGACCGGTCCGGAAGGTGACCGACGAAATGTGCCCTTCCCCGGTCGCCCGCAGACTCAGCACGAATCGAAGCCGCCCCGGAGGGAGATCCGACTGATCCGGATGCGGGACCATGGACGGATTGAACAGGGCGGCCGCCTCCAGGGAGTATTCGTGGCTGAAATAAGCCCCCAGGACGAGCGCCCGCTCCTCCGAGACCACCGCTCCCCGGGGCAGGCAATGTCTCGCCTGGTCGAACCGGTTCCGGAGGAACGCGCGCGTCTCGGCATGACGACTGCCAAACTCGATCTGCGTCTGCGACCACAGCGCATGAACGTCCTCGTCCGGAAGCGCCATCACCTGGGCGCAGATGGCGCGCGCCCGCGCCTCATTGGGCAGAAGAAAGGGACGGAGCAGAACCCGGGTTCTGTCCGGATGCAGCACCACCGTGGACCGATGCACTCCAACCCGGCTCATACGTCCCCTTTCCTGGTTGTCCTACCCCATCGCACCCCCAGCCCTCGCAACCCCCGATCCGCCGGGTTCCCACGGTCCGGACCCATCCGTCGGCACCTCACGGGGCTCCCCGCGCCGGCCGGCCGGAAGAATCGCCCGCGACCGGGTTCTGCAGGAGACGCATCTCGGCGAGGGACAGGAGAAAGGCGAGCGTCGATTCCGCCCCCTGGTTCTGGTTGACCCGATCCACATGCAGCGCATCCCGGCAACCGCCCGTGGCCGAGGCATAAAGCTCCAGACCCAGATCGTTCCATCCCAGGAACCAGTCGAAGGCCCGCTGGGCTTGGTCGAACCACCAAACATCCGCGGTCGCCCGATAGGCCTCCAGGCAGGCCGACACCATCGAATGGGCTTCGATCGGTTGCTGATCGAACAGCGCCCGGGAACCGCCCCGCGGATAGAAACCGTCGCTCCCGATCGGCCGGAAATCACCGCTCTCGGCCGTCTGCACCTCCACCAGCCAGCGGAGAGCGTGCAGGCCCCGCTCGAACACCGGCGCCTGACCGGTCGCACGACCACACACGATCAGGGCATGCGCCAGCTTCGCGTTGTCGTAGGAAAGAACGTTCTCGAACCAGGGCCACTCCGTCTGCGCCGTGCGCGCATACAGCTCCATCAAACGGGCAATCAGGCAGTCCCTCATCTGATGCGCGGAACGGTCGCCGTTGAGACGGCGGAGATACTCGTGGATGCCAAGCAGGCTGAAGGCCCAGGCCCGGGGCGACCGGAACTCCGCCACGGCGGGAAGGGCCTGGACGAAGGCCTGGCCGGACATGATCTGAAAACTGCGGTACGGGGATCGCCCGGCACCGAGTCCCAGCGCCCAGAGGGCCCGGCCGTGCGAATCCTCGGACCCTTGCTCGTCCAGCCAGTGCCGGTCGAAGCTCATGTGGTTGTGGAAACGTCTCGTGGTTGGATTGAAGGCGTGGTGGAGAAAGGAGGCGTAGTTGGTCGCCAGACCCCGGACCCGCTCCGAACCCTCGCCAAGTTCATCCAGGAGAATCGCAAGAATGAACGCCCTCGCGTTGTCATCGGTGCAGTAGCCCTCCGAAAAATTCGGCACCGTGAACACCGCGTGCTGAAAGATGCCCGTCGAATCGGTCATCCGCGCCAGATGCTCCACCCGCAGCGCCGGCAGCTCCCGGGGCGCCTGGTCGAGGGTTTTGACCGCGAAGGATTTCCTGGACCAGACCGCCCCCTCGACGCGGGCGCGTTCAAACGAGCGCATGTAGCGACGCGCGGTGTTGCTCCAGACCATTTCCCGCCCGAGCTTGTAGGCGTTCTTCCGCATCCCGTGGCGCCGCGCGTCATCCCGCAGGAGGCCGATCACCTCGCGGGCAATCGCCCCCGAATTCTGGAAGGGAACCAGCGCCCCGCGGCCGTCGGCCAGCAGCTCCGCGGCATGCCAGTAGGGCGTCGAGATCACCGCCTTGCCCGCCCCGAAGGCATAGGCCAGCGTGCCCGAAGTGATTTGGGCCTCGTTGAGGTAGGGCGTGATGTACAGGTCCGCCGCGCCGATGAACTCCTTCAACTCCTCGAGCTCGACAAAACGGTTGTAGAAGATGACGTGCTTCTGCACCCGGTTCTTCTTCGCCAGGCGCTCGAGGCTCAGCCGATAGGACTCCCCGTGCTCCCTCAGCAGGTTGGGATGCGTCGCACCGAGAACGATGTAAACGACATTGGGAAACTCGGCCAGGATCTCGGGTAGCGCGTTCAGCACCTGCTCGATCCCCTTGTTCGGCGACAACAAGCCGAACGTGAGCAGCACCAGCCTCCCCTCCACCCCGAACTGGTCCTTGTAGTAGTTCGGATCCACGAACGGCATGTCCGGAATGCCATGGGGAATGATGTCAATCTTCGCCGCCGGCGCCTGATACACCTCCCGCAGCATGCGCTGCCCGCGCTCCGTCATGACCACCAGCCGCGTCGACCGCGCGATGAGCTCCAGCATCACCCCCCGCTGCTCCGGACCGGGCTCCTGCAACACCGTGTGCAGCGTCGTCACCACCGGCGCCCTCAACTCCCGCAGCAACGTCAACAAATGCCCGCCCGCCGCCCCCCCGTAGATCCCGAACTCGTGCTGCACGCACACCATGTCGGCATTCCCGATGTTCAGGAAATCCGCCGCCCGCCGGTACGACGCAAGATCCTGCTCGCCAATCTCGAACCGGACCTCCTCCGGATAGTCGTACCCGCTGGACAAATCATTCACCGGCACCGCGAAACACTCGCTCCGGGGATACTCGGCCGCGATCGCGCCCAGAATGTCCGCCGTGAACGTCGCAATACCGCACTTTCGCGGAAGATAGTTCCCGAGAAACGCGATCTTCCGGATTTGGGATGGAGGTTCCTGCATGGTGTTCATCGTCGTCCGCCCCACGGCAGTCGGACCGCCGACGACTCGACGATCCGACTGCACCCGAATGGGGCAACCGTCTCAGTTCGCCGGCTTCCTACCACCCGCGGTCTCCCGGTCGTCCCAAGCCCCCAGTCGTCCAGGCACCCTCTCAATCTTCTTCTTCGTCTTAATCCTAATCTTAATCTTAATCTTCTTCTTCTTCTTCCCTCTCTTCCCCCGTCTCTTCTCCCCCCGCCACCGCCTCCTGCGCCTCCCCACGGGTGCCTGGCCCTCTTGTCTGTCTCTCCTGGCGTCGACTTGATTCTGACGAGCCAAAACTACCCACGCCGGCCGCCCGGGCGTATGGGGTATTCACCCCATGGACGGTGCGGGAGACCCGGCAAGAGAGTGAAACCGCCTTGGGGCAGAAGCGTTTCCGGAGCAATCCATCCAGCATGAAACCGCCCGCCAAAACGAAGCCGAAGCGGCGATCGGCCCGCGAACCGACCGGGCGCCCGGCGAAGAAGAAGGCGCCCCCTCCGTTGTTCTCCATCGTCGGCCTCGGCGCCTCCGCCGGAGGACTGGCGGCGCTCGAACAATTCCTGCGCCACGTTCCCCACCAGAGCGGCCTGGCCTACGTGATCGTCCAGCACCTGGACCCCACGCATCAGGGATTCCTGCATCAACTGCTCCAGCGCACCACGCGCATGAAGGTGCAGCAGATCACCGATCGGATGCGCCTCAGGCCGGATCACGTCTATGTCATCCCGCCCAACAAGGATCTCTCCCTGCTGCACGGGGTGCTGCACCTGCTCGTCCCGACGGCTCCCCGGGGCCGTCGTCTGCCCATCGACTTCTTTCTTCGGTCGCTGGCCCAGGACCGGCGCGAACGGAGCATCGCGGTCATCCTTTCGGGCATGGGATCGGACGGCACGCTGGGATCACGTGCGATCAAGGAGGCTTCCGGCCTGGTTCTGGTTCAGGAGCCTGAAACCGCCGCGTTCGATGGCATGCCACGAAGCGCCATCGAAGCCGGCCTGGCGGATGTCGTCGCACCGGTCGATCAGCTGCCCGGATACATCCTCGCGCACCTCCGAAACACCCCCTGCATCGCCCCCTCGGGAATCCATCCGCCCGCAGGTCGGGGACACGACAATTGCGAGAAGGCCATCCTCCTGCTTCGCGCGCATACCGGTCACGATTTCTCGCTCTACAAGCGGAACACCCTCTCCCGGCGGATCGATCGCCGCATGGGCGTGCATAAGATCGCGCGCATTGAGACCTACGTCCGCTATCTCCAGAACAACTCCCAGGAACTCGATCTGCTCTTCAAGGAACTCCTGATCGGGGTGACGAATTTCTTCCGGGATCCGCCCGCCTGGAAGGAACTCAGCCAGACGGCCATTCCCGCGCTGCTGGCGGCCCGGTCCCCGGGCCAGACCCTGCGGGCCTGGGTGCCCGGCTGTTCCACCGGCGAGGAGGCCTATTCCCTGGCCATGGCCTTCCAGGAAGCCGTCGAACTCTCCCATCCGCGGGCGGACTTCGCGCTTCAGATCTTCGCCACCGACCTCAATCCGGACGCCATCCACAAGGCGCGCCGCGCCCATTATCCAGTCCAGATCCGCGCCGACGTCCCCCCCGCCCCTCTGAACCGTTACTTTGTGAAGGAGGACCACGGCTACCGGGTGAGGAAGGAGATCCGAGACCGGGTGATCTTCGCGCCCCAGAACCTGATCATGGATCCTCCCTTCACCAAGCTCGACATCCTGTGCTGCCGCAACGTCCTGATCTATCTGACCCCCGAGGTGCAGCAGAAACTCATCCCCCTCTTTCACCACAGCCTCAACGAGCAGGGGATTCTCTTCCTGGGCAGCGCCGAGACCATCGGGGCTTCCGAGGAACTCTTCGTTACGCTCGGCACCGCCTCCCGGCTCTTTCGCCGCGCCGAACCCATCCAGTCCTCGGCACGCGTGACCTTTCCCGCCTCGTTCGGCGAAGACCCCCGGGGCACCCCCGCCAAGCCCTCCCCGGCCAGGAGCAAACCCAGCCTTCAGACCCTCGCCGAACAACTCATCCTCCAGCGCTACGCCCCCCCGGCGGTGCTCGTCAACGAAGGGGGTGACATCTTCTACATCAGCGGGCGGACCGGCCGGTATCTCGAACCCCCGGCCGGCAAGGCGGACTGGAACCTGTTCTCAATGGCCCGCGAGGGGCTGCGGTACGAACTCACCGGGGCCTTCCAGAAATCGTTGCGGGAATCCGGGTGCATCTCCCTGCGCGAACTCACCCTCGACATCGAGGGCCGCACGCACCGGGTGAACGTGACCCTCCAACGACTCGAAATGACCGGCCCCCTCCACGGCCTAGTCATGATCGTGGTCACCGACGTCCCCCTCCCTCTCCCTGCCACCCCTGCCTCCGGCACCGCCCCCGGCCGCAGCTCCAGGAACTCCACCCTCGACCGGGAACTTCTTCGGGTCCGCACCGAAGCCCGGAGCACCCAGGAAGCCATGCAACTTCAGCAGGGCGAACTTCGCTCCGCCAACGAGGAGCTTCAGTCCACCAACGAGGAACTCCAATCAACCAACGAGGAACTGACCACCTCCAAGGAGGAAATGCAGTCCCTCAACGAGGAAATGCAGACCCTCAACACCGAACTGCAGTCCAAACTCGATGAACTGTCCCGGGCCAGCGACGACATGCGGAACCTTCTCGACAGCACCGACATCGCCACCGTGTTCCTGGATGGAGACCTGCGGGTGCGCCGTTTCACCGCCAAGGCCGTCCGGATCATCAAACTGATCCCCAGCGACCTCGGCAGGCCCTTCACCGACCTGGTCTGTTCCCTGGTCTACCCCCGGCTCGCCGACGATGTGCGCAAGGTTCTCCGGACATTGGCCTCCACCGAGAAGCGCGCCGAGGCGGAGGACGGACGTTCATTCACCGTGCGGATCATGCCGTATCGAACCATGGAGAACCGGGTGGACGGGGTGGTCATCACCTTCACCGACATCGCCCCGGTCCAGGCGGTGGGGACTCCACCGCGACCGGGCCGCGACGTGACCAGGGTCCGGAAACCCGGGCGGCCCGCTGCAAAAACCACCAAAAAGCGGCCTTGAAGCCATCGGAACCCGGCATGACTCTGCATGAGTCGGGAAAGAGCGGTCAGAACCACCTCATCCACCCCCCGACCCACGTTCCATGAACTCCCAACCCACCACCCCGCCCGACGCCAGGGAACTCCGTCGCCGGGCGGAAGCCCGGTTGAAAGGGATCCGGGGCCGGAAGCAGAGCGCCGGAATCGGCCCTCGAACAGTGGCCGACACCGAACGGCTGCTGCATGAGCTTCAGGTCCATCAGATCGAACTTGAGGTGCAGAACTCAGAGCTCCAGAACGCCCGGGATGCCCTGAAGTCGGCGCTGGAAAAATACACGGACCTCTATGACTTCGCGCCGATCGGCTATTTCGCCCTCGACCCGAAGGGGTGCATTCTCGAGGTGAACCTCGCCGGCGCCCAGCTTCTCGGCGTCGATCGAAGCCGGCTGGTGCGTCGGCGGATCGATCCCTTTCTCGCCCCGGACAGCCTCACCCCCTTCCACGCCTTCCTCGGCCGCCTGTTCGCCGGGGGCGGCGGACAGATCTGCAAGGCGGTCATCCGCACCTCGAAGGGAAAGCCGTTCTGGGCCAGTCTGCACGGGGATCCCACCGTCACCCTCAGCAATCCCGGGACGTCCTGCCGGGTGGCGATCACCGACATCTCCGCCTTCAAGATCGCCGAGGACGCTCGACGGGACGCCGAGGTGCTGACGGGCATCAACGGGGAACTCCGCCGCGAAATCGCCCGCCGCCAGGCCGTCGAGGAGGCCCTCAAACTCAACAAGGACCAGCAGGCGCGACTGCTCCAGGACTCGCGCCACATGCAGGCCCAGATGCGGCATCTCTCCCACGAGATTCTTCAGGCCCAGGAGGAGGAACGGAAACGCATCAGCCGCGAACTCCACGACGAAGTCTGCCAGACACTCCTCGGCATCCATGTCGACCTGGAAACCCTGTCCCGCGAAGCCTCGGTGGATCCCCGTCGACTCGCCACCCGCGTGGCCCGCACCCAGCGGCTGGTCGAAAAATCGATGGAGACCGTCCACCGATTCGCACGCGATCTGCGCCCCGCCTCGCTGGATGATCTCGGGCTGATCGCCACGGTTCATTCCTACATGAAGGAATTCACCCGGCGCACCGGCATCCAGGTGCAGTTCGCCACCTCCATCGAAGCCGACCATCTCAACACCATTCAGCGCACCGTGTTCTACCGGATCCTCCAGTCCGCCCTCAGCAACGTCGCCGAACACGCCCAGGCCTCCACCGTCCGGGTCTCCATCACCCTCGACCGCGGCACGGTCTGCCTTGCGATCGAGGACAACGGGAAGGCCTTCGACGCCGAGGCCATCATGAAGTCCCGGAGGCTCAAGCGCCTGGGCCTGCTCGGCATGCGCGAGCGGACCGAGATGATGGGCGGCAAGTTTTCCATCCGATCCATCCCCGGCACCGGAACCACCGTTCAAGCCAGGATTCCCTTCGTCACCAAAACCATGAAACAGCCACGCTCCCCATCATGATCCCATCCCCCCCGGCAACCATCAGCGTCCTGCTCGCCGAGGACCACGGAATTGTCCGGGAAGGCCTGTGCAAACTCCTCGAGTCCGAGAAGGACATGCGCGTGGTCGGCCAGGCCGGAAACGGCCGCGAAGCGGTGTCCCTGGCCCGGCAGCTCTCGCCGAATGTGGTCGTCATGGATGTCGCCATGCCGCTGCTCAACGGTCTCGAGGCCACCCGCCAGATCCTCCGCGCCCGCCCCTCCTCCCGCGTGCTCATCCTCTCCGCCCACTCGGACGAAGCCTATGTCGAGCGCGCCACCGAAGCCGGCGCCACCGGCTACCTGGTAAAACAAACCTCGGCCCGCTATCTCTCGGAGGCCATCCGGACCATCCACCGCGGACGCCCCTATCACTGCCCTTCCCTCGCTCCCTCCCCGGCTCCGCCTGCCGGACGGGGCAAAGCCATCGCCCTCACCTCGAAAGCCCGCCACCAGCTTACCTCCCGGGAACTCGAGGTGCTCCAGCTGATCGCCGAAGGTCTCGCCAACAAACAGGCCGCCGCCGAACTCAGCATCAGCGTGAAAACCATCGAAAAACACCGGCAAAGCCTGATGGAGAAACTGCACATCCACGACACCGCCGGACTCACCCGCTACGCCATCGCCACCGGCATCATCGAGTGCACGGTCCAACTGACGCTCATCGACAACGGCGCGGGTGCCGTCCCCGGCTGATCTCCGCGGTCATCCCTCCAACTCAGGATCCCGCGTCTTCAGCAATCCGCGGGTGAGATCGGCCAAGGACACCCGCTGCACACCGCGCGCATCGAAGTTAGATGGCTCCAGCCACTGGCGGAACGCCTCACGCAACGAAGGCCATTCACGGTCGATGACGGAAAACCAGGCCGTGTCCCGGCTCCGCCCCTTGACCACCGCCGCCTGCCGGAAAGTGCCCTCGTACGAAAACCCCAGTCGCTGCGCCGCCACCCGCGAGGGGCGGTTCAAGGCGTTGCACTTCCATTCGTAACGCCGGTACCCCAGCCCAAAGGCACGCTCCATCATCAGGAACATGGCCTCCGTCGCCGCCGGCGTGCGCTGCAGGCACGGGGCATACGCCAAATGCCCCACCTCGATCGATCCGTTCGCCCGGTCGATCCGAAGGTAACTCGAAACCCCGGCCGCCCGACCCGCCGCCAGCGGCACAATCACATAAAACATCGGATCCACCGACACCGCCGAGGCTGCCACCCACGCCGCGTAGGCTTCGAAATCCGCGAACGGACCATAAGGCAGGTAGGTCCATAAGGCCCCCGCGACATCCGCCGCGTTCGCTTCCGCAAGCGCGCTCGCGTGCCTCGAGGCGTCCAAGGGCTCCAGGCGACAAAACCGACCCACCATCGGGGCGCGGACCGGCAACGGGGGTGGACGCCATCCGTCCAACCGCTCCCCAAGAGGTGGCTCCGCACCGCCTGTCTGCATCTCGGACATCGACACGGAGAAAAGGCTCTCCGCTCTCGAACCCCACTGACAACCAAATCTTCGCGCACGGTCGCAGCGCTCTCTGTGTCCCTCGGTGGTGAACCTCGCCTTCTCACCCCAGAGAGCACAGGGAGCACAGAGGAACCCGGATTGGATTCGGGGAAATCAGCCTCCACC